>CP065000.1:659000-988500 GCA_016700075.1 Acidobacteriota bacterium | reverse complement strand
GCGATGGGGCTTGCGTCGCTAGGCGTAAAGGCCGGCGACCGTGTGGCAATAATATCGGAAAACCGGCCCGAATGGTCTTTCGTTGATCTGGCAATTCTTTCGCTGCGTGCGGTAAATGTGCCTATCTATACCACGCAGGCGGTCGAGCAGATTCGCTACATTCTCGAGAATTCCGGTGCAAAGATGCTCTTTGTATCCGGCCGAAAGATATATAAACACGCCGAGAATGCGATCCATAGTGTCGAACGGCTGGAAAAGGTCGTGTTTTTTGACGCTGATTCAAATGGTCCGGCAGGCCGGTCGCTTCTGCTTTCAGATCTTGAATCAAAGGGTGACGAATACGCAAAGATCGACTCTGACGCGGTGGAGAGATCGTTAGGAGAACTCGAGTCCGGCGATCTCGCCACAATTATTTATACGTCGGGGACAACGGGCGAACCGAAAGGCGTGATGCTAACTCACGGGAATTTCGTCACCAATGTAGTATCCATTTCGAAGAGCCTTCCCATCAGTTCAAAAGACCGCAGCCTAGCGGTCCTGCCTCTTTCACATATATTTGAGCGGGCAGTATTTTACGTTCTTTGTGCAAACGGCGTTTCAATACACTATTGCGCGGCATTCGACCAATTGGCGGGCTACCTGAACGAGGTGAAGCCGACCATCATGACAGCGGTGCCGCGGCTTTTTGAACAGGTCTATCACAAGATCGTGAAGAAAGGCCGTGCTGCGGGCGGATGGAAGACCGGGCTTTTCAACTGGGCGCTCGACGTCGGCCAGCAATACTGGACAGCTAAAGACACGGGACAGCCGGTGTCGCCGGTGCTTGCGGCAAAACAGGCGGTAGCGAACAGGCTTGTTTTCTCGAAATGGCGTGCTGGCGTCGGAGGCGATCTGCGTTTCTTTGTATCAGGCGGAGCTCCGCTTTCCAAAAAGCTCTCGTATGCCTTTTGGGCTGCAGGAATTCCGATCTTGCAGGGTTACGGAATGACCGAGGCCTGCATTGTATGTGCTAATCGTCCCGACGACAACAAGGTCGGCTCGATCGGCACGCCGTTCGAGGGCATCGAGTTGAAGATCGCCGAAAAGGACGGTGAGCTGTTGGTCCGCGGCCCGAACGTAATGCAGGGCTACTACAATAACCCTGAAGCTACAACTGCCGCGATCGATGCCGACGGCTACTATCACACAGGTGATGTCGGTTATGTCGACGAGGACGGACATTTTTATATCACCGATCGGCTCAAAGACCTTTTCAAACTTTCCAATGGAAAGTACGTCGCCCCGCAGCAAGTGGAGAGCTTGCTCAAGCAGAGTCCGCTCGTTTCGCAGGCGATCGTCGTAGGCTCGGGCCGAAAGCAGGTCGGAGCCTTGGTCGTACCGGATTGGGACTCTCTTAAAGAGGAACTAAAGGAAAGCGGCGTAGACGTCTCACGGTCCCGTGAGGAGTTGTGTGCCGATCCGATAGTTGTAAAACGGGTTCAGCAGGATGCCGTCGATCTGACCAGGGAATTGAGTGACTACGAGAGAGTGAAGCGAGTTTATTTATTGGCACGTGAATTTTCCATCGACAAAGGCGAGATGACGCCGACCCTAAAGATCAAACGGAACGTTATAGACGAAAAATACAGCGAAGCGATAGATGATATATGCGGAGCTTAGGCTCCATCATACGCCAAACCGTATTCGTTCATCAGATCGTTAAGTGAAGATGTGCCGCGATCCTTGTTGTTGAGGAGAGCGGCGGCCAGCTCGAAAAGCGGAGCAGGAATTTCGGAAAATTCGCTCGGGGCCTCGATCGGCGGGAAGTGTTCGTAAAATTCGATCTCTGCCGCACAGAAATCACACCAATTGACGTGTCCGATTATCTCGCCTGCACGCGGCATATCCAGGTCGCCAGCCTGAAAGGCGAGCAATTCGTCGGACGACGGACAGTCTTCGTTCTTGCAGAACGAGCTAATGTTGCGAGTAACCATACGGCTTTACCGGCAGATAGACCCGACTTAGGTCGAGGCCTTGGCCTTGTTTGCAATACACCAAAAGTAAATCCGCAATGCCCGTTACCTTCCAAAAGTTGGGAAAATAAAAGTGCCATTATCCGGAACTCTTTTTAAAGATCCTCAGGGCCGAGATCCACAAGTCTCATTAATGCAATAGTTTAGCGGATCTTCGTATGCACAAAACTGAGTGCAAAAACTTGTTGCTCAACAAACAAGAAGTTTGTTACTATTGATATTGCGATGGTTCGATGCATTTCGAACTAATGCGATAACCGGATCGACGACGCTGCTCGGCAGTTGATCGCACCAAAAGACCCTAGAAGAAAAGGAAAATTCATTCCCTCCTTAACAAGGCAGCCCCCATGGATGTCTCGGGGCAAAGTTTGCCCTTCACGCTAACTCAGGTCTTTTCAACACTGCGACATGAACCGTCACGCGGCATCGAACGGCAAGGACAATCTGACCCCCCGGAAAAGCCGATTATGAGTGAACTTAAGACCAAGGAGCGGTTGCCCCGTTCTATCCAAAACAAACAGGTCAAGGTCGGGAAATGGAATGACAGTCTGAAAACGTCTGACGTTAATCAGATCTGGACGGAACTGCATCGGATAGTATCTTCGCATCCTCTTGTCAGAGCTTCTAAGCGCGCCGGATTCCTCGTCGAGGAAGGAAAACATAACGCTTATACAGATCTTACGCAGGAGCTTTTCGTAGCTCTTCTCTCTAAAGATCGATTTCAGCATTATCTGGATACCGGAATGACTGATTCCGAGATCGAGGCCGAGATCAGTCAGATCGAGCTCACGAACATGGTGACTGCGGAGCTGCGTAAACGCTACCCCGAATCGTACCGTTTGGCACGGCGGATATCGACGCTCATACAGTCCAGTTCTGCCTTTCGCCGCTTTGACAATATCGGCAACCCTGAAGCTCACAGGCGGCTAGCGGACCGTCTTTACGGCCTTGCTGAGTGGAAGGACAACAAGACCCGCCGCGACGTTCAGGAAATGGACGAGCGCGTCAAGGTCGTCGCATTCTATGGCCGCGATACTCGGATGGTCGGCTGCACAGGTGATGCGCAGATCGTCATCAGCAACCCGGAGCTTGAGAAGCTGATAATACGTGTTTTCAAGGCGGTAGATTCGCCGGTTGACGTCCGTTCCCTGCGTTCCTTTGTGATGTCACGCTTACCGATAATGGACATTCATCTTGTTCCGGTCGGCAGCGGAACCGACAGCGATGAGGACGACAGGGCTCCATTTGAATTCACCGATCACCGAGATACTCCGGAGGAAGACCTTCTCCGGAATGAGGCCGAGATGGCCGCAGCTGATTCTGTTGACAGCTTTCTTGAAACCCTGAGCCAGTCCGTTCGAGGAAAAACAAAGCAGTACGACCGCATTATAAATGTGCTTTGGCATTGCTACCTGATCACTAACAGCGGCACCCAATTGGAGGTCGCAGAATTGTTGGGCGTATCTGATTCGCTGGTCTCTGACTACAGAAAGCGCATCGAGATCAATCTGCAACAGTTATCATTTTCAGGCGTCAATGAGGCCCGGCATTTTGAAAAGGCCTTGAAGCTAAGGGTCAAAGAATTGATCACGGTCGAACGCGAACAGATAGCCGCATAGTCGTTGCGAGTGTTGGAACGAAATGAGATTTGATGTCGAGGCACGAGCACAAAGGTATCGAAAATCGCGGAAAGGCGTCGCCGCCGCGGCAATACGGCATCGAGCCGGAGGCTCCCGATCGTATAGGTCTTAAGAATTCCGTAACCGCCGACGCGGCAGGGAGTACGGAAACTCATTATTCGGAAACTTTTGCAGAAGCGGAAACATCAACTCTAAGATCACCGCGTCAAAACGAACGAACCTCGGCTAAGAACCCTGCCACGAAAAGAACAAAAAGGACGAATAGAGATAGTAGTGCGAAGCTTGCCGACCGGGACGCCGAACTGCTGACCGGGGACAGATGGCTTGTGCGGCACGGACATACGGCTACATTCATCGGGCTTTATCTGTTCTCGATCATGGTGCTCTTTCGTCCATACGAAATAGTTCCGGGCCTCGGCTTTTTGTCCGCAACGGCGTTCTACTTCGCGATCGCGACGCTTGCGATCTACATTCCCAGCCAACTGGCGATAGAAGGAAATGTGACGATGCTTTCGACCGAGGTCAAAGCCGTATTGGCGATGACGCTGTTGGCTCTCTTCACCATTCCGATCGCTAAGGATCCGGGCCTTGCCTGGGAATCGTTCAACGACACATTCATAAAAGCGGTCGTCATCTTCATTGTTCTGGTAAATGTCGTACGTACGCGTGCCAGATTGATGGCAATGTTGTGGCTGTCTTTCGGCATCGGCATCTACCTCGGATACTCGGCACTTGACCTCTATTCGCGCGGCGTCTTTACGGTCGAAGAATATCGGGTTGCGGTCGACGTCGGCGGGATGTTCGGCAATCCTAACGAGATGGCGATGCATTTTGTAATGATGACGCCGCTCGCGATCGCCTTGGGCATCGCTGCAGGCCGGAGCTTTCGCCGCTGGGTCTTTTTCTCGATGGCTGCTCTTTTTATCGGAGCAAACATGGTTACGTTCTCGCGCGGAGGTTTTCTGGGATTGATCGCCTGCTGCGCGGTCCTGGCGTGGAAGATCGGCCGACGGCATAGGCTGAACGTGACGATCGCATCCGTTATTGTTGGCGGGATAGCGATCATTGCAGCTCCCGGAAATTACGGACTGCGAATGCTTTCGATCTTCATTCCCGGGCTTGACGCCGTAGGTTCCAGTGACCAGCGGCAGGAACTTCTGATCCGTTCGCTCATCGTGACGGCGAGAAATCCATGGGGCATCGGCATCGGGAATTTCCCGATCGTCGGGGTTAGAAATCTGGGTTCGCACAATGCTTTTACCCAAGTTTCTGCCGAACTCGGGATACTTGGGCTGATTGCGTATCTTGTCTTTATGTTGAGCCCGTTTCGCAAGCTGCGGGCTATTGAAAGAACGATGTTCGATGCAGAAACGCAGGGCTGGTACTACTATTTGGCGATCGGGCTTCAGGCCAGTATCGTCGGGTATCTGGTCTCCAGCTTTTTCGCCCACGTGGCCTACAACTGGTTTATTTATTATTTGATCGCCTATGCTGTAGCGTTTCGACGTATTTATGCGATCGAGACGGGCCTTGCTGAACCAGGCCGAGAGCTGACGTCCAAGCCGGAGGTGGCCGCCTGATGATCGATCTCATCGCGCTTTTCGCCTTTTGGGCCTCGGCCGGCATTCTGGTATATGTTTATGCGGGATACCCCTTGCTCGTTTATCTGATGGCACGAACGCGTACTGAACCAGTGCGGCGTTCGGCTGCGGAGCCCACAGTCACAGTACTAATAACTGCGTACAACGAAGAAGCAGCGATAAGTGAAAAGATCGAAAATACCTTCCGGCTAGAGCATCCGCAGGACAAACTAGAAATTCTGGTCGCGTCGGACGGTTCGACCGACAGGACAGACGAAATTGTAGAGTCATTTTCCGACAGACGTGTTCGTCTCCTCAGAGTTGAAGGCAGGAAGGGAAAAACGTTCGTTCAGAATGCAGCGGTCGAGGCTGCATCGAGCGAGATCATACTGTTTTCCGACGCGACAACTAATTACGACCCGTCTGTCCTGAACAAGATCCTGCCGCTTTTTGCCGATGCTTCGGTCGGCTGCGTTGCAGGGCGGCTTATTTACAGGAACGATGACGAGACCGTTGTCGGAGATGGTGCTACAAGCTACTGGGGTTACGAAACTTTCGTTAAAGCGTGCGAGAGCAAAGCCTGCTCGCTTATCGGGGCTTCGGGATGTCTTTATGCGGTCCGCCGATCAGCCTATGTGCCGATGTATCCGGAGGCGTGTTCCGATTTTCTGATCTGCACCGTGTTGTACCGAAACGGGCTTCGCACCGTATTCGCCCCTGACGCGGTCTGTTACGAACACGTCAATCGAGATTCGTCTGCGGAATTGCGAATGCGGATACGTGTGATCGCCCAGACATTCACCGACCTCTGGCGGAACCGGGATATGATGAACCCGTTCAAGAGCGGCTTTTACGCTATTCAGTTGATCTCACACAAACTGCTTCGATATGCCGTGCCGATCTTGCTGGCCGCGATGCTTATCGCAAACGCGGTTTTGATGTCGTCGGGCAGTTTCTACAGCACATTATTTGCCTTGCAGGCGATCTTTTATTTTTTGGCGGTCGTCGGCTGGATCAGCGAGACAGCCGGGCTGCGATCCCGCATTCTATCGATACCGCAGTATTTTCTGCTGGCGAACTTAGCGTCAGTAATAGCATTTTATAAATTCATCCGAGGCGAACGATACGAAAGCTGGGAGCCTATCAGACCTGAGAGATGACGGAGAACAGGCCAAAGGACATTCTCATTAGCAAGCGCGTTGGCCGTAACGTGTTCAGCAGTCGGCCGCGTATCTCGGTCATCATTCCTGCGTACAATGTCGCAGAACACATTTCCGTAACATTGGAATCTGTCATCGCCCAAAAATTTCGCGAATACGAGATCATCCTCATTAACGACGGCTCGCCGGATAGTGAGAGGTTCGAACGTGAGATCAACAGCTATTTGGAAGAGATCGTCTATATAAAGCAGCACAACGCGGGTGCCAGTGAGGCTCGAAACACCGGCATATCGCATGCGCGCGGTGAGATCATTGCATTTCTTGACGGGGATGATCAATGGCTGCCGGACTTCCTTGCTTCTCAATACGTCTTTATGGGGAGACACGAACTCGACATGGTCTATTGTGATGCGTATCTTTTCGGTGACAGTTCGCCATACATCCGTACTTTTATGCAGACGGCTCCGTCATCCGGCGAAGTGACGCCGGCTTCTTTGCTGGATCTGAAATGCAACGTCATCACCTCCGGGACAATGGTCCGCCGCGAGGCCTTGGCGGCTGCCGGTTTGTTTGATACCGCAGACGGCCTTGCACACGATTATCTGCTGTGGCTGCGCATCGCAAAGAACGGAGGGAAAATAGGATTTCAAGAAAAGGTACTTGCCAAGTATCGCGTTCACCTGAACAGCCTTTCCGGCGATTCGGTCAATCGAATGGAACGGTCCATCTTTGCGTTCGAGCGTGCAATATCAACCATCGATCTCACGTGCGACGAAAAAATGATAGCCGAAAGACGAATTGATGATTTCAGAACCGACCTGAAGGTCGAGAGCGGAAAATCGCTCCTGTTGAGCGGCCGAAACCGTGAAGCGGCCGAGGCATTCAGGCAGGCAAATAGGCGGCGTCGATCGCTGAAACTTACTGCGGTCGCGATCATGGCACGGTTTGCTCCCGGGCTTCTGTTAAAGGCTTTTAAGTCTCTGCGCAGCAACGAAATAACTTTTGTCAGGAATATTGAAAGGTCAGCGTGATTCCGCCTTTTCTTTCAGCGGCTGCCGCCTATTCGCGGCGGCTATTTGAGAATTTGCCTTCAGATGTTTAAACAAGAGGAAAAGAAGCGATCTTTAAGGGAACAAAGCGTTTGGCTGTTGGCGGCCAAGCTTGTCGGCTTTTCCCTTAGCTTTGCTCTCCCTCTCATAATCGTACGAAATCTTGCTCTTGAATCGGTCGGCCATTACCGCGAGGCATTTCAGGTCATTACTAATGCAGTAGTGATCCTTCCGCTGGGGTTTTCAATGAGCGCCTACTACTTTCTCGCGCGAGAGAAGGAAAGGCGGCCGGCGGCGATCCTCAATATACTCATCTTCAATTTTGTGGTCGGCGGACTGGCGTGTCTACTATTATTTCTCTATCCGCAGATCATAGGAAATATCTTTCACAGCGAGGAGCTCACACGGCTGGCACCGCTGATCGGCGTCGTCATTTGGATCTGGATATTCTCGACGTTCCTGGAAATGGTCGCAATTGCGAATCAAGAGGCTCGCGTTGCGACTGTTTTCATTATTTCGGCACAGTTCTCAAAAACGCTGCTGATGGGAACGGCTATCATTTGTTTTGCTTCGGTCGAGGCCCTTATCTACGCGGCGATGTTCCAGGGGATCTTGCAGACCATCATTTTGATCTGGTACCTGCGAACGCGTTTTCCGGGGTTCCTCTGTTCGTTCGACCCTGCATTTTTCTGGGAGCAGATGCGTTATGCGATACCGTTCGGGCTGACCGGTATTTTGTGGATGGCTCAGTATGATATCCACAACTATTTTGTTGGTTATCAGTTCACATCTGCTGAATTCGCTATCTACGCATACGGCTGCTTCGAGGTTCCCCTAATAGCGATGTTGTCGGAATCGGTGTCTTCAGTACTCATTCCGAAGATGAACGAACTCCAGCAGAAGGGCGACCGCGATGAAATGATCCGGCTCACTGCACGTGCGATGCAGAAACTGGCGCTTGTTTACTTCCCGATATACGTATTCCTGTTCATCACGGCACGCACCTTCATAACGACACTCTTCACGCAGCAGTTTGAAATGAGTGCGTCTATTTTTGCGATCAACATCACGCTGCTGCCTTTCGCGATACTGATCACGGATCCGGTCGTAAGGTCGTTCAAGGAACTGGGCCGCATTTTCCTCGTAACGCGGATCATTATCCTCACCGCGATGATCTCGGTACTCTATTTTTCAATAGGCAACGTGACGCTTACCGGAGTGATAACGATAGCAGTTGCGGCCGTCCTTATTGAAAAGGTTGTTGCAGAAACGCTTGTGATCAGGAAGCTTGAGCTCGGCGTGAGGCATTTGCATCTGCTCAAACCGGTCATAAAGACCGCGTTCGCGGCACTCGCGGCAGGGATCGTCACTTATTTCGTTTACAATGGTGTTCACAAGTATATTCAGTATGCGGGCGAAAATTTCATTGAGGATACTTTCGATATTCACGCACTCAATATCCTGAATTTCTTCGGCGGCAGCCTAGTGCTGCTCATATGCGGACTTATCTTTGCTCCTGTTTACCTCTTGATCGCAAACAGGCTGGATCTTATTGAAGAAAGCGAAAAAAGCGTGATCAGGCGATTTTGGAATTCCGTGTTTTCACGTGATCGGTCCGCAGGAGTGGTAGAAACACAGGCGTAAAGCCGTAAGCGTAAATGATACAAGAGCCTAACAATCTGACGAAGCTGCGCTGGAGCCTACCCTGGCTTTCCAGGTATCCTGCGTCGCGTCTTAGAGCTCTATGGGAGAAAACGCTTTTTGAAAAGAAGCATGTGATCATCACAATTGCTGATCATTTCGAACCGGGCTGGAGCAAGAACGGCATCCTTGGCCACGCGGATCAGGTCCGTCGTCTGAAAGAATATCACCGAATGGCGCGGTCTATCGGCAACGCCGTGGTCGATGAGGACGGCACAAAATTTCGGCATACCAATTTTTATCCGGCAGAACAGTATGATCCTGAGATCTTGGACATCATGGCCGAAATGCAGTCTGAAGGGCTGGGCGAGGTTGAGGTCCATTTGCATCATGGTGATCCGGGAACGGACAGCGAAGAGTACCTGCGACAGGAGCTTTCGGAGTTTCGAGACACGCTTGCTGACCGGCACAAATGCCTGTCGCGGGATGTTGTGACGGGACAGGTCAGGTATGGTTTTGTCCACGGCAATCTGGCACTCGATAATTCTTGCGATGGACTCCATTGCGGCGTTGACAGCGAGATGGCGATACTGGCGGAGACGGGCTGTTATGCGGATTTCACAATGCCCTCGGCGCCTGATCGAACGCAAGTTCCCGTGCTCAACCAGATCTACGAGTGCGCCTTGCCTTTGGACGTGCCGGCGGCCCACAGCAAGGGGATAAGGATCGGCGTTGGGTCAGAGATCACGAAATTCCCGCTGATCTTCAGCGGTCCGCTGGTTTTCAATTGGCGCCGCCGAGTTAATGGCATGCCGCTGCCACGGATAGAGGACGGAGCTCTCGCGTCAAACCAGGACCTGGATATGGAGAGATTCCGCCGATGGGTCTCGGGCAATGTCACGGTCGCGGGCAAGAGCGACTGGATCTTCGTAAAGCTGTATTGCCACGGGTTTTTCGACCACGATCAACAGGCATGCATCGGCGAGGACGCAAAAAGATTTTTCGGCGACCTGATCGAAACAACCGCTAAGGACGGCCAATTTAAGATACATTTCGCCAGTACACGCGAGGCCTTTAACATCGCGATGGCGGCAGTTGACGGTCTTTCGGGTGACCCGAATCATTTTCGTGATCATCGCCTGAAAGCAATAATGAATGAGCGGTCTGAATCGGAAATCAGAAAGTCCGCAGCAAAAGCAAATGTCGAGACCGTTTGAGAAGATCAAAAAGATCCGAAGCCTTGACGAGGTGATCACTCGCGGAGGACAGGTCATTTCTGCCTATGCGGAGAACCGTTTCGGCGAAAGCGGCTCGATGTCCAACGAGGAATTCATCAAACGTATCGACGCCGGCTATTTTGGCAGGTCTCCGATAATTGCAGAGAGCCTTTGGCAGCGGTTCTTTGAGAACGGTGAAAAGGTCTTTTTCCCCTCCATCGCTGTTCGAGGCAATTCAGTTGCGAATATTTCGTCTATTCTTGACCGCGCGGACGTTCACACGAATATCATCGACAAGGCAGATCGGATCCTCAGCGGACGGTTCGACCTTTTGGGTTATCGGAACGTTTACGTCGGTGCTGACATTGACTGGCATCGCGACCCGATATCACAGAAACGCGCGCCGCTGCAGCATTGGAAAGAGATCGACCGAATTCCCGCCTCTGAGGTCGGCGACCGTAAGGTCATATGGGAGCTGAACCGGCATCAACACTTTTTCATTCTTGGTGCGGCCTATCGTCTTACCGGTGACGAAAGGTACGCGAATTGTTTTGTCGAGCACCTGTCATCGTGGGTGTCGCAGAATCCACCGGGAATGGGGATCAATTGGTCGAGCAGTCTGGAGGTCGCATTTCGCTCGATGTCGTGGATATGGGCGTTTCACCTATTCCGCGATTCCGAGAGTTTTACGCCTAATCATTTTATGGACGCGGCCAACTACCTCTATCGGCACGGCCGCCATATTGAAAAGTATCTTTCCAAATACTTCAGCCCGAATACGCACCTGACAGGTGAAGCTCTTGGACTGTATTACCTCGGCACACAGTTCCCGTATTTCCGAAGGGCAGCGTCGTGGAGGAAGCTCGCGAGTGAGATACTTCTCGCCGAGGCGGAAAAGCAGATCCATTCAGACGGTGTTTATTTCGAACAAAGCACGTGGTATCAGAAATACACCGTTGATATTTACACGCATTTCATCATTCTGCGATCGCTGCAGCCATCGTCAGGCGGGTACGTCTCGGACAGCAACTTGGAGGAACGGCTCGGCAAGGCATTTGACTATCTTTCGACGGTGGCGATGCCAGATGGCACAACGCCCCTGATCGGGGACGATGACGGAGGGCGATTACTTCCGCTGTCGTCTGCCGCACCGAACGATTTTCGGGGAAGCATTGCTGTGGGTTCGGTCTTATTCAGCAGCGGTGAGATGTGGGCGTGTGCGGGGACTGAGATCGAAGACCTGTTCTGGCTCTTAGGCGAGGCCGGTATAAACACTTACCGGTCGCTCGGTGCCTCAGTGCCCGGCATGGCGTCAAGGGATTTTGGTGTCGGCGGCCAATATGTGATGCGTGACGGATCAGGTGCATTGGATAACTATCTTCATATCGATTGCGGCGAGGTCGGGGCATTGTCCGGAGGTCACGGACACGCCGACACACTTTCTATTACCGCGGCGCTGAACGGAAAGTGTATCCTTGTTGATCCCGGGACCTACACATATCACGAATCAAAGGAAATGCGTGATCTGTTCCGTTCGACAGCCGCCCACAATACTTTGACTGTTGACGGCAGATCGTCGTCGGAGCCCGGAAGCACCTTCGGATGGCATTCGAGGGCGAACGCAACCGCTGAAAAATGGATCTCGCAGCCGCGTTTCGATCTATTCGAAGGAAGTCATGACGGATATCGACGTTTAGACGACCCTGTCATGCATCGCCGCAGTGTGCTTTTTCTGAAAGGCGATTACTGGGTCATTCGCGACGAGGCAGACGCCCAGCGAGTGCACGAGTACGATCTGCATTTTCATTTTGACGCGGGCGTAGATGTATCAGTATCGGAGGATGGGAGTTTTGTTGAAGGCGACGGATTCAAACTCCACACCTTTGGCGATGATGGGTTTTGGCAGCAGAGAGAAAGTTGGGTCTCGCGTGTTCACGGAAACAAGAAAAATGCCGCGTACTGCCGATATTCAGCCGCGGGCGTCGGTAAACAGGAATTTTTTACATTCTTGTTCCCTGTGATCGGCGAGGCGCCGAACGTCAGCGAGGTGCCGGTCGATTTTGGGCGTGCATTCGTTGTTAGAACCCCCAATTTCACAGACCTTTTCATCTTCGCAGACAACCAGTCTGAATCCACTGACAATGGTATTTTTGCATCAAATTTCCGCTACTCGTGGGCCCGTTTGTCTGACAACGGACAACTCCCTGACGAGATGCTGTTGATCCGCGGCGATTCGCTGAGCATAGGAGGAATGGAGATCTTCGCCGGGCAGCCGCTGGAATTCGCCCATATTCGACGGCTCGGAAAGGAGCTTTACATCTCAACCAACGAAGGCCTTTGGACGGCCGATATCGGATAGATCTTTCCACCGTGAAACCGCGAGTCTTACAATTCTTCGGAAGCTTTAATCAGGGCGGCTCCGAACGCCAGGCCGCGGCATTGACCGAGATGCTGGTGCGTGAAGGGCGGTTTGATGTTCGTGTGGCTGTGCTGGACGGTACGGGAGTTTTGCGTGAGGGTGTTGGATCGCTCGGGGTCCGCGAGATCGCGGAGTTCCCGTTAGCTTCTTTCTACGATGCGAATTGTGTACGGCAGGTACGCGCGTGTACAGCGTTTCTCAAAGAGAACAATATTTCGATCGTCCACACACATGACTTCTATTCAAATGTATTTGGAATGGCCGCGGCATCTTTCGCTCGGACGCCAATAAGAGTGGCATCGAAACGTGAGACCGGCGGAATGCGGTCGGGAACTCAGAAGTTTGTAGAAGGCATCGCGTTTGGCAGGGCCGATGCGATCGTCGCCAATTCGATGGCCGTCCGAGAACATTTGACGAACGAATACGGCATCTCTGAAGAAAAGATCGAGCTTATCTATAACGGCATTGGCGCCGCACGCTTCGTTGATAGCGGCGATGCTCTCGCGGTTCGTGTTTCAATGGACATTCCTCCCAATTCCAAACTTGTCACGCTGGTCGCAAATTTGCGTCATGAGGTCAAGAATGTGCCGATGCTGTTGCGGGCAGCGGCGGCAGTTCCTCGAGATGATGTGCATTTCGCCGTTGCCGGCGAGGGCGATCTGGAAACTGAATTGCAAAGGCTGGCAAATGATCTCGGCGTCGGCTGGCGGGTTCATTTTTTGGGCAGATGCGACGATGTTCCCAGACTCTTGAGAGCATCAGATGTGTGCGTGCTCACGTCAACAAACGAAGGATTTTCAAATTCTATTCTCGAATATATGGCCGCCGGAAAACCGGTGGTGGCGACCGATGTCGGCGGTGCCCGCGAGGCTGTCATCGACGGTGAAACCGGATTCCTCGTAGCATCCGACGACGACAGAGGATTGGCGGAAAAACTTAACGTCCTGCTCGACGACCAACAGATCGCAAATTCGTTCGGAGAAAGAGGACGGCAAAAGATCGCGAGAGAGTTCTCATTACAGATCCAACTAGATCGGACAATTGCGGTGTATGAGCGGCTGCGTGCCGTAAATGGAAAATGAAACTTCGTGTCGTGCAGCTTGGTCCTGTTCCACCGCCGGAAGGCGGCGTGAGCAGAAACGTGTTTGCGATACGTGAACGGCTGTTGATCGGCGGCGATTACTGTACTGTTATCGCGACGACAAAAGGTAATGCAGGGTCAGATGTTGACGGGATCTCTTTTCCCCGTACTCCAATTCAACTGGTCAAAGTGCTCCGATCCGCCGCAACCGACATCACACATCTGCACCTCGGCGGCGAGATAACTCCGCGTGTGCTCGCTCTCGCGGCCGCGGTTACGATGTTCGGGCGCGGAAAGAAAGTGCTGACCATGCACTCCGGCGGTTTCCCGAGTTCGAAGACCGGACGTGCGGCATCGCCGGCAACTTTAGCCGCAGCCGTCTTCAGGCGGTTCGATCACGTCATTGCGGTCAATGACGAGATCGCGACAGTGTTCCGCCGTTACGGTGTCGATGACTATAGGCTGTCAGTGGTCCCGCCCTATGTGCTGACGCGTCCAAGGGAACAGGTTGAGATGCCGGCCGAGATCTCCGGCTTTACGAAAGGCCACACGCCGCTGTTTGTTGCCGTTGGCGGTCTAGAACCTGAATATCAGCCGTTGCTCCTGATCGATGCGATGCGGTATATCGTAGATGAGCATCAGAATGCGGGGCTTGTCATTGTAGGCGGCGGTTCGCTTCGGGAGCACGCCGAAAATGCGATCCTTGAGGCCGGTCTTGCGGACAGCGTTTTGCTGGCGGACTCGATCGAGCACGATGTTGTATTGAAGCTCATAGAACAAGCTGACGTGATGCTTCGAATTACGCAGTTTGACGGCGATGCGATCTCTGTTCGCGAATCGCTTTTCCTCGGCACACCGGTAATTGCATCAAGAACCGGACTTCGTCCCGAAGGCGTTCACCTCATCGACGATCACGAACCGGAGTCCATCGCCGCCGCTGTCAGTGAGGTCATGTCAGTCCCGCCGAGACATCAAGATGCAGCTCCGCAGGCCGATCAAATCGCCGCTATTATTGGGCTTTACAGAAAGTTGGCAACAACACAAGACAGCTAGAGTTCAGTAGATGGTGATAGGTGACAAGCACCTCTATCGTAATCCGGCGAGACTCGATGAGATCAAGTCTGCTCCGGGATTCTTTCCATCGCGGCCTTTTCCGGCAAAACGGCTGTTCGGCGAGAGGCGATAGTCGCCGCTCGCTGCATCAGCAAAACCCAATTCCGAAACTCCTGAAACGAATTCATTCCCGGGCGGAAATGACCTTCCGGACGGGTCGATCCTGTTCAGGTCAATGAAAATGTTATTGAAAAACATCGCCCGTGCAGCATCGGATCGCATGTCGAGGCGTCCATGAATGCCGTAATCTCCGTGACCGACGATGTTATCGTAAAATTCAAAGCCGCGAGGCATCGCACCATGAAACGTTGTAATGTTGCCGTTGTTGAGTACGGTGTTGTTACGAATTACGATTCCCTCGCCGTCATTCACCAGTACAAAATAGCCGCCGCCCTCAATTACGTTCGTGCCAACGTTAAGGAACAGGTTGTTCTCGATGGTCAGGTTTCGCAGCGTCTGGCTCGCGTGCGTGTCGTCGCGCCCGAGTATGTTGATGCCGTCGCCTGTCGTGTCGATGATGTTGTCGCGTACCACGACATTCTCTATGGTTGAAAAGGCAGCTTTTCCATCCTGATTGCGGACCGTGATGCGGAAAGCTGAGCCTTTTAAATTGTCCGTAATCAAATTGGCTTTGAAAACGACATTCTTTGCGTTCTTCAGTTCGAAAGCGGTCTTCATCGTGGAGTCTTTGTTCCACGATCGCGATTTGCTCAGATGGTTGCCGGTGACCTCGATATCCGTCGGGATGAGTTCCGCATTTGCGGGGTCAGCACCGCCGAACATTATATTTTCCGCACCGCCTTCGATGTAATTGTTGTAGATACGTACGTTTCGCGTCCCTGTCCAACCGCAGATGCCCTGTGTTTCTTCGCCCGGATATGCGAAGCCTTCGATGTAGCTGTTCTTGATCGTAATATGCGCACTGTTTAACGCGATACCGCGTCGAACCGTCCCGCGGCCGCCATTGCTGTGAATGTAGGAACGGTCGATCTCGATATCGGTAGGTACATTTTCCGGACGGGTTTCGCCATTTCCGAGGACGACGAGGCCGTAATTATAACGAGAACTTGTTGATGTAAATTCGATGCCGACGATGCGATAACCGCTTGCACCGTTAGAAGCCATTAGTGCGGCGCGGCCAAGCATTCCCGAAACAATGCGTGCCATATGTTGGCGGTCAGCGGGAGTAACGCGTTTGCCTTCGATAAGTTTGTCGGCGGCAGAGGAACGGATCGTGAGCGGCTTTCCTGAATTGCTTTTCGTTAAGTTTATCTGTCCGTTATAGGTCGCTCCTGCTTCAAGTTCGATAATGTCTCCGCCGTTTGCCCGGTCGATCGCTGCTTGAAGATTCCCGCCGGCAGGAACTTTTATAAGCCTGCCTTCCTCGAAACGTTCGGTTATTTCGGGCTGTGCGTAAAACAATCCAAAGCTGTCAGTGTTCCATTCCCAACCGAATCCAATTATAAACATGACCGAGAAAAGCAGCGGCAGAGCGATGCGCAAAATGCCCAGTCGACGGCTTGGCTGCCGTTCCTTTGCCTTCACGCGGATCGCATTTGTTGTCATTACTTCTGTCACAATACAAGCGTCGAGGAAGAAAACGCTGAAAACCTCGTAAAATCCAAATGTCTTGTCGATTTCCGATGCCAATAAGCGATATTTTTCTTCCAATATCAGACGCCGGGCTGTATTCTAATAGAAGCCTCATTGGCTCCCACAAAATTCAGTAAAAGCAGGCCTATTCGTAATTTCTATTCTTGGTATGTGCGGCATAAACGGCATCGCATATTCTCCCGCGTCCCGACGACAGGTTAGCGAGGCAAAGCTGATCGCAATGCGCGAGCGTTTGCATCACCGCGGACCTGACGCGGGAGGTGTATTGACCGCCGGTAATGTCGGTCTCGGCCATCGGCGGCTTTCGATCGTCGATGTAGCCCACGGCCGACAGCCGATGACATACGGCGATCTGACCATCGTTTACAACGGCGAGGTTTACAACCATGCTGACGAACGCGGCGATCTGATCGCCCGCGGCCACGTTTTCTCAAATCGCAGCGACACGGAAACGATCCTGCACCTTTACGCTGAATACGGCCGCGACTGCGTTGAGCATCTTCGCGGAATGTTCGCGTTCGCGATCTGGGACAAACGAAAGCAAGAGCTTTTTCTGGCACGCGACCGATTCGGAGTAAAGCCTCTTTATTACGTCCACGACGATGACGGTTCGCTTTATTTCGCTTCTGAGATCAAATCGCTGCTCGCCGTAGATGCGGTAAAGCCGCAATTGAACTACAACGCACTTCCGGACCAATTTGCGAACCATGGTACATCGGGCGATGAAACGCTTTTTCGCGGCGTAAAGCGCCTACTGCCGGGACACACTTTGCTGTGGAAAGACGGACGGATCGAGATTCGAGAGTATTGGGATCTCAAATTCGAACCCAAGCACGAGCCGATGTCTGACCGTGATGCGGTCGAGATGTGGCGCGAGATGTTTCGGCGTGCGGTCGAGCTTCGTCTGATGGCCGATGTGCCGCTGGGAATGTTCCTTTCCGGCGGGATCGACTCGTCGGCCATCGCTGCGATGATGTCGCAAATGGTTTCGGAGCCAATAAAAACATTCTCCGTCGCGTTCAACGAGCGCGATGCGAACGAACTCGAATATGCGCGGCTTGTCGCGAACAAGTTCAAAACCGATCATCACGAGATCACGATCACGCCGGAGCAATTCTTTACCGAGCTGCCGAAACTCGTTTGGCACGAGGACGAGCCGATCGGTTTTATCGCGAGTGTGCCGCTGTATTTTGTTTCAAAACTCGCACAGGAACATGTAAAGGTCGTTCTAACCGGCGAGGGCAGCGATGAAACGCTTGCCGGGTACGGGCGTTATGCAAAGACGCTGCAATTGCTGAATTACGGACAAAAGTATGAGGCGGTCACGCCATCATTCTTCAGAGATGCGGTTCGCGGCGGCGTGGCGACGCTGCCGGGCGGATTCGGCCGCAAACTCGGCAGAACATTCCTTAGTCGCGAAGCAGATATAGAGAACCTCTTTTTCGACAACTTCGGTGTGTTCCCGCGAAAGATGCAAAGAGATCTGTTCTCCCGCGAGACCCTCCAAAGGATCGGTGACGAAGATCCATACATTCTGCAAAGAAGCTGGATCGAAAAGACCGACGCAGACGATATTCTCGATAAGCTGCTTTATGCCGATACTAAAACCTATCTGCACGAGCTGCTGATGAAACAGGATCAGATGTCGATGGCGGCGTCGATCGAAAGCCGCGTTCCGTTTCTCGACCACAAACTTGTCGAATTTGCCGCGCGTCTGCCGCGAGAGATGAAGCTACGCGGTTCAACGACAAAATGGATACTTCGCGAGGCGATGAAGGGAATTCTGCCGGACGAAATATTGGATCGGCCGAAAATGGGCTTTCCGGTGCCGGTCGGGAATTGGTTCCGCGGTGAATTCAAGAATTTCGTTGATGAATACGTACTCGGTGACCGCGCGATCGCACGCGGCATTTTCAATGGCGAAGCGGTGCGGCGGCTTGTCGCTGAACACAACGCGGGCCAGAATCACGACGAACGCATTTGGGCCCTTGTAAATTTCGAGATCTGGCAGCGGCAGTTCTTTGATGGCGAGGCAACGAAATGAAACACATCATCCTGACAACCTATCCGGAACGCGATGTCGAAACGGGCTGGCTGGCGATGCTTGCTGACGCGGATATGGCAACGCATTATGCCTCGCCGGAGTATTTCAATGACCGATTTGTCGGTGCCGGCGAGCGGTTCGCGGTGCTGGCGGAAGATGAGGGAAAGATCGTCGCGGCGTTGACGGGTGTTGCCCACGGCGGATACGTGTTGTCGGGCTTTGCCGTTCGGCCGCAGGCCGCGTTTCTCAACGGTACTGAATGCGATGCGGCGTTTAAATGCCTCCTCAGCGGTGTTCGCTCGCTAAGGTCGAGCGCCGAGCTTACTGACATACATCTTTGGCAGCCGGTTGGAGGTAACGTGGATTCCTTTGAAGCACAACAGGCGACCGGCGCGGACCGGATCGTAATGCTTGATCTGCGCCGAGGTGCCGATGAGCTTTTCAAGGGCTTTGCGGAACGCCGGCGTTCGCAGATACGAAAGGTAGTAAAACAAGGCCTTGTCACCGTAAAAGACCTTGAAACGGAACAGGAGGTAGAACAACTCTATGCCATCCACTGCGATTGGACGGCGAAAAAAGGCATTGCAGCCGACAACGAAGGAGATTTTCGCACCCTGATCGGAGCGAAATATCGAAAGACGCTGATCGCACTGCATGATGGCGAGGTTATTGCCGGCACATACTTTCGATATTTCCCAAAGGGCGTGGTCGAGTATGCCGCGAACAATTCGCGACAGGAGTTTCAGCGTTTGCACCCAAATGAACTGCTTGCCTGGCGCGGCATCGAATGGGCATGCGAACGCGGTTTTCGATGGTTCAGCATGGGGGCATCGCCTCCATTCCTCTCAAGATTCGGCGGTGAGATTTGGAGCACTTGGAGGTATCGAAAGGACAATACATTTCTGCGGCTGCATGCGAACCGCGAGCGGCTGAGCCGCATAGCCCTGCAGACCTACAATTCGATGCCGGAATCGCTGAAACGCAAGATCCGTTCAGCAAGAACTGCATAAGATGGCACCTGACACCGCAAAAAAGATGGTTAAGACAGGATCGGAAGCTCTTCGCGGCCGCGACATTCTGTGCTTTTCGCACGACTGGACGGGCGATCCGCTTTCAAAAACGCATCTGATGCGCGTGCTTGCAAAGGACAATCGTATCCTTTGGGTTAACGCAATTGCGAACCGAATGCCGACAGCTTCCTCGAAAGACGTTTCACGCATCTTTAAAAAGCTGAAAGGCTTTACCGAGCCGATACGTGAGGTCGAGCCGAACATATTCGTGCTGAATCCTTTTGCGATCCCCGCATACGGTAGCCGTTTGATCGTTGAATGGAATCGGCGGACCTTGATACGTCAGATCAAGAACGCAATGGCAAAGCTGCGAATGAATGACGTCGTCAACATGGTTTTCAATCCCGCTGCCGGGATGATCGCGAGGCATATCGGAGAAAAGGAGCTGATCTATTATTGCGTTGACGAATACACTGCGTTCACGGGCAGCGAAGCACTGAAAGATATCGAGGAAAAACTGTTTCGCGATGCTGATCTGGTCGTGGTTTCGGCGGAGAAGCTTTACAAGGACAAGAAAAAATTCAACCCGAACACGCATATCATTCGGCACGGAACAGATTGGCGGCATTTCAGGGCCGCGGTCGATGCAGCGATTGAAATACCGGCTGACGTTGCTCATCTGGCCCGGCCGATCATCGGTTTTCACGGGCTGCTGGCGGATTGGGTCGATTACGAGCTGATAAAGAGAACCGCGGAGCATTTTTCGGAAGGCTCGGTCGTGCTGGTTGGTAAGATCGCCGTCGATGCTGAGGAAAAGGTGAAAATACTTGACGGCGTGCCGAATGTCGCCTTCCTCGGCCGCAAGCCCTACGCAGAACTGCCGGCGTATTGCCGTTCGTTCGATGTGGCGATAAATCCGTTCGTAATAAACGATCTGACGCTTGCTGCAAATCCTCTAAAGGTGCGCGAATACCTCGCCGCAGGCTTGCCTGTGGTTTCCACCGATATTCCTGAGGTGCGCGTGCTTGCGGATTGTCTCGTCGGTGAATCTCACGAGGATTTCATCGCAAAGCTCGAAACCGCATTGTGTTCGCCCAAACCGCGTGCCGAGGTGAGCGACGCGATCCGCCATGAAAGCTGGGAGGCAAAAGTTGAAGAGCTTCGACGCCTTATTGAGACATCAGTGATAAGTGCCGAGTGATGAGTGCCGAGTGATGAGTGGCCTGTCATTTGTTACCGAACGAGAATGAAGATATGAACGCTGCGATGACAGAGAATTTAGAGATCGCCGAGCAGCACGGCCGCGAAGTGGCGGCCGGTGAACGCTTTGAATTCGGCAAGAACTGGGCTGCATTCCTGAGCGTGCTTGACGATGAGCGAATACAGACCGCAGTTGAATCGCTAAAGGAAATGCTTGAATGCGATAGCCTTGCGGGCAGATCGTTTCTCGACATCGGTTCGGGGAGCGGGCTGTTCTCGCTCGCGGCGAGGAAATTGGGTGCGCGAGTGCATTCGCTGGATTTTGATACGAATTCCGTTGCGTGTACGAAGGAATTGCGGCGGCGATATTTCGACGGGGACGGCGATTGGACGATCGAGCAGGCGTCTGCTCTTGACGCCGAGCATTTGAAACGGTTAGGCAGCTTTGATGTCGTCTATTCCTGGGGCGTTTTGCATCACACGGGTGAGATGTGGCGAGCGCTGGAAAATGCGTCGATCCCGACGCGGCCCGGCGGAAAATTATTTATCGCGATCTATAACGACACAGGTTCGCAAGCCGCTCGTTGGCATTGGATCAAGAAAACATACTGCCGGGCTGCCGAGCGTGCTCAAAACACCTTTTGCCGCGGCGGTGATACTGCCGGACGAACTAAAGCGGCTAACATCCTCGCTGCTGCGGCTCAAACCGCAGGAGTATTTATATTCATGGACGCGATATAAAAACGGCCGGGGAATGAACCGCTGGCACGACATCATAGATTGGGTCGGCGGATATCCGTATGAGGCCGCGACCGTCGATGAGATCTTCGAATTCTACAAAACGCGCGGTTTTACGCTCGTAAAGATAAAAGCCGGCGGCGTTGGTTTAGGCTGCAACGAATTTGTTTTCGAACGCAACGCCGCTCAGTAGCAACGCGATCAATTGGGCCCGCCTGTGACGGTGAATTTCAGATCATCTTTCAATTGGGCGATCTTTATGTCATTAGCATTGAATGCGTCGATCTTCATACGCCATTCGCCGTTGGTGAAAGCCTTATCCGGCTTGAAGGACGTATCTTCCACCTTGTGATTGATGTACGGCGACCGTGCTTTTACTTCTTTGGCAAAAAAGCTGACCTTGTAGTATGCCGCGTCGGGATAGGGTTCCCATTTCGCCTCAAAGGCGGCGGAATCGACCTTGGCGTTGGCCTTTGGGCTCTGTGTTTTTATGTCCGACTTGAAAAGATTTGTCGCGGGAGCGAAGAACGTTTTGTCGGGCTCCATTTTGTATTTCGCGGCCGAAATTATCGAGCCTTTTGTCGCGAAAACATAGGCGGGAGTGTTAAATACTCTTACGACAAGCCCTTCGTAATCGCCCGGTTCGACGTCCTTGATCAGATATTCGCCCGCGTCGTCGGTTTTGGTCGTGTATTGCTTTTCGCGGCAGCCGAGTATCGAGCTGAACTTTTGACACAGCTTCACTTCAACGCCCGCCGCCGGTTTTTCGTTGAAAAGCACCGTGCCCTGCACGTTCGACTTGCCCGCGGACGGTTTCTCCTTTTCTGTGCCCGTTTCCGACGCAACATAACCGTCTTTCTCCACGGTCGTGGGCGGTACGGTGCGGTTGGCGTTCGCCCTATCCAGAGCCTTGTTCGCCATCTCAGTGAAATTGAAACGGCTGCACCCCAATACGAAAAACAAGATCACGGCGATCAACGCCAAATTCGTCCTCATAACTCGAAATGCCTCCTATTTATCTGAACCCCGCGGGAATGTCCTCATAATATATCCAAATGAATGCGACGCAAAATGTTGCGAAACGCCCCGCAGCAGAGATCATCCGCCGCGAGGCATAAACATCGCGGGACACTCTATGGAGTCTCGAATGCGGCCTCGGATGTG
The DNA here is from genome assembly GCA_016700075.1 of Acidobacteriota bacterium. Lineage (NCBI taxonomy): Bacteria > Pseudomonadati > Acidobacteriota > Acidobacteriota bacterium. Next base: position 965,818 of record CP065000.1, on the reverse strand, counting down.
CAACTCTTCGGCTAAATGAACTTGCTTGCGACCGAAAGCAGATTCTCGAGATAGGCTGTAACGTCTGCGAGGCGTTGAATAGTATCTGCGTAATTGTTAAGCGTCTGCGTCGTATCGGCTAATCTTCTATTGATACTTTTTAGTTCGGTCAGTGCCGCATTGATATCCGCGTCATATTCATCTCTCCATGATGCCGACACGAGATTCACAAAATGGCCCCTAAGGATCTTTCCTCTGAAAAGAAAATTTTGTCGCTGGGTTGGTGTGAAATCCGCGTTGTTACGAGCATTAAGAAAGCAGAGGTCAATACACCTTGCCAGGTCGCGAGGGTCAAGATAGATCATTTTTATCTCCTTTTACTTATTCTTATTTCTTGTTTCTTATGGTCTGAACCGCATTGCGGAGCCGCTCAACATCTTCGACAAATTCTGACAGTTCACCGCGAAGAGATGCGAGGTCCTGAGGGGTTCTGTTGTACTTTGCGACCTTTACGAGTTCTTCATGAACGCTTTTTATTCGTTTCGGGATAGTAGAGGGTTTGTAATGAGCCGCAGTGTCATAAGCCTCCTTGTATTGTCGGATGGACGCCAGAGCTTTGGACCTTTGATCAGCAGACATATCCTTCTTGCGGAGGTTATAGTAAACGATCGCGGTTGTATATCTGTCATTGGCGGCTAAGTCAGTCAAAGGATCGACGTATGAATCAAGGTCGCGGGCAATTTGGTCAAGTATCACATTAATTGGCCGAGATGCCTCAATTATGGATGAACGCAACGTGTTCCAACGCTTTCTTTCGAGCGACCATTTTCCGACAACACCGATAATTGTTGCGATCGGGGTAACAAAGCGTGAGGCGGTGGGGTCTTTTTTCTCGTCTTTACCCAGATTTTCAAAAGTGTTCTTGAGTGAACGCAAATTGTTGGCAAATGTCTGAGTATTATCATCGAATCGCTTCGGTGCGTCGGATCCGGCTAATTCAGCAAGGTTATTACTATAATTTGAGAGCTCTCTCAGCAATCGTATTCGAGTATCGATAGATCTCTGTGGAAAAGGCGGTTCCTTTAACGGCGAGGCCATCGTCACCTTTTGGGTGACCTTTCCAGCCTCGTCGCGAAGCTCATAGACAATGTAATCTCCCACTTCAAAACTCGGATCGATCTGAAGCAATTCGAAATAAAGGTCATATTCCTGGGCATTAAGTCCATTGTAGTACTCTGCGATCGTCTTCGATCCGTCTTTTACGGCCGCATCGAATGTATTGATATCTTCTTTTAGTTGTGTGCGGTTGCAGCCGGTAAATATCAAACACGCTGCAATTAGGAGCAGTGCTGTTCTGGTTTTCATTTTACGTTTCCTCCCGATAAACATTACTAACTAAAGCCTCCAATCTACGGTCCCGGGGGTGGGGTTGATTTTTTGGGATCTTTTTCTACGGTCTTTGCGCTGATCCACGCGGCGAGTTTACCGACGTTGCCGGCGTAAATATTACGAACCGGGGCGTCGAGGACGCGTATGAGCTGCATTCCTTCGGCGACGCGGGCAGAAACGTCGGCGGTCGCTGCGACGCGCTCGGCGGTGGCGGTGGCGCCTATGTCCATTGAGGCTTCAAAGGCGTCCGCGGCGTTCTTAAGATCGTTGCGGAATGTAGCGGGCAATCCGTAGTCCTCAAAATCGCCCTCGTATGCGGCTGAATCTTCAAAAAAGGCACGTGCACGGGCCAGGAGCTGTGCATCGGGCAAATTTCGCCGGTATTGGAAAAGATCCGAAATGCCGTCGAATTGGTACTCCATCGCGCGTGCGGTGCGGGCGATGGCGGCCATGTCTTCGCGGAGATTTTCGCGTGCCGTTGCCTTTTGCTCGAAAGCCTGGCTGAATTCGCCGAATTCGGACTCCTTTGTACCTGCAATTGTCTCGATTTCCGTGGATTTCGCCGCAATTTCGGCAAATTTACCTGCGATGAACCCGCCGAAATCCGCCGCGTTGTCCACGCCGAACTGCGCGACGCGCGCAACAGCCTCATAACGCCGTCTGTCTCTGTCGTTCATGAAATAACCTCCGTTGGGATAGGGAAAAGGCCATTTCCAAGCGAGCTTGGATACTACTGAAAAAAGATGCGTTTATCATACACCGTTTTCGGCCGTTTGCAAGCGTTTTTCTCGATCGCGGGTCATTTTTGCGAAAGGTTGCCGCAAATTGCGGCCGATATTATCGATCACGCGGCGGTTTGAACACGAGATGCGGTGAATTTTGTGTGAAAAACGCGAAAAATACTCGATACGCGGCCTCGCGGACGGCGTTGCGGCGAGAAAAATGCGTCGCGGGGCGTTGTGAACGCGGCGTGCAGAGGTTTTTTCGCGACGTGCAGCCGGAAAAACGACGCTGCAGTGCTGTGAGTCGACCTTACAGTGAAAATTTTCGCGCTTGCAGCGGTGTGAACGCGACGTGCAGTGTTGTGAACGGAATTTCCGCGAGTTTTTCGCGTCAGGCAGCGTTGTGAATGAAATTTCCGCGAATTTTGCGGCATTTGCGGCGGTTTTTAGTCGGCTAGGCCTTCGTCGATCTTCGCAAGCAGAGCGCTCCAGCGTTCGTCGGTTCGCAGGGACGCCAAGTTTTGGTCGTTTTCGAAGTGCGGTTTGTTGTGATTGCCAAGTTTTACGGCTTTATTCAGCCATTTGAAGGCATTATCGGGCTCGCCGAGCAGCGCATACGTCGCGCCGACCCAATAAGCCATGTCGTGGTCGGCTCGGGAGATCGCGAGGGCGTCCTCGGTCAGTTGCTCCATAGCTTCGTCGGCGTGGCCGCTGCCGGCGAGATATATCGCAAAAAGCGGACGAATGCCGTCCATGCGGGGGTTTTCGCGGAGAACTTTACGCATCAGTTCGAGCGCTTTTTCGTTCTCGCCGCGGTAATAATAAAGCCCGGACTGGAAAATTTGCAGCATCGGATGCTCTTTTTCGGCCTTGAATCCTTTGTCCAGCTCCTCCTGTGCGCGGTCGAAATCGCGCCGGTAAATAAAGATCCGGGCACGGTTATAAGCCGCCACGGCACGCGCCGCGGGATCAAGGCGGGCGAGTTTTTCAAACGCTTTGAGCGATTCTTCGTATTTACCGTCGAGCCGATTGATCACGCCGGTGACGAAATACAACGCGGCGTCGTTGGGGAACTGTTTCTGCAGCAATTCGATCTCTGCCCGGGCCTTTTTCTTTTCGCCGCGTGCCATATAGATCATGACCATCAAAACACGCGCCTCGACGACGTTTGGATCATAAAAGAAGGCCTTTGAGAACGCCGCCTCAGCGTAGGTGTAGTCTTCGGGCTCGCCGAGGCCTTTGAAGACGCGATTTGCGTAACACGCACCGAGACCGCTGTATGCGAGAGCGAAATGCGGGTCGAGTTCGATGGCTTTTTTGAAATTTGCGATGGCAAGATCGCAATCTTCGGGGTCGATACTGCGAAAAATGAAGCGTCCGAAATGATCGCGGGCACGCAGATACTCTTCCCACGCCGCGGCGTTGTCCGTTGCACGTTTGCCAAGCTTCTCCGCGTCTATGTCGGAGAGCTCCAGGCGTAAGCCTTCGAGAATATGCTGCGCGATCTCGTCCTGGATCGCGAGGATGTCGTTGCCGGCGGCGTCGATGCGTTCGCTCCATAAAATATCGCCGGTCGCCACGTCGAGAAGCTGCGCCGTAACGCGGAGGCGTTCGCCCGAACGTATGAAACCCGCGGACAATACGGCGTGAACGCGAAGCTCGCGGCCCGCCTGACGCGGGTCGATGTCTGAACCCTGATACTTTGCAATGACCGAGGAAGGCCGCACGATGATCGAACGGATCTGCGCCAGTTCCGTGATCACCGAGTCCGCGAGCGAGAATTCATAAAACGCTGACGCAGGATCCTTTCCGACGTTCTTGAACGGAAGTATTGCCACGCTCTTCTTCTCAGTGCCGGTCGCGGTCATCGACAGATCCGGCGAGAACGACGGCGAACTGGTGAAGGCCGGCGAAGCCCCTAGCGATGACGCCTCAGGTACGGATTTGCCGGTGAACCAGTTGAGGACGCGTTTCATTTTGCTGCCGTCGGCATGTGACGGACTATATGTGGTCGGCTGCATAGCTCCTCCGGCTACCTGCTGCAGAACGCCGCGCAATTCGTCGCGCATCTGCGCGATCTTCTGGTAACGGTCTTTGGGGTTCTTTGCCAGAGCCTTGTCTATAATTTGCTGAAGCTGCGGCGGCAGAGGCCCCTTACGCATCTCTGCCAACGGTTTCGGAGTGCCGTAAAGCACCTGATGCCTCACGTCAACCACATTTTTGCCCTGAAAAGCCCAAATGCCGGTTAGCATTTCGTAAAGCAATATGCCGGTCGAGAAAATATCGCTGCGCTCGTCGGCTCGTTCGCCGCGGGCTTGTTCCGGAGCGGCGTAGGTCGCAGTTCCATAGGGAATGCCGAGTTCGGTTATCTCTGATCGATCAACGCCTTCGGGGATATCGGAATGTTCGTCTTCAAGTAATTTCGCGAGCCCAAAATCAAGGATCTTCGCCTGGCCGGAATCCGTAACCATCACATTCCCGGCCTTGATGTCGCGATGAATGATGTTCTTGGAGTGAGCGTAAGCGAGGGCGTCGGCAACCTGTATCGTGATGGATAACGCACTTTTCAGCTCAAGCGGGCGGCCTGACACAAGCTGGCGGACGTTCTTTCCATCGATATACTGCATCGCGATGTAATATACGCCGTTGTCCTCATTGAAATCGTAAATGGTGCAAATATTGGGATGATCAAGCTGAGAGCAGAGTTGGGCCTCACGTTCGAATCGTTTGAAGTTCGCCGTCTTTTGCGTGAGTTCAGGCGGGAGCACCTTTATCACTGCCGTGCGGTTGAGTTTTGTATCGAGTGCCTTATAGACGGTTCCCTGTCCGCCGGAACCGATCTTCTCGAGCAACTTATATTGATTGATCAGAGAACCGATCATATTGAACGCGGAGGGGCTGTTCTCCCATTAGAGATGCTCCTACGCAAAAAAGTTCCTTACAAAATCATTCACGAGGGAATTATCACGCATCCCCGCGGCGGACTTCCCCAGCCCGACTGAATAACAGAGCCGTCCTCAACGATAACCGGAACAACGGTATCACCGTTCGTAAGCTCAAGCATCCTGCGTTGATGTTCGGGATCGTTCTGGGCGTCGTATTCAGTGAATTCGATGTTGCTGGCATTATAATGATCTCGGGCCTGATCGCAGTAAGGACAGCCCGGCTTGCTGTATATCACTAACGCCATTGTTCAAAATTACACCTTTTCGTTAAGATAATCTAGCTTGCTCCGCACAACACGGACGTTACTTATCTCTTAACTTTATGTCGCTGCCGGAAATGTTCCAACCTTATGAGAGGCTCGTTGAGATCGAACTGCTCGGCCGTAAAGTTCAGGTGCCTGAAAATAATTCGCTGCTGCGGTGTTTTCAGTTTCTGGATACCGAGAGCATCTCGTACGGAGATTTCTGTTGGAACGGCGACTGTCTTAACTGTCAGGTCTGGCTCGTTAATGGAGATAAGGAAAAAGGCGTGATCGCCTGCAGGACGACGGTGCAGGAAGGGATGCAGATAGTCCGCCTTGCGCCCGATATCGACCTCGATATCAGCATCTCTGACGAGGGCTCGAACTCTATCAGTACTTCGGAACGTTAGGATCGACGTCGTTCGACCAGGCAGTAATGCCGCCGGCCATGTTTACCAGTTTCCCGGTAAAACCTGCCTGCTGCAGGGCCTCGATAGCTCTTGCACTGCGACCGCCCATCTTGCAGTGAACGACGGTCTCGCGGTTCGGGTCGATCTCTGACATTCGCTGCAGGACCTCTCCGAGCGGTATGAGTCTGGCGCCCGGGATCTTTGCGAATTCGTATTCGTCAGGCTGCCGTACATCAATTAACTGTATGTCATCGCCTGCATCGAGGCGTTGCTTCAATTCGATAGCTGTGATCTGCTCCATAAAAGACCATTCAATTTTGAAGATTTCTTAACTAGAAACTGTCATGCACGTAAAAGTGCGTAAATAAAGATTGACAATTCTTTACATATCTTAGGTTAAATAGTGCGAATACGTAAGTTAGAATTGGTTTTATCTTGATCATGATCAAACAAAGATCAAAGCTACTCTCCTTTGCTGTTTGCGTGTCCATCGCGAGCTCGGCCTGTGGTTTTATGGGCACCAGCAATTCGTCAGCACCGCCCGCAAATCGAGCCGAAGAGGAAACCGCCGGCGATACCGTAACCATCACCGTTGGAAAGAGCGAATCTCGTGATGTCGCATCTGTCATCCAGTCAAACGGAAGTCTGACGGCCGATGAATCCTCGAATGTCGCACCAAAGACCGCGGGTAAGCTCGCCAATGTAACTGTAAATGTTGGGCAGTTCATTTCTGGCGGCACCGTAATGGCCCGTATCGACGATCGCGATGCGAAGCTGCAGCTTGCGTCGGCAAACGCCTCAGTTAAGCGAGCTCAGGCAGCCGTCCGGCAGGCAGAAGCCCGCCTGGGTTTGTCTCCCGGCGGTTCGTTCAATGCGTCAACGATACCTGAGGTGAGGGTAGCGAACGCTAATTACGAGCAAACGGTTGCCGAATTGCGCCAGGCCGAGGCCAATGAAAAGCGCTATCGAGATCTGGTCGAAACGGGTGACGTTTCGATGGTGGTCTATGAGCAGTGGAGACTACAGCGGGACACAGCGAGGGCACGCGAGCGGGCCGCGAAACAACAGCTTGACGCGGCGGTCAACCTAGCACGGCAGAACAATCAAGCAATTGCTTCCGCCCTTGCCGACGTTGAGGCAGCTCGTACTCAGGTTGCCAACGCCGAGCAGGCAATTGCAGACACAGTCATAAGGGCCCCATTCTCAGGCTTTATCAGCAGTCGTCCCGTAGCTATAGGCGAGTTCGTTTCGACCGCGACGGTTATCGCCACTATATTAAGAACCAATCCGATAAAGGCCCAGCTTCAGATCGCCGAGGCAGACGTACCGTATGTCGTTCCGGGCCGCAGTGTCTCTTTGCAGGTCGATGCGTATAAGGACCGGCGTTTTGCCGGCACCGTGATCGCGGTCAATCCCGCGGTCGATCCTGTATCACGCTCAGCAATCGTCGAAGCGACGATCGAAAATGGCGACAATGCTCTACGGCAGGGAATGTTCGCGACCGCTCGCATCACGCGCGAGGGCGGCAGCAAGGGGATTTTCATTCCGAGGTCGGCGGTTTATAACCATCAGAGCACGCAATCGTATCGTGTTTTTGTCATTCAGGAAGGCTTGGCAAAGCTGCGAGTCGTTCAGCTCGGGCCTGAAGAAGGCGAATGGATCCAAATTCTCTCAGGCGTCGAAGCTGATGAGGTAGTAGCAACAAGCAATCTCGACAATCTTTACGAGGGAGCCAAGGTAAATTTTTAACAGAGCTATAAATGCAATGGTTAGCTGAAATATGTGTTCATCGGCCCGTCTTTGCAACGGTGATCGTGCTGTTTTTGACGGTCGTGGGAGGATTTAGCTTCTTCACTCTCGGGGTTGACCGCTTCCCCAAGATCGATCTGCCGACGATATCGGTCCGAACGTCAAATCCGGGCGCGGCTCCCGCAGAAATTGAGACCGAGATAACCGACATTATCGAGGGTGCATTGAATACGGTACCCGGCGTTGAGGAAATGCGTTCTTCATCGTCTCGCGGGAGTTCGAATGTAACGCTCACCTTCAACCTAGAAAAGAATCCTGACGTTGCATTTCAAGAGGTCCAGCAAAAGCTCAGCAGTGTTTCTAACTGGCTGCCTGACACCGCAGACCCGCCCGTTGCGCAAAAAGCAGATCCGGATTCACAGCCGATCCTTTTGTACACGGTCAGCGCTCCCAGAGATGTTATCGAACTGACCGAGCAGGTCGAGGAGCTCATACAGAAGCGTATCGAGAACGCTGACGGGGTCGGTGAGGTCTTCATGTGGGGAGCCCGAACCCCACAGATCCGCGTAAATGTTAATCCGGACCGTCTGCGTGCCTATAACCTTGCGGTAACTGAGGTCTCCGCCGCTATCCGCTCGCAGAATCAAGAAATGCCCGGCGGTAATATCATCGAAGGCAGGCGGACACTCGGCGTCCGCACGATGAGCAAACTGACCGAGGTTGAGCAGTTCAATGAGATCGTCATAGCTACCCGAAACGGGTTTCCGATCAAGATCAAGGACATCGGCAGCGTAGAAAAGACCGGCGGCGAGCCGTCCTCCGCGGCATCGCTCGACGGAACACCGTCAGTTTCGGTCGGGGTCCGCAAACAGGCCGGAGCCAACACCATCGCGGTGATCAATAATGTTAAGTCCCGCATGGCGACCATCATTCCGAACCTTCCATCGGACTTTAAGGTAGCTGTAATTCGCGATCAGTCGGAATTCATCCAGAATTCACTGACAGCGATCGAAGAGCACCTTGTGCTCGGCGGGCTATTTGCAGCTATCATCGTTTTCTTTTTCCTCTGGAATTTCCGCTCTACCATCATCGCCGCACTTGCCATTCCGATCTCTATCATCGCGTCATTTGCTGCGATCGCCGCGATGGGTTATTCGCTCAACCAGATGACGATGTTGGCTCTTACGCTGATGGTCGGCATTGTGATCGACGACGCAATCGTCGTCCTCGAGAACATTTATCGATTTGTAGAAGAAAAGGGAATGGACCCGTTCCAAGCCGCTATAGAAGGTACGCGTGAGATCGGCCTGGCGGTGCTGGCGACGACGCTTTCGCTTTTGGCGGTTTTCATCCCGGTCGGATTCATGACAGGGATTGTTGGGCGGTTCATGTCCTCGTTCGGACTGACATCGGCCGCTGCTATCGCAGTTTCTCTTATCGTTTCATTTACTCTTACTCCGATGCTTGCCGCACGCTGGATCAAGCGCAAGCAAGCGGCTAAGCCTGCCGCACGCTCGGCAGACGGTGAGCCTGAGGTGCAAACAACTGAGGCGGCTCATGGCGATTCAAAGAGCGGTTGGTTCTGGCAGAAGATCGACGGCGGCTACACTTGGCTGCTCGTCAAAGCGATGCGTTTCCGGTGGGCGGTCGTGCTTATATGTATCTCGACGGTTGCCTCGACGGTTCCTCTGTATCGTTTTGTCGGTATGGCGTTTCTTCCCGATGAGGACGAATCGCTGTTTCAGGTAAATCTTCGCGGGCCGCAGGGCACATCGTTGTCGGCAACACAGTCTATGCTGGACCGGATCGCCCGAGATATTCGGGCTGAGGTTCCGGGAGTGAAAAATACGTTGGTTCTTGCCGGATTCGGGCGCGGGTCTGGATCGAACAACGGATTCATCAATGTGGCACTACTGCCGGTCAAAGAAAGGGAATTCTCGCAGGCAGATCTAATTAACAAGACGCGACAGATCGCCCGAAAATACTCGTCAAAGGATTATCAGGTCAGCGTTTCGGCATCCTCCTCGATAGCGGGCAGTATAGGCTTGGGACGCGGCGGATCCAGCGTCGGCATGTACATTGCCGGGCCTGACATGGTCAAGCTGACCGAATACGCGAATGCGATCGTTGAGAAGATGAAGCAGGTGCCGATCTATCGTGATCCGGACACATCTATCGAAGTTGGCAGCCCTGAGGTGCGCGTCGTGATCGACCGTGAAAGGGCAGCCGACCTCGGGGTTCGTGCCGGTGATGTCGCACAGGCCTTGAACATATTGTCGGCCGGCCAGATCGTTTCCGCTTACAGTGAAAACTCGAAACAGTATGACGTCATTGTTCGAGCAGAGGAGGCTTATCGCCGCGACCGAAGCAATTTCCGGTTCTTTACGGTCGGTTCTTCAAACGGCGGCACTGTCGACCTCGAAAGAGTGATCAAGATAGACGAGGGGCTTGCACCGTCGACCATCAATCGGTTGAATCGGCAGCGGCAGGTGACGGTATCCGCAGGACTCCCGCCAAACGCTTCTGAGTCGGACGCGATCGCAATGATGACCCGATTTGCCAAGGAACTTAATATGCCGGCGGAGTACGTGACCGGCGTTACGGGGCAATCGAAAGAGCTGCAAAAAGCCTATGAAGCGTTCTTGTACGCGTTCCTGCTCTCGTTCGTTTTCATGTATCTTGTGCTTGCAGCACAATTCGAGTCGTTCATCCATCCTGTGACAATTTTGCTGACGCTGCCGCTTTCGGTACCGTTCGCTTTGCTCTCAACTGCGATCGCCGGCCAAACGCTGAATATTTTCTCGGCTCTGGGCATCCTGCTCTTGTTTGGAATTGTGAAAAAGAATGCCATCTTGCAGATCGATCATACTAATACTCTGCGAGCGCGCGGATTGAACCGCTATGACGCCATTATTCAGGCGAATCGCGACCGATTGCGCCCAATTTTGATGACCACATTGGCACTTGTTGCGGGTATGATCCCACTAACACTTGGCACCGGGGCGGGAGCGGCGACGAACCGCTCTATCGGCATTCTTGTAGTGGGTGGCCAGTCGATGTGTCTGCTTCTGACCCTGCTTGCCGTTCCCGTTTTCTATTCATTATTCGACGATGCGGCAGAATCGACCGTATGGAAGAAGTTGACCGGGCCGTTCCGGAAACTCACTTCGTTATTCCGTCGCCAACAAGCTACCGCAGAATGAGTCTCCTCAAAAAATTGTCGGCCTTCTGTAGTCGATCCTGCAACGCGGCAATATTGGCGGCGGGTTTTTTCTGGCTGTTCGCTGCGGGTGCTGCTGCTCAAAGCGTGACGCCTGAGCCGACCCCGACGCCCGACCCGATGCCGATCGCTCCGGTTCCCAATATTCAGCTCCGCCCGATGCCGTCGCAGGACCGCATCGGCATAGAGAATGGTAGCGGCATTACGCTTACGCTCGAACGTGCCATCGAAATGGCCCTCGAGAACAACAATGATATCGAGATAGCCAGAAAAACCGGCCGCATCGGGAATTTTCAGATCGAGGTTGCGAAGGGCGCTTATGATCCCGTCGCTGCTGCAGAGTCTTATTATGAGCGGCTCAATATCCCGACAGCGTCATTGATCGGCGGCGCCGTGAACGGGTCGGTCACTCAAACACGGCTTTTCGGATCGGCCGGCATTATTGGTCTTTCCCCTTGGCAGGGTGGAGATTATTCATTGCTTTATAATTCGTCCCGTACGACAACTAGCAATACAAATGCATTTCTCAACCCGCAATTTCCAGCCTCACTGACATTCAGCTACAACCAACCTCTGTTTCGCGGTCGTCGAATCGACGGAACCCGCCGACAGATCGAGGTCGCACGCAAGAATCTTGAGATCTCGGAAATACAGCTGCGTCTTCAGACGACCGCCGTCGTGACAGCGGTCGAAGCGGCATATTGGGACCTTACCTTTGCTTTGAGAAATCTGCAGGTGCAGACAGATACGCTGCGTCAGGCTAGGGAACAATTCGAGAGCAATCGACGTCAGGTGGAACGCGGCGTGCTGGCACCGGTCGAACTTGTCGCTTCAAATGCGCAGGTTGCGGGATTTGAGCAGGCAGTTTTTTCGGCTCAGGAAAATATCACAAGGGCAGAGAATGTGCTTAAAACGCTGTTGTTGCCTGACCGTACGTCACCCGAATGGCGGCAGACGCTCACACCGGTGACCCCGGTCGATCGCAGCGTTCCTTCGGTCGCGTTGGAGATCGCCTTGAGCGATGCATTTCGCAACCGTCCGGAACTCGAACAGTTCGAAAAGGCGTCCGATCTAAACAAGATCGATGAACGCTTTTTTCGCGATCAGGCAAAACCACAGATCGACCTAAACGGCTCTTACACGGCCCAAGGGCTTTCGGGCACAGAAACACCTGCTGCCATAAACCCTGCGACGGGCCTTAGCCGTGTTCCGCCAAATCTCGTTGGCGGATATTTTACGTCGCTGGGCAATCTGCTTGCACAGGACTATCCGTCATACCGCGTCGGCGTTACTATTTCGATCCCGTTCAGGAACCGTACGGCAAAGGCAAACCTTGGCCGTACGCTTGTCGAGGGCGAACGCCTCGCTGAACAGCGTGCCGCCGCAGAACAGCAGATCGAGGCCGAGGTGCGAAACGCTCTGCAGGCACTGCGATCGGCATCTGCACGACTCGATTCGGCGATCATTGCGCGCCAGGCAGCAGAGGAACTTTACGCCAGCGAAGAGCGTCAATTCCGAGCCGGAACAACCACCTTTTACCTTGTTCTGCAACGTCAATCGGACCTAGCCTCCGCCCGCGGCCGGGAACTCCAGTCCCGCACTGACCTCAATAAGGCCATCGCCGAATTCAACCGAGCCACCGGCCGAACGCTATCCGTCAATAATATTTCGCTCAGATAGCCGCGCCTTTTGATCAATACACAAGCCAGCCATCGAATGCCCATCCAGTTGTGCCGTCATATCGTACTCGGCACCAACGGCCTGACCTTCCGCCGATCCTGATAGAGCGATCCTGACAGCTAATAACTCGAACCTCAGCGCCGTGCGGGATCTGTAGTATCCGGTAGCCGACATCTGCGCTCGGATCGCTGCGGAGCGCCAAGAAGCCATCGCCAGGAGAATTGACCCATGCCGTCGTAGCGGTTCGGATCACGGGCGGGGGCGTAGCTTTTGCCTGTTTTTGCTGGTCGTCGATCTTCTTCTCAAGTTCGGCCAACTTCTCCAGCAATTTTTCATTTGCTTCGTCAGGCGTCTGCGCGGGTGTTGCGGCGGGCGGCGGCGACTGTTGTGTTTGCTGTGTAGTGGTTATAGGAAGTTGGCTGCAGCCTAAGCCGACCACGAGCAGTATTGCTATCACAATTGTCAGATTTAAGAGATCCTTCGTCATAAGAGCCTCCCAAAGCGGCCCCCAAAATAGATCCGATATCTGTCGCGGTTCGGACGAACGGGCAGCAGCTTTACTCTGTTTGGTTCGCAAGCCCTGTGCCAACTCAGCTAACTGAAGCAGGTTCTTCGCGTTAGATCGGAACTAGTAGCCGCAGACCGCATCCACTGGCGATATAGGCATGCGTTTTGGGAATTCGAGGCGTTTGACACGACCTTTGATCGCCGCCGCCGTTCGCGAAATTTCCCGCGATGACTGTGAGATTCTCCGCCTTCGATCTCGACACAACGCGTTTTCCTACTCGCTAAATGGCCAGTTTGGCTTGGGCTATAAGGTAATGGGATGAAAACAACAAAGGCCGGACGCATCCGAGGTGGATACGTCCGGCCAAATGTGGTGGCGATAATGAAGCTAGCGAGAACTGACGTTCGCAGGAGCACCCGCAGTTATGAAGAACTGCGTGCCCTGTCTGAGCTCCAGATTGTCGCGGCCCTGCAAGATGACCGTTCCCGCACCGGCACCGGCACCGACGCCTGCACCGACCGCGGCACCACTACCACCACCGGCAATGGCTCCGATGATGGCCCCGATAACGGCTCCTACACCGGCTCGTGCCACTGTTTGGGTGGTCTGGCTTCGATCACGGACCGAACCTTCATTATCAACGTTAATGGAGTTACCATTGACGTCACGAACCTGATCGACAATGCCCGCAAATGCGAAGCTTCGCCCGTCAGTCAATCTGATGGTCTCGAATACCAGAGCCATGGTCGCTCTGCCTGAAACCCCACCTGAACGCTGTCCGTTAACAACGCCCTCGATAACGGCGCCGCTGTATTGTAAGGGAGAGGTAATAGTCATTGAAAAACGGTCGCCATCGCGTGCCGAGCGTGTGGATATTTCGTTGTTCAATGTTGCCGTGATGGCCGTGTTATTGGCTACAACGTACTGATCCGACGCGGAACCGCTGTAATTGGGCGGATATGCTGATCCCCATTGCGGACTTTGGCTTGTTTTGTCGTAAACACTAGCTACGGTAACCGACTGATTGTTATTTTCGAGATAGATCCGACGCGTGACGCGGAGCTGTGTATTGTTGACCGGCGTGAATGTCAGATGAAAATCGTTCATTCGGTCGCCTTCATAATCGATCGCAAGTTGTCCGTTCCTTTCCGTCACGGTCGTCGTTACGGAACGTCCGTTGGGCGACGTCTCAGTTCGTCTTACACCATCCGCGGTCAACTCAACAGACTGCATATTGGCGGTCGCCATTCTTACCTGCTGACCGCGTTTTTCAAACGTTAGGGTCTCAGGTGATGCAAGGCGGCGTTCCAGATTGGCACGCATACGGTCGGCCTGGTTCGCGGGGTATCGTGCGCTGATGATCGCACGATCGACGACCGTTCTCACATTCTCGCTCTGTCCGATATTCAGACGATATGTTCCCGATAACTGCGAATCAAAATTGCCGTAATTCACGTTCGGGTAGGTACTGCCCGGATATGGGTTATACGTATTGTTCCAGTCGATTGCAGTCCGGTAATAGTTGGACAGCATGTCCAGGTCATTGCGAACGAGAGTCCACCGGCTGATAACGGTATTATTGGGTCGGTTCGTAGTTACGAACCTGTTGATACCCACTGCCGGTCGAAGTACTTCGCCGATGCCGACCGAATTGCGATCATTGAAATTGATCCTGAGGTCGGCCAATGCTCTGGAATAGTCATTGATGTCCTGTTCAACATTGCTTGATGCGGACATCTGACGATTGCGAATATTACGGTTCCAGTTGTTGTAGCTCTGGATGAACGAGTTGGTCCGCGATTGCAGGCGGTTCAACAGGGTGCGCATCTGTGCGTCTGTAACCGTATAACCGACCTGACCGACCCGCATATTTACGTTGTCGTCCCAAGTCGATGTCACGCTATAGTATTGAGCCAGCGTGTACAGATCCTGCCGGATCTGGGTCCAATGATTCTGGGCCGGCTGTGACACTCGGTTGTTGCGCATAAAGCTATTGATCCGCACAGCACGGTTCAATACGTCTTTTACATCACCTGCTGACGATCGATTCGACGAGAAATTGCCCTCAGCCGATTCGTCGAAGCTTCAAAATCGCTGACCATTTGATTGATCGAATCTTCGCACCTAGTGCCATCGAAGATGCTTCGATCCAATGACCGGTCGATCTCACGCTTGAACGTGTTCGTTTTGCTTTCTATCTGATTCAGTAGATTGCGAACCTGACGATCTGTCACGTTATAGGCACGCTGCTGGCCCTAGGCCTGCATCGCGGTGCCGAGAGTGATCATTGCTGTGATCACCATAAAATATACTATTTTGCTTATATGATTACTCATGATAGTTCCTTCCTCTTTAGGCTTGCTCGAATATAATGTGGGAGCCGGTTCACCTCCCGGTCTAGCGGCTCCGCAGTTGCAGTTGCTTAGACGATATTCGAGCCTTTTCTTCCACTTGCCGCCTGTG
Source organism: Acidobacteriota bacterium (assembly GCA_016700075.1). Classification (NCBI taxonomy): domain Bacteria; kingdom Pseudomonadati; phylum Acidobacteriota; species Acidobacteriota bacterium. The sequence continues at coordinate 950,511 of CP065000.1, read as the reverse complement.
CCGCCTGATTCAGAGTCGCGGCAGATTCTTTCTGCACTCGTTCGATACCGTCGGTCACCGATCCTTTCGCTTCGGAGACGACATCTTCGGAGACTTCGGCGGCGTGTCCGAGCTTGTTCGATGCCAGATCGTAGACGTTTTCGACTTTTTCTTTAGCCGTGTGAAGAAAATCGGCTGATCGCTGCTTCAGATCCTGTGTCATCTCAAGTGTTGAGTTATAGGCCTTTCGGGTCACATTGGCGATATCGCGACGCAGCTCGATGCCCCTTTTCGGTGCAAATAGTAATGCAAGAGCAGCTCCGATGCCGCCGCCGATCATAAGGTATGCAATGCCCGTTTGCCACGGTATGTTTGCAATTTTTGTTTACGTTCATTTTATTGATCCTCCAAAGATTCAAGGTTTATAAATTCCGTTCCTAGTAATTCCATTGGACCGTCGATATAAAGGACCACGTCAAACAGTTGACGGTCTTGGAATCTACTATTGATTATGAGATAGATCGGTTATCGGGTCTGTGCGGCAGCATACACACTACGTTCTGCGTGTTGAGGACATGCTAAATCGACGACAAGGCAAATCGGCGAACGAGGCCACGGGTTTTGTGCGGCTGCAGATGGTGATGAAAGAGTCGGGGAACCGCGACCATCATCCCACCCTGAACACAAAAAAAGGGAACGTCACCCAAGAGTGACGATCCGTGATGGTAGAGCAATATATCGAGCTTTCAGACCCGACGTCCCCTCACCAACTGAAGAACCACTACGACGAGAGCAACGACCAAAAGAATATGGATGAGGTTGCCGACAGCCGCTCCTCCAAAGCCGAATCCTAAAGCCCATAAAACTTAAAGTATGATGATTATTGTCCAAAGCATAAAATTTCTCCTTCTGTGTCTAAATTTGTAAAAACTGACCGCGAATTGTTTGGTTCCCGATATATTCGAATCGCAGACGTTTCATGCGCTAGTTCAATTGAAGCAAGTCGCCGGATCTCTGTCTGTTTGATAGCGCACGGAATACCCCGAACCCTCGCGGCAATATCACCAAAAAAAATGACGGCGGAACTTTAAAGATTCGCCGTCAGCCATTTGAATGGATCGAGTCTTATATCTTGAATCCGCCGCGAGTTAGCATTGTCTCAAAGCCGGCTTTATCGACGGCTTTGATGTAAGCGTCTCGGGGTTCTACCGTGCCCGCCTGGACGTGTTCGAAAAGAGCATCGTTGAGCATGACCATTCCGTGATTCTTGCCTGTCTGCATCGCAGATGGTATTTGGAACGTCTTCCCCTCACGTATCAAATTGCTGATAGCGGGCGTCACGATGAGAACTTCGAGTGCCGCAACGCGTCCACCGCCTTTTTTGGGCAGCAGCGTCTGTGCGATCACGCCTTTCAGTGATTCAGACAACATTACGCGTATCTGCTGCTGACGGTCGGTGGGGAACTGATCGATGATGCGGTCAACCGTCGATGCCGCGGTCGTCGTATGCAGCGTACCGAAAACGAGGTGACCTGTCTCGGCAGTTTCTATCGCAATTGAGATCGTCTCAAGGTCTCGCATCTCACCAACCAGCAGAATGTCCGGGTCTTCGCGGAGTGCAGCCCGCAACGCGTCTTTGAACGAATCAGTGTGGTTGTGGACCTCGCGCTGATTGACGAGACATTTTTGATTATCGTGGACGAACTCGATCGGATCTTCGATCGTGATGATATGGTCCTCTCGATTCATATTGATCGAATCGATCATTGCGCAAAGCGTGGTCGATTTGCCCGAACCTGTCGGTCCGGTAACGACCACTAGGCCTTTCGAGAGCGAGCAAAGGTCCATGATCGCTTTAGAAAGACCGAGTTGCTCGGCGGTCAGGATCTTTGTCGGGATAATGCGGAAAACTCCGCCCATGCCCTTGCGGTCGCGAAATACATTGCAGCGAAAACGTGCGAGGCCGGGAATTTCGTAGGCGAAATCCGTATCGTTGCGGACGGCAAATTCTTCCTGATTTTTCGCCGGCATGATCGACGTCAGCAGGCTCTTCATTGCGTCATCGGTCAATGCTGGCTGTCCATCTTCAAGCGGTTTCATCTTTCCATCCTTCCGAACCATCGGAGGCATTGAAACAGAAAGATGCAGGTCGGAAGCTCCTAGGGCTTCCATCTTTGTGAAGAGCTCATCCATCTGGGACGCTTTTCGCCCGGCTGCAACCGTCGCCGGTTCAGAGGATTCCTGCCGGGTCAGTCGCTCTGCGAAGACCGGCGGCGCATATTCTTCCGCGTAAATGTCGCTACGTTTCCCCGGCGGTTCGTAATCGGAGGTGTCAGAAAATACGGTTTGAAACTCGGGGTCATTTGCAGAGACGATGTCAACCTTGTCGTCAGCTGCCGGGAATGTGTATTCACTCGCGGTCAGGGCTTCCTCGGCAAGAAGGTCGTCCAACGTTTGGATCGCGGGCTGGTCTACATTGCCGTCCTCATGATCAGCAGAAATGCTCTCCAGTTCATAAGATATCTGTTCGAAGGATGGAGGAGGCTCAGGCAATGGCACATATTCCTCGGCCTTCTCACGGATATCATAAATGTCGGCGATGAACTCCTCACCCGCGGAAAATGTCTCAACGGCGGGCGCAGTCTCAGGCTGCGACGTGTACGCGGGCGGCTCGGCGGGCAGGCCCTCAAACGATCCCGAAGCCGGCTCGATGCCTTCGGCGTCGCCCATCAGCGGCCTGATCGTAACAACAAACCCGGCAGGCGATTTTTGGATCGAAAAATTGAAATTCCCCAGATTATGCGGCAGCACAAACTCTACTTCGTCCGTACTGGGCAATGTAGTGACGATCTCCGTTGGGATCAGCGGAAAGACCATGGTGCTGATCTGTGTTCCGAGCAACGGCGACGTAGAAACGTCTGTCGATTGATCATTCGCTACAAGGCACGGTGCCTTGTTTGGTTCCAAGCGGAGTTCGTCGCTGCACGACGACAAGAGCCGCTGGAGATAATCATTTAGCTTTTCCATACTATTTTTACGGGAGAAAATGGAGGGCGACGGAATGATGCCCTTCGATCGGTAGGTTGTGCTGATCGGATCGGAGTGATCCAACGAAAATAATAACACAGTTCAACTGCGTTTGTCAGCAAGCTTTTTTGAACTAATAGCGCGAAGATTCTTGCGGACATATTGCCCTAGCAGGCGGTCGTATTCATCCGAAACGACCTTGTAACATTCACAGCAAACTTTCTCAAGGCCTTCGCGGTCGAGGATGTGGACCGCGCCGCGTGCGTATTCGATCAGGCCGAGTTTTTGAAGATTTCCCGCAGCGATACTAACGCCCTCGTGACGAACACCGAGCATATTCGCTATCAGCTCGTGCGTCATCACAAGCGTGTCGGCCGGTAATTGATCGTGATTGATCAGAAGCCATCTGCAGAGCTGTTGTTCGACGGTATGAAGCCGATTACAAACCGCGGTCTGTGATATCTGAGTGAGCAAGGCCTGGGTGTACCGAAGCAATACGTCCTGAAAAACACCGCCGAGTTTGAATTCAGTCCTCAAGGCGTCCGCCGTCATCCGTACGGCCTTGCCTGCACTCTGAACGACCGCACGGTTAGACGTCGTGTCGCCACCCATGAACAGGGCAACGCCAACCAGGCCGTTGTTGCCGGTGATGCCGATTTCTGCCGTGCCGCCGTTTTCCATTATGTAGAGAAGCGATATGATCGCTGTCGTCGGAAAGTAGATGTGCGTCATCCGGTCGCCGGATTCGTAAAGAGCCTCGCCAAGCTCGAGCGAAACTGTTTCCAAATTGGAATTTATCCGATCGAAATCTTCATCGGGAAGGGCTGAGAGTAGATGATTTTGGAGCGAATCCTTGGGATCCGCAATAGCGTATTGAGCCACACACGACCTCCTGTGAAGCAGACCCCCCTATTATTGAAGGCAACGTCAATAAAATAATATGAACGTCTGTTTGACGCAAATGGCAATAAATGGGTTTTTGAGTTCGATCCTGGGGAAAAAAGGGACTAGCTGTTTAGCCCGTCCCAAGTCTTGCGGTCTTGTTGCTAGTTTAGCGACTGCTACGCATACTCGCGGGAGCCGTCGAAGTGATCGAGAAAACAGTTCCCGAGTCGAGATCCAAATTGTCACGGCCTGTGATGAGTAACGTTCCGGCACCCGTACCTGCTCCAACGCCAGCCCCGATCGCGGCACCCTGCCCGCCACCGGCGATAGCGCCAATTATCGCTCCAAGAACCGCGCCTATCCCGGCACGAGTGGCTGTTTGTGCCGGCTGACTGCTGTCACGAACGGCTCCCTCGTTATTCACCGAAATACTGTCGCCGTTCCTTGCCGTCACCGAATCAATGATCCCGGCAAAACGATATGTATTGCCGTTAATTCTGATCGTGTCAAAATTAAGCGATATGTTCGCCCGTCCTGAGACCCGGCCCGAACTATCCGCACCGGTCACAGTTCCCTCAAGTATTGCACCTCTATACTGTTCGGGTGACCTCACTTCCATGGTAAACCGGTCGCCCGGCTTACAACTTCTGGTGTAAACCTCCCATAAAATAGTATCAGACAGAAATATAGTTTCCGGTCAGAATAGGAAGTAGGAGGAGGACTGGGAAATGACGAGATCGAAGTTCAGTGAGACGCAGGTAATAGGGATCCTGAAGCAGGTAGAAGGTGGACGGACGGTGGCGGAGGTATGCCGGGAAGCGGGGATATCGACGGCGACGTATTTCAAGTGGAAGTCGAAGTTCGGAGGGATGGAGGCATCTGACATCCGGCGGATGCGGGAGCTTGAGGAAGAGAACCGGCAATTAAAGCGGATGTATGCGGAGCTTGCACTTGATTGCCGAGTGTTAAAGGACGTGATCGAAAAAAAGCCCTGGGAGCGGTAGAGAAACGGATCGTGGTGACGCACATCAGGGCGAAGCACCTGATAAGCGAGAGGCGGGCATGTTCGTTGATGAAACTGTCGAGGACCGTGTTTCACTATCGCAAGGTACGGGCAAATAAGGATACGGAGATCGAAGAGGCTCTGGCGAGACTTGCGGGATTGCATCCTGAGATGGGATTCGGGAAGTTCTTCGCGATGCTGCGGCGAGAGGGGAAAGGTTGGAATCACAAGCGTGTATACCGTGTTTATTGCGAAATGAAGCTGAATAAGCGTCGAAAGCACAAACGGAGATTGCCGGCCCGGAATCCCGACCCGCTAAGCGTACCGCAGGCCGCGAACCATTGCTGGTCGGCCGATTTCATGAGCGACGCACTGTGGGACGGACGACGGTTCCGGACCTTTAACGTAGTGGACGACTTTAACCGTGAGGCTCTGGCGATCGAGGTGGACACGAGCCTGCCTTCGCAGAGGGTGACAAGAGTGCTGGATCAGATATCTGAGTGGCGAGGGCTTCCCGTCAGACTGAGATTCGACAACGGGCCGGAGTTCACGGCCGTGGCAGTGGCCGATTGGGCCGAAAAGAACGGAGTCGAGCTTGAGTTCACGCAGCCCGGCAAGCCGATGCAGAACGGCTTTATCGAACGCTTTAACCGCACGTACCGCGAGGCCGTGCTTGATATGTACATCTTTGAGAGTTTATCGGACGTGAGATCGCAAACGGAAAAATGGTTGGAAATCTACAACCACCACCGCCCGCACGATTCGCTGGGAGGCATGCCTCCCAGCGAATATCTCACAAAACATAACACCGGAAATGTTTATTCCTAACTGGTACTAATTACGGGAGGTTTACAGTCTGAATAAAGTTCTCCTATGTGCGAAAGCGCACAGAACTAACTATTTGTTGTGCGTTAATTTGGTTTCAGGTCACAAGCGACGTTCGAAATTGGGAAGCGAACATTGAGTATCCGCCAGGGACTTGATCAGCAGGAATATCCAAATACATCCTGATCCCGGATGACCAATTCGATCGGAGTTACTGTTAATGAAAAAGGTGAGTTGCAGAAGTATGGTTCGGACAAGGGGGCAGCTTTACCGGTCAATTGACCGATTAACAATTACTTTGATCTTCGAGGGTGGCGTTAACAACAGGGGCGCCACCCTCTATTTTAATTTCAAGTCTTCGAATCCGGTAGATGCCGGGAGGTGAAGCTCAATGTATCTGCCCACCACACGACAGCGAGCGTTATTCTGGGTTCTTAGACTCCTGCGAGTCGGGTGATCATGACCGTCTTGATCAGATGGTCACCGACTCGCGGTACTCTCCCCAAACCTCTCTTAATTTGTCACTTATTTCACCGACAGTTACATCATTCTCAACAGCCTCAAGTATGAGCGGGACGAGATTGCCGTCCTCGCCTGCCGCGGCTTTGATAGCGGCTAGACATCGATTGGCGGATGCGGCATCGCGCTTTGCACGGACAGCACGCACACGTTCGATCTGATCGCGTTCGATGCGCTCGTCTATGCGAAGGATAGGAATAGGTTCTTCAGCTGAGCGAAACGCGTTCACGCCAACTACAACAGCCTCGCCTTTTTCGACCGCACGCTGGTATTCGTAGGCGGCGTCCTGGATCTCGCTTTGAACATAGCCGGCCTCGATCGCGCGCAGCATTCCGCCCATGGCGTCGATCTTTTCAATGTATTCGGCGGCGAGCTTTTCCAGTTGTGTCGTCAGTTCCTCGATCGCATAACTCCCTGCGAGCGGATCGACGGTATCAGCAACACCTGATTCATTGGCGATTACTTGCTGTGTGCGAAGAGCGATCGTGGCGGCGTGTTCTGTGGGAAGGCCGAGTGCTTCGTCCAGCGAATTCGTATGAAGCGACTGTGTCCCGCCGAGGACAGCCGCGAGTGCCTGTATCGTTGTGCGGACGACGTTGACCTCGGGCTGTTGGGCTGTGAGCGTGGAGCCGGCCGTCTGCGTGTGAAAACGCAGCATCATGGACCGCGGATCCTTGGCACCGAAACGCTCCTTCATTATCCGTGCCCAAAGGCGCCGGGCGGCGCGGAATTTTGCTATCTCTTCAAGCAGCTCGTTGTGAGCATTGAAAAAGAATGAAAGCCTCGGGGCGAATTTATCGACATCGAGTCCGACGTCAATTGCCGACTGTACATAGCAGATAGCGTCCGCGAGCGTAAACGCGATCTCCTGGGCGGCGGTCGAGCCGGCCTCGCGAATGTGATAGCCGGAAATGGAAATGGTGTTCCAATTCGGGACTTCAGCAGAACAGAACTTGAAGGTGTCGGTGATCAGGCGCAGGCTTGGTTGCGGCGGATAAATGTAGGTCCCGCGAGCAATATATTCTTTGAGAATGTCGTTCTGGATCGTGCCGCCCAGTTTTTCAAACGACACGCCTTGCTTTTTCGCGACGGCAAGATAAAGACATAACAGCGTTGACGCGGTGGCGTTGATCGTCATCGACGTCGTAACCTGATCGAGCGGGATGCCGTCGAAAAGCGTGAGCATATCGTCCAGACTGTCGATAGCGACGCCGACCTTGCCGACCTCGCCGGCGGCAAGCGGGTCGTCGCTGTCCAGTCCGATCTGTGTGGGCAGATCAAAAGCTACGCTCAGTCCTGTCGTACCTTGAGACAGCAGATACCGGTAACGGGCGTTCGATTCTTCGGCCGTGGCGAAGCCCGCATACTGCCGCATCGTCCAAAAACGGCCGCGGTACATATTTGGCCTGACGCCGCGTGTAAATGGATACTGGCCCGGCGCCCCAAGGTCGTTTGCGTAGTCAATCGGAGCCGTATTCGAAGGGTTAAGGTCTGTGGGCAATTCTATACCCGATGATGTGGTAAATCGATCTTTTCGCTCCGCCATAGACGGCTTTAGATTATCATAAAGCGTTTCCTCATATCGTCTGCTGATACGGTGCTGATTACGGCTTCGCGGTCTGCTAAACTATCGTTTTCGCGTGAATTATTACAACTACTTCACAGAGATAGAGGATACGTTCATACGGCGGCGCGGTAAGCATCTGTTTTTGAGCCCGCTGGACTGGACGCTTATCGAGGCTTGGAAAGATCGCGGAATACCCCTGCACATCGTAATTCGGTCGATCGAATCGGTGTTCGACGTTTTTGACCGACAGCCTCCCGGTACCAGGACAATAAAAAGTCTCTTCTATTGCCGCGAAGAGGTAGAGGCTCAGTATGCGGAATGGCTTCGTGCACACGCCGGTCAGGACGCCGGTGACGCAGAGGTTGCGGCCAATGGGCTGACTCCCGAAGCGATCCGCGAGCATATTTGCCGATCGGTAAAAACGCTGAGTTCGCTGACGTCGCCAAACCTGGGCGACGGCACCGAGCGGGCAGTCGCCAGGTTGGGGGCATTGCTCGCGGAAATGACAGATGATCAAGCTGCTACCGACGCTACGCTGGCCGATATCGAGCGAATGCTGGAGCGGTCGATACTCGATAATTGGGATAAGAACGAACTCAAGATCATCGAAAAAGAGACCGCATCGCAACTGCGGGAATACAAGGCATCAATGACGCCGGAAGATTATAAGAAAACGTACGACCTGATGCTTATTAAACGGCTTCGAGACGATGCCGGTATTCCCCGTATGGGGCTTTTTTATGTCTGATGCTTTAAAAAAAAATCCCGAAATCGGCGGCTTGGTCGACCGGGTCACGCTAAGTATCGACCGCATCGTCCCTGGCGGGCTTGGCATCGGATTCGCGGATGGAATGACGTTCTTTGTTCCTTTGACCGCTCCGGGTGATGTCATCGTAGCGGAAGTGACCCGGCGAAAAGGCAAGATCGCGTGGTGCGAGATCGAAGAACTGATCGAGAGCGGCCCCCAACGCATTGAACCGCCGTGTCCGCATTACGGTCTCTGCGGCGGGTGTAATTTTCAGCACCTAACTTATTCTGAGCAGATAGCTGCCAAAAGGGAGATCGTCCGAGACTGTCTGCGGCGGATCGGTGGCATTGAGATGCCGGACCTTGCCATAGTTTTCGAGAGCCCAAAGCAGTTCGGTTATCGTACCCGTGTCCGCTGGCACACCGATGGTGACCGAGATGCCGTAGGCTTCAAGCGCCGCCGATCTGACGATGTGATCATTGTCGACAATTGCCCGATACTGTCGGACGGACTGAATTTAGTATTGGCTAAGAGTGATGTTCTTGGAAATGACCTGCCTGATGAATTGGAAGCCTCTGCTGATGACCAAGGCAAAGTTGTGTTTTCGCCCAATATTCAGGGTTCGGATTCGGAACTGAGCCGAATCGTCGCGGGATTGGAGTATCGTTATTCAGCGGAGTGTTTTTTTCAAGCAAATTCCGCGATGCTTGAGCCGCTCGTAACAGCGGCTGTCGAGGGGCTTGCCGGTGAACGGGCGCTCGATCTTTATTGCGGCGTGGGACTATTTTCATTGCCGCTTGCTCAAAAGTTCGATAGCGTCGATGCGGTCGAGGGCAGCTCTCCCTCAGCAGAATATGCGATCGCGAATTCTAAGCGTGCGGGTTTGACCAATGTGAATGTGCAGACGTCGGATGTTGAACTTTTCTGTACTGATGGCGTTCTAGGTAAGTACGATGCCGTCGTTCTCGATCCGCCCCGCAGCGGGCCGCCGCAGGCCTTGATCGCGAATCTGGCAACATCGGGTGTACGAACTGTCTCGTATGTATCTTGTGAGCCGTCTATCCTTGCTCGAGACCTAAAAACTCTTCTGGCGGCAGGCTACAAGATAACCGGATTCACAATGCTGGATCTGTTTCCGCAGACACACCATGTCGAAACAGTGGTCAGGCTTGTTCAATGAACATCAAAGAAATTGTTTTAACGCTTTCGATTAACTAAACTCAAAATATGCCAAAGAAGAAGGACGACGAAACTGACAATTCTGCAGAGATCGCCAAAGGACATTTTGTGAAATGCCGCTACTGCGGACAAAAAAATGCAGTGAAGGCTGACTATGAGCCCCGCGATGCGAACTGCGGCAAGTGCAAACTGCCCCTATCGAACGAGCCGCATAAGAAGTTCGGAGCCCTCAACAAGCACGACTATGTTCATCCCGAAGACAGTCAAGCACTTAAAACGCTCAAGGCGATACCGGGCGTAGATTCCGCGCTTAAGAAGTTACTCGCCTGGACAGGAGAATCTGCGATCCGCGTTTCGTTCATGGCAAGTGCTGTAAAAGTAACTCCAAAACAATGCCCGGACCTTCACGCCAAACTCGTAGTGGCATGCAACACGCTTGGCGTCGAAGTGCCGGACCTTTACGTGCAGCAGAATCCGTTGGTGAACGCCTTCACCGGCGGTGTCGAAAAACCAATAATCGTGATCCATTCCGCACTGGTCGAGAGGCTGAATGACGAGGAAACACTCGCTGTCATAGCTCACGAGGTGGGACACATACACGCCGAGCACGTGTTGTATCTCACAGCCGCAAGGCTGATCGAGGCATTGGCCAATATCTCGGTCGCCAGGCTCGTTCCCGGCTCCGAGATCATCAAATTCATTGTGTCTGCCGGAATATCAGGAGCCCTGCTTGCTTGGGCACGCCGTGCTGAATTGAGCTGCGACCGGGCGGCATTGCTCGTTACGCAGGATGCCGACGTTATCGCCCGCACGATGATGAAGCTCGCTGGCGGCACGTTCGCATCAAAGATCGATTATGGCCTGTTCCTTGAGCAGGCGCGCGACTTTGAAGAGAACTACGATAAGAACAAGCTCGACAAGTTCTGGGCGGACATGATCAACGCAGGCATGACACACCCGTTCCCGATCTGGCGGGTTTCTGAGATCTTGAAATGGGTCGAGAGCGGGCAATATGCCGGTCTGATGGAACGAAAATAGACTCTACGAGAAAGGTTTCAGCAATCCTCGATAAATGCCCCGGATCTCGATAAGGTTGGATGGGAAGCGGCGTGTGTTGTCGGGATCGCCATCCGAAGCACGCAATTCTACCTCGCCGCCTACGCGAAAATATCTGCGCAGAACCGGCGATTGGCCGATTGGGGCCGCGACAATGATGTCGCCGTCCTTCGCAGAGCGCCTGAGTTCTATCAGGACCACATCATCTTCAGAAATTCCGTCCGTCTCCATTGCGCTGTCAGGCATGCGGAATGCACGTATCCTCTCCGGCGCTTGATATCCGATCATGAACGAAGGGATCAAGAGATCGTCTCTGTCATGATCAAGCCCAACATCAAGCCAGAGTATCGAAACCAGATCTCGTGAGGCCAATGCAGCGGCGTCAGTAAGGTGCAGCGAGAAATTTCCGTCAGCACCATTCCGCTCCAGTAGCCCTTGTTGCTCCAACTCGGCGACGATCCGTGCGATCCCAGATCTCGCCCTCAGTCCGAGTTCATCCGCGATCTCCTGATAAGAGGGGCGATACCCGTTCTCTTCAACACCGCGAACAATGACACGAAGCACCTCACTTTGACGTTTTGTGCGGGCCGGCATAAGTGAATTCTAATACCAAGCCGATCGTCCCGCGAAATCGGCTGACCGGCTGCGAAGGGATAGCTCTTATCCCGACTTGCACCGATTTGCTATAATATGGACTTGGAGGCTGATAAATATCGGCGTAATCACAGGTTTCACCAAAGGGCTGAAACACAGTCAACTTAAACGGATCGAAAAGCTCGCAACCCGACGGGTGGCGGCCGATTCGATCATCACACCGGAGCTTGCTCGGCAAATGAGCGAGATCTCGCACGAGATCGGCCGCCAAGTCGGCGTTCTGATAGACCGAAAGGGCAAGGTAGAGCATGTGATGGTCGGGACGGCCAAGCAGATCGAGATCCCGGATATTGGGCGAGCTCGTGCATCTGAGGACAGGTTTCGCGGCATACGGTGCGTCCATACCCATTTGATGGGCGAAAGCCTCACGCAAGATGACTTTACAGATCTTGCTTTGCTGAGGCTCGATCTTATCTCCGCGATCGAAGTTGACCGCAGGACAGGGCAGCCGGGCCTGGTTCATTCCGCACATCTTGTTCCGTCAAATTCAGAGAGTTTAGGAAAGAACGGTCATTCGTTGCCGTATCAAAACCTTGAGCCGCAATTGCCGTCGCATTTGAGCGTTAATTTCACTGAGCTGATCAATTCGCTCGAGGACGAGATGGCTCGGGTACGGTTGACTGCCCGAGACAGGCATACAGGCAGGGATCGTGCGATCTTGGTAGGTGTAACTACCACTGATATTGAAGAAGCCGAGGAGTCAATGGCCGAGCTGAAAGAGCTCGCATTGTCGGCAGACGTTGTTGTATTAGATACGGTCATTCAACGCCGCTCTCAGATCGATCCGCGAACCGTACTCGGAAAGGGTAAGCTGGATGAGCTTTTGGTTCGATCGATGAGGCTCGGTGCGGATATGCTTGTCTTCGATTCCGAACTGTCACCCGCTCAGGTGCGCTCGCTTTCTGAGGCCACGGAACTGAAGGTCATCGACCGTCCGCAGCTGATCCTCGACATCTTTGCCCAGCGTGCACAGAGCCGGGAAGGCAAGCTGCAGGTCGAGCTTGCCCAATTGAAATATCTGCTCCCGCGGCTGGTTGTAGGGCAAAACTCCGCTTTTTCTCGTCTTGCAGGCGGCATCGGCGGTCGAGGTCCCGGCGAGACGAAGCTGGAAACGGACCGCAGACGCGTACGCACTCGAATATCTCAGCTCGAACGTCAGGTTGACGATCTTGGCCGTCAGCGGCAGGAACGCAGACGCACTCGTCTTGAGACAAATTTGCCGATCGTTTCGCTGGTTGGTTACACGAACGCGGGTAAATCGACGCTTCTTAATGCGCTCACCCAATCTGAGGTTTTTGCCGAAAAGAAGATGTTCGCGACACTCGACCCGACAACACGTCGATTGCGGCTGCCGTATGAGCAAGAGGTCGTCATCAACGACACCGTTGGTTTCATACGGGATCTTCCGGAAGCGCTGGTATCAGCATTTCGTGCTACGCTTGAGGAGATCGCCGATAGCTCTCTGCTTGTTCATGTGGTGGACGTTTCAAACCCGCGGATGATGCAGCAGATCGGTTCTGTCAATAATATCCTTGCTGATCTCAAATTCAATGAGATCAAACAGTTGATAGTGTTGAATAAAGCCGACCTGATCGCATCTGACAACGTGGAAATGATCCGCGACAAACTCGCCAGAGAATTTGGCAATGTGATAGCTGTTTCTTCGCTTGATCGTAAGACCCTTCGGCCGCTCGTTGCGAAAATGTCCGAAATCATCGGTATAGAGCAGGACGAGACCCGCGGGGCCGCCGCATATGTATGACGAAGCAGATACGAGAATTAACATCGCCGCTAACGCGGTGGCGAAAATGGCTTGTCGGCCAGCTGACCAAGCCGATCGCATCTCTTTCGCCTGATCAACGGTTTTGGGCGGGCTTCGCATTTCTCTGCACAGCTACAACGCTTCTAATACAGAATCCGCTTTGGAGTGCGGCCGGTTCTTTTGCTTATCAGGAGGGCGACATTGCCCGCGAAACGGTCATTGCGCCTGCAGACATAACGTTCCAGGATCCCGACGGCCTTGAACGGGCCAGAGCTGCCGCTAAAGCAACTGTCAAACCGATATTCAGGTTTGAATCCAACAGGCAAGAGCAGGCCGTTCAGGGTTTTCAATCAGCATGGGAACGCCTGAGGCGGACAACTCCGGAAGATCCGGCGAGAATGGCGAACTCGAACGTGAAAGCTGATCTCGATTGGACAGGCGGCGGCGGAACGGACGTTGCGAAGGTGCTTTCGGGGCGGCAATTCAGCCGTAACGAGCTCGACGCGGTGCGGTCGGCACTCCGCGAGGCGGCTGAAGGCTATATTTACGATGACGTCGAGCGCCAGTACTTTCAGAACGAGGTTTTCGTTTTCGATCGCTCGCGTCCGAATGTCCAGACCACGGCATCAATGCCTGCAAGCAGTTGGCTGGCACTTTCTGCTGCCCGCGAGAAATACAAAGAACGCATCAATGCGATCAAAAGCCTATCGCAGAAAGAAGCAAACGCTTTTTACTCAGCCGGTGAGATCTTTGTCGAGCCAAGCGTTTCTTTTGACAGCGTGGCGACAGAGGCCGCCCGCGAAACAGCGGCTGCCTCAGCGGAACAGCAGTCAGTCGTACTTCGCCGCGGGCAGAAGGTCGTAGACGCGGGCGAAATGGTGACCGCGGAAACACTATCCCGTATCGCGGCTGTCCGCAATTACACATCGGGAACCCGTCAGGCGAATCGATTTATCGGCCTGCTGCTGCTGATAACCGCTTTGTTTTGGGTCGCATGGAAGTTCGTGCAGCATCGAGGCGTCGTCCCGCGATTGGCTTTGTCGGCGGAGAGAACATTCGCTCTGATCGGCTTTGTCGTCGTGGTGCAGACGGCCGTAATGGCGGTTCTTTTTCGCCTAGCGGAATTTACTGCACTGCAAAATGTCCGGCCGCCGATGAACGATGCTTCCATTTGGGCGTTCGCGATCCCTTTTGCGACCGGTAGTCTGTTGATGACGCTGCTTGCCGACCGCCCTACCGCTTTATTTACCGGTATTCTAAACGCATTGATCGCCGGATTCTTGGCTCCCCGAGGTCTTGAATTTGCAGTTTTCGCCGCGCTTGTTTCGTCCGTAGCCGTATACGGCATCGGCCGTTATCGCAGCCGACAGACCGTAACCGTTGCCGGCGGGATGATCGGCGGAGCAGGTGCCCTTATCGCCATTGCGATGATCGCGTTCACGCAGCAGCCGTTCATCTTGAATACGGTTTTGCTTGCGATCGCCTGCGGACTTGCTGGCGGGGTCATGACGGCTGCGGTCACTGCCGTTCTGCTGCCGTTCTGCGAGACGATCTTCGGCATACTGACGGACGTAAAGCTGCTCGAGCTTTCAAATGCCGATCTCCCGATCTTAGGTCAGCTTGCTCTTCGTTCGCCGGGAACTAATCAGCATTCTCACGCTGTTGGCCAACTGGCCGAAGACGCATGCCGTGTGGTAGGCGGAAACGGCCTGCTCGCAAGAATAGGCGCCCTTTATCACGATATTGGTAAAACGGCAGCTCCTGAACATTTCGTCGAAAATCAGCTTGGCAAGAATCCGCACGACCGCCTAAAGCCGACACAAAGCGCCAAGATCATAATCAGCCACGTCAATTACGGGACGAAACTCGCTAAGGAGATGGGATTGCCGCAGCGGATAATTGACTTCATCCCGCAGCATCACGGGACACGAACTCTTCATTATTTCCTTAAGAAGGCCCAGGCTCAGGCCCTCCCTGACGAAGAGATCTCAGAAAATGATTTTCGTTATCCGGGCCCAAAACCGCAATTCAAAGAAGCGGCGATCATGATGATCGCGGATTCCTGCGAGGCAGGAGCTCGGAGCCTTGCTGAACCGACGCCGGAAAACATAAGGTTCATCGTCACCAAGATCATCGACGCTATCTTGAGCGACGACCAACTGGATGAATGTGACCTCACGCTGCGTGAACTGACGCAGATACGCGAGTCGATGATCAAATCCTTGATCGCAATGCATCATTCGAGGGTGGACTATCCCGGCTACGTTCCGCCGACTACGGGCCAGTTCAAATTCGCGGAATTGATGGATTCTGAGGAGCGAGGATTCAAATACGCTGATCCGAAAGACATACCGGTCTCTCCGGGAGGCGAGATAGAAGATGAGGCCTTCGACCGCACTCAAGAGCCTACAAGGGCTGACGCAAAGACAAACTAGACGTCAGATCTGGTCTTTTAATTTGTTGTAGGAGTCAATTAGGGTTTCCGGAATGGTCCTCGTTTGGCCTATAGCTGTCATGAAATTGACATCACCGACCCACCGAGGCAGCAGGTGCATGTGGTAATGATCCGCTACGCCCGCACCGGCCGCCTTTCCCAGATTCATTCCGATGTTGATGCCGTCCGGAGTATAAACCTGTCTGATCGCTTTCTGGCAGCGGGCGACCATTGTCATCATTTCCGCGGTCGAAGCCTCGCCGGCGTTTTCCGGCAGATCCACATGAGCGAACGGTACGACCATGAGATGCCCCGACGTGTAGGGGTAGATATTCAGGATGACGAAATTGTATTCGCCGCGTGAGAGAATGAAGTTCTCATCGTCGGACAGGCCGTTCGAAAGAACATCACAAAAAACACAGCCCGACGAAGATGTCGGGCTGTCTGATCTGATGTAGTCGTATCGCCAGGGGCTCCAAAGTATGTCCATATGAGGATCGAACTCAGTCGCGGTTAATAAGGTCCTTGAGTTCTTTTCCCGGCTTGAAGTAGGCGACCCGCTTAGCGGGAATATCTACAGCTTCGCCGGTCTTTGGATTGCGGCCCTTTCGCGAATTTCTCTCTCGAACGCGAAAGCTGCCAAATCCTCTGAGTTCTATCTTTTCACCTTTATTCAGCGATTCCGTAATACTGTCGAAAATGATCTCAACGAGCTGTTCAGCATCCTTTTTGGTCATTTCCGCTTCGCGGGCTACTTGTTCAACGAGATCGGCTTTGGTCATAAAATGTACCTAGAACAGAGGGGGAGACGGCCCAATACTGGTGCCGGTCATTACGCGGTTTCTTCTTTCTCCTCCGGCTTCTCAGTTTCTGCCCGCTCCTCCGAAGTTTCAGTCGAAGTTTCCTCCGCTACAACTTCTGATGTCTCCGCCGATCCTTCGGCATTGCCATCAGCGTCGGCCAATACGGCTTCCGTTGCTTCAGCTGTTTCTTCAGAGGCAGCTTCTGCTACCGGCGACTGCTCGGTCGCGGCTTCTTCTGAAGGAACTTTGTCAGCTGTTTCAGAGTCTTCAGTCATAACCGGTTCCTCCGGAGATGCTTCGTCAGCAGCGGGCTCGGCTTCAACGGGGGAATCGTCCGCAGCCACCTCGGCGGCCTTCTCTTTCTTTTTCGATGCCTTTGCGGGCTTTTCCTCAACCGGAGCTTCTTCCTCAGCGTTACCGAATTTCAACTTCGCAAGTTCTCCGAGCGAAGCCATTCCGCCCTTCGCTTCAGACGTATAGATCCGAGTATCGACGATCGGCTCATCTTCCTTGCCGACTGCTCGATGCGAAAGGCCGATCTTTTGGTCGGCGGGCTCGATGCGGAGGATCTTGAATTCCATCTCGTCCCCGATCTTTGCGACCGACTCGGCTTTTTCGATACGTTCGTCAGACAGTTCCGAAATGTGGCAAAGCCCTTCCAGTCCCTCGCCCAATTCGACGAAAACACCGAAATTCGTGAAACGGGAAACCTTGCCTTTCACAACATCGCCCGGGCGATGGGTGGCTATAAAGCCTTCCCACGCAGACGGGGTCAGATCTTTCATCGACAGAGAGAGCCGCTGTCCGCGTTTGTCGATGCTGGTAACGATAGCCTCTACTTCCTGATCTTTCTTGAGCAGGTCTTTCGGATGTTTGATCTTTTTCGACCATGTCAGATCGGAAATGTGCACGAGGCCGTCGATCCCTTCTTCGAGCTCAATAAAAGCGCCGAAGTCGGTAATATTGCGAACCTTCCCGCTGACACGAGCACCGATAGGAAATCGCTCGTCAACACGGTCCCACGGGTTTTCCTGGAACTGCTTCATTCCCAGGCTAATGCGGCGTTCTACGGTATCTACGCCCAAGACCTGAACGTCGACCGGCTGGCCTTTCTGGAACATCTTCTTCGGGCTTTGTGCTCTTCGCGACCACGAAACCTCAGAGACGTGCACCAAGCCTTCGACGCCGGGCTCGAGTTCAACGAATACACCGTATTCGGTCACCGACGAAACGGTACCCTGTACCTTTGAATCGACCGGATAAACCTCGATCACCGTGGACCAAGGATCGGGCTGGAGCTGTTTGTAGCCGAGAGAGATCTTGTCTTTTTCACGATCAAGTTTGAGGATCTTTACCTGAATATGATCGCCGGGCTTGAACATCTCACCGGGATGATTAAGGCGGCCCCAAGACATATCAGTGACGTGTAGCAGGCCGTCGATACCGCCGATATCGACAAATGCGCCGTAATCGGTCAGATTCTTGATCGTTCCCTCAACTACGAATCCTACGTCGATGTTTGAGAGTGTTTCCTCTTTTTGAGCGTTCACGACCTCGTCTGTGAGGATCTTGCGCGAAAGGACAATATTGTTTCGCCGACGGCTGAACTTTATGATCTTCGCTTCGATGTCTTGCCCGATATATGAATCGAGTGAGCTCGCCGGACGCGAATCGATCTGCGAACCGGGCAGAAAAGCTTCGACACCATTCAGATCTACCTTCAGTCCGCCGCGGGTCTTGTCGACGATCTTGCCGACGATCGGGCGCTCTTCACGATACGCGGTCTCGATCTCGTCCCAGACCTTGCGTCCAAGAGCGTCCTGGCGGGAAAGCTGAGGTGCTCCGTCGCCGGAGTGGATGCTCTTGATGACGACATCGACCTTGTCGCCGACCTGTACGTTCACAGTGCCGTCGAAGCCTGTGAACTCTTCCAACGGTACAAATCCTTCGGATTTGTAGCCAAAATCTACCAAAACTCCCCGGTCCGAAACTCCGACCACTGTTCCATTGACCATTTCGCCCGAATAGAAGAGTTTCTGTTCAGATTCGAATTGTTCGAGAATTGCGCCGAAATCCACGTCGCCGGATGATGCCGGGTCTTCAGTAGCACTTATCGCTGGCGAAGCGGCCGCAACAGCTTCCTCGGTCACTGTCGGTGCTGGATCCGTACTAACTTCGCTAGCTTTCGGTTCGGTGTTTAATGCCTGCGGCGTTTCGCCGTTCGTGGGGTTTGTCTCCGCCGGGGTTGCGGCCGTCGCCGTTTCCTCTGCGTCCTTAGTTGCCTCGTTTGTCATTTACGCGTTCAATAACTTCCTTTTTAACTTGTCGTCCTATTTTCTCTACCTTTCCCGCCTTCTGCCGCCATACGAACTTTATCTTCATCAATCGAAAAACTGTCCAGATAAAATGACAGCCTAAAACCGTCAATCATCAGGCTACCTTCGACGAGGATAGGTAAAGCTAAAATCTACACGCGGGCTTGGGCTTGTGTCAAGGCGAAAACCTGAAAATCCTTGAAAAACAAACGTTTGTCGGCTTTTTAGTTTCGCGTAATGACCTCGGTGATCGACGCGACTCCGCTTGATCTTTCCATCTCTTCCTTCGCAGATGCGGTCGTGTTGCTGATCCCGGCAAGCCGCAGACGAAATTCGTCCTGGTTCGTCGTGCCGCGAAGCGCCTCGTCAAGTGTGATAAGGCCGGACTGATAGAGATAAAACAGCGACTGGTCAAAGGTCTGCATTCCGTATTGCGATGTTCCCGCCGCGATCGCATCTCGAATGGATGCGGTCTTGTCTTCGTGGAGAATATAATCGCGTATCAACGGCGTGGATACTAGTACCTCTACCGCAGGAATTCGGCTGTTTCCTTTTGCCGATTTCATCAACCGCTGCGAAACCACAGCACGCAGCAAGCCGGCTAGCTGTATTCGGATAGATTTCTGCTGATAGGGCGGGAATGCTGAAATGATTCGAGTTAGCGTTTCCGGTGCATCAAGGGTGTGAAGCGTTGACAAAACCAAATGTCCGGTCTCTGCGGCGACCAGAGCGGTTTCGATAGTTTCCAGGTCACGCATTTCGCCTACCAGAATGACATCAGGGTCTTGCCGCAGCGACCCACGAAGGGCCTCAGCAAATGACCTGGTATCTACATCAACCTCACGTTGCGTCACAAACGACTGTTTGTCCTTGTGCAGGAATTCGATCGGATCCTCGATCGTGACTATATGGCAATTCCTCGAC
This sequence comes from Acidobacteriota bacterium, assembly GCA_016700075.1. Lineage (NCBI taxonomy): Bacteria > Pseudomonadati > Acidobacteriota > Acidobacteriota bacterium. The sequence goes on along the minus strand of CP065000.1, from coordinate 930,831 downwards.
TGATTTATATGATCGACGAGAGCTGCCAGCGTTGTAGATTTTCCCGAACCGGTGGTACCTGTGACCAGGATCAATCCCCGGCGTTCATCAGCGATCTTTGACAAGATCGGCGGCAGGCCAAGCTCCGAAAATCCTCTGATGGAATCAGAAATGACGCGGGCTACAATGCCTATGGAATTGCGTTGCTGAAAAATGTTGACTCTAAATCGTCCCAAACCCGCGATGCCGTAACCGATATCGACCTCAAAAGCTTCTTTGAAATGCTGCTTCTGACGATTGGACATCATCGAGAATGCCATTTCGAGCGTTTCGTCCTGTGTAAGCGGGCTCACGCCCGACAGCGGCTTCAGTTCGCCGGTTACGCGAATGACAGGGTATGAACCGGCGCGCAGATGCAGATCTGATGCGCCGAAGCTCATCGCCATTCTTAGCAGGTCATCTATCCGTGTTGACATACGTGAGAAAGCCTTACTGGAGCCGGAAACCGCTTGTAGGATCGCGGCGGCTGAAGTATTAATAAGTTTAACGGGGAACAACACTTGCGGTCAATCAATTTTTTCACCCCGATACGGGGGGTCGACCGATATGGACACACCACCCGCATCACCGTAGAATCAAACTTTAATGCAGAGCAATATCTCTGAAATAAAGAACGTCAGTCCAAAACTCGCTGTTCCCGGCGGCGAGTTGGTGATCGAAGTATCTGCTTCTGATTCCGGAGGCAGCCCTCGAATTTTGATTGAGGCGAACGGACACGCTTGCTTTGTTAGGTCAGCGTCTTCGAGCCGAATTGTTGCCGATCTGCCGACCAGCGAAGCATTTATTGACTCGGTTTCCGCTGATGGCATATGTCGGCTCCAGCTTGTTTCGGCAGGGCCCGACAGCCCGTCTTTTGATATCTGGTGCGGCAAACGCATCGCAGGCGGAATGCATATCGTGGCAAATCCTGCTGTAGACCCAGCCGATGATTCTTTGATAGTCACCAACTCGGGACGCCGGGGCGAGCAATTGCCGGCAACGCTTTTCCGTGTCGAGCAGGATGGGAAAATTGAAGAGTTTCCCGAAAGCATTTTAAATCCGACTGGCCTTGCGTTCAGTCCTAAAGGAGAGCTTTTCGTTTCCAACAGGGCGATGGGAGAGGTTCTGGCCGTGGGCCGCGAAGGCCTATCGACGGTGTTTTCTGCGAATCTCGGCATCGCTACCGGCATTGCTTTCGACGACCGCGGCACGCTTTATGTCGGCGACCGTTCGGGGCGGATCTATCGTGTTTGGGAATATGGGGACAATGAGGTCTTTGCCGAGCTCGAGCCGTCGGTCGCCGCGTTTCACCTTGCCTTCGGCACTGACAAGAATCTCTATATAACATCGCCGGGGCTTTCCAGTCATGATTCGGTCTATGTCATTGAGCCGGACGGCGAGGTTTCCAAATTCTTTACAGGTTTCGGCCGCCCGCAGGGACTTGCTTTCGACACGAAGGGCAATCTTTATGTTGCAGCATGCCATCGCGGGCAGCGGGGTATTTATCGGATCGACGCCGCATACCGCAATGCCGAGCTTTTTGTCAGCGGGCCGGAAATTGTGGGGCTTTGCTTTAACCGCAAGGGTGAATTGTTTGTTGCGACAGCGGACTCGGTTTATTCGCTGCCGCTCGGCATCGCAGGGATATTGTTGAAATAAAATTGGCCGCGGTTGAAAGACCGCGGCCGTCAATCAGATATCGGAACCGGACTATTTTCCTGCCTTAAGATCCGCAATTCGCTTCTCAAGCGCTTCGAGATCCGCGGCCCGAACTTTGTCGGCCTTGCCTTTTGCTAGTGCTGCTTCGAAGGCAGAGATGGCCTCGGCACGTTTGTCTAGTCCAAGAAGAATGTTTCCTTTCCGAGAGAGGTTCTGAAATGTTGCCGCTTTCGCGATGGATTCTTCGTTCAACGCGTAAGCCTTATCGAACCACGCCTTCGCTTGATCTGCCTGTTTGTTGTTCCTAGCGTATCCCGCGGCGGTCATCCACGGTCCTGCATCGCTGGCTCCGGCGGTCTCGGCATAGGTTTTAAGACGTTTGATCGTAGAACCAACTACATCTTTGACCTTGACCGAGAAAGGAACCTTGACCTTTTCCCAACGAAGATAAGCATTCGCCGCGTCGTCCGCCGTAACATCAAGTCCGAATGTAAGCCATTCCTTGCTGTCATTCACCATTTGGGGCTTAGCCTTTACGCGAAGGGCATCTTTCGTTTTGTCGTAGCTGAAACTACCCCACTGTCCTTCGTCTTTGTTAAAGATCAGCGTCCACTCTTCTTTGCCGGGAATTGCGTGAAAGCTGTAGCGGCCCGCAGGAAGCAGCTCGCCATTGATCAGCACGTCGTCATCTGAGGTAAAGAGGGTTGCCTCATTGGCTCCGGCACGCCAAATGTGGCCGTAAGGGACCAGCGGTGCTCCCGGCGGACGCACCCGTCCGTCATCGAGCGTCTGCTCGCCCTCAATCTTCTCGGGCCACTCGCCCCAGACAGTGCGTCCCTTAACGCCCGGACGGCCATACGAGATCGTGACCTCGGTCGTCCCGATGACCTGCATAACACTCGCTTTTGAACTCGCACGCGGCAACGGCGGACGCGTTTGCGACACCGCCACCGCCGCCGTCGAGACCAACATCGCCAAAATCGATAAATAAAAGATCGCTGTTTTTCTCATAAGTCTAAATTTCTTTATTCGTCGTCTTCGTGAGCTCGGACGCGCCCTGCGGCGACCGCCTCGTCAATTACCTTTTGTGCCAAGTTCCCAGGCAGCGGGTCATAATGCGAGAACTGCATGTGGTACGAGCCGCGTGCCTGAGTTACAGAATTGAGTTTCGACTGGTAATCGAGCATTTCCGAAAGCGGCACTTTCGCTTTAATAACCTGCTGTTTTCCGCGCATTTCCATTCCCGCAACACGGCCTCGGCGGGAGTTCAGGTCACCCATGATGTCGCCCGACACTTCCTGCGGGGTGAAAACCTCGACATCCATTATGGGCTCCAGCAGCGTCGGTTTTGCCTTTTCCATTGCGGCACGGAAAGCCTTTCGTCCGGCTGCCCTGAATGAATGCTCATCAGAATCGACCGTATGGTAGCTGCCGTCGATCAGCGTCACGCGAAAATCGACCAACGGATAGCCGGCAACAGCCCCGTTCGCTGCCGCCTCGATGATGCCCTTTTCGACTGCCGGCCGGAAATTCTGAGGTATCGCACCTCCAAAGATCTTGTCGACCCATTCAAATCCGGCACCGCGCTCCATCGGTTCAAATATGCACTTGCAGTCGCCGAACTGGCCGCGGCCTCCGGACTGTTTCTTGTGACGGCCCTGAACCTCGGCCGTCGCGGTAATGGTTTCCTTGTAGGGCACCTTCGGCGGATGCAGTGCGACTTCGACGTGATATCGGTCGGCAAGTTTCTTGACGACGGTTTCAATATGAAGCTGGCCCGAACCTGAAAGAATGAACTCTTTGGTCTGGGCGTCGCGGTCGAAATGAAGCGAAGGGTCTTCTTCGAGTATCTTGTGAAGGGCGACAGAGATCTTGTCTTCGTCGGCGCGTGATTTCGGCTCGATCGCAAATGCGATGGCCGCTTCGGGATATTCGACCGGCGGATAGACTATCGGATTCGCCTTGTCACAGAGCGTGTCGCCGGTCTGTGTGTCCTTCAGCTTAACCACCGCAATGATGTCGCCGGTGTTGGCTTCTTGCACTTTGTCGAGTGTCTTTCCGGAGATCAAATGAAGCGCACCGAGACGCTCTGCGGTGTCCCGAGAGCTGTTCAATATCGTCGCGTCCGCGGAGACCTTGCCCGAAATGACCTTCATTACGCTTATGCGGCCTGCGAACGGATCGGCGATGGTCCTGAAGACATAGGCCGAGAACGGCTCGTCGTTACTATATTTCCGGGTGACGCGGTCGCCCGACATATCGTTGTCCTTGAAGCCGTATTCTGCTTCGTGCGTCGCCGGATTGGGCCCAAATTCGACTATGTGATCAAGCAAGATCTGCAGTCCCACCAAATTTGTGGAGGAGACTGCGTATACAGGACAAAGTTTACTGCTGGCGATCGCTCTTGCGAGGTTCGGATATATCTCGTCCTCGTCGAGAGTGCCGTTCTCAAAATACTTTTCCATCAGAGCATCGTCTGATTCGGCAACTATCTCGACCAGCCTTTCACGGGTCCGCTCAAAAATGTCCCGCCCTTCTTCAGGGATCGGTATCTCCTTGGCTTTTCCTTTGTCATCAAACTCATAGGCCTTTTGGTGAACGACATCGACGACGCCCTTGAAATTTGCCTCGGATCCGATCGGGAGTGTGAACGGAACGATCGAACGGGCAAAACTCGATGTCGCGGTCTCAAGAGCGTGGCCAAAATCAGAATGCTCTTTGTCCAGCTTGTTGATGACCATAAAACGCGGCAGAAGAAACTCGTTCGCATACTGCCATGTCTTTTCGGTCTGCACCTCGATCCCGTGTACGCCGTCCACAACGACCAATGCGCAATCGGCAATTCGAAGCGCAGGCCTGGCGTGCGCGACGAACGCGGCATATCCGGGCGTGTCAATGAAATTTATCTTTTTGTCTGCGTATTCGAGGTGGGCAAAATTGTTGTTAAGAGAGACCTTTCTTTCTATCGCATCGTCTTCGTAATCGGTGATCGTTGTTCCTTCATCGACCTTTCCCCAACGACCGCCGCCTGCAACAAAGATCATCGAACTGACGAGCTGGGTTTTACCTGCGTCGCCGTGACCAATGACAGCCAGATTCCTGATATCCTCAGTAGCAAATGCTTTCATTTTCGGCAATTTCTCCTTCTTATCAAAATAAGATCTTCTGCGTCAGGCCTTGGCGCACGAGGGCAACTTCGTACCGTCGTTCTACGTAAAGCACTAGGCGCAGGTTCATAAACTATTGGTAACTTTTAAATCTATATTACGAATGTTGAAAGGGCAAGAATGCGGAAAACGGAAATATATGTTTCCCGCATCACAAAGCTGGACTATACTTAAAACGCGCGATCTCGCTTTTACTGCCTTTGATCGATGAGATATCTCAACTCTTGCTCTAAATTCAGTTTAACGGCCGTTCTGGCGGCTTCTGTACTTCTCCAGCCGGTCGCCTCCAATGGCCAGGACCTTGTACCTACGAGCAGCCTGACCGGCGGATCAAGCGTATTTGTCTTTCGAAGCTCATCACGGGTTGCAAAACGTCCTGCTGCGTCCGTTGCACGGCCGTCGAGAACTAAGAACCAACAGATGGAAACCGCCGCCAAGATCAGACGGCAGTATGAGACCATTGCCCGCGTAAACCCGACCCGAGCCAAATCAGATGTGATCGACCCGAACCGGCTGCCAAAGAATTACCGGACGCTTCCTGCTGTCCAAGCGTCGAAACTGTTTGCGGGGGTTGGCGAGTATTACGTCAATAACGGTGATTACGACAAGGCTCTGGAGTTTTTCCGCGATTCGGTCAGCCTTGACGAATCCAATGACGCCGCAAAAGGCGGCTACAGCGAAGCACTTGCCATCAAGGGAAACGACCTGCTGCTAAAAGATCAGGCTCAGCAGGCGAAAGCGATGTTTCTGGAGGCGTTAAAATTCGATCCGAAGAATTCGGCGGCCTATTTCGGCCTAGGCGAGGTTTACGTTGAACTGGACATGCTCGACGAAGCGATCGCGAATTACGAACGATCGCTCGAGAGTAACAAGGACCTAACGGAGATATTCGTCCCGCTGGGCATTCTGTATTATCAGACCGGCGACATCGCCAAAGCCGATGAACTCTTGACGAAGGCACTCACTTTCTCGCCAAATTCATCTGAAACGCAATTCTTCCTCGGCTTGATCCGACGGTCGCAGAACCGAAATGAGGAAGCACTTGCAGCATTCCGAAAGGCCCGCGAGTTAGACACGACTCGACCCGAGACGCCGTTCTTTACGGGCGAACTCCTCGTGTCGATGAAACGCACCGCTGAGTCCATTTCCGAATATCAGGCGGCCGTCGCTCTCAGGCCGAATTACTATGACGCCTGGGTCGGTTTGGCAGAAGCACACGTTGAACTCGGCAATTTCCGTGAAGCCGTGGAGGCTTATATAGCGGCTGCGAAATTGAAGAATGATAGTTGGGAGGTTTTCGCTGGACTTGCGGATTCGTATCGTCAGACGAATGACTTTATCAATGCTGAGGTCAACTATCGGTTGGCCGCGACGTTCTACATGCAGCAGCCGGAGTTCGTGAAAGACATTGCGGCCGACCTTTACAGCAAGCTGGGCTATGTGATCGGTGCTCAATGTGACGAGGCGATGAGGAAGTTCCAGCCGTGTAAATGGGGAGCGGCCGTACGTGCCATGGAACAGGCGGTCGATCTTGCAAACAACCCGGTCGATGTCGCGAATCTCGGATGGGCATATTACAACGCCGCGCGTATGGACCTGAATCAGCGTAACCCGACCGCTGCGGCTCCAAATCTTGAAAAGGCCAAAGCTGCATTGGAGCGTGCGTTGGCCGGAGCTCCGCAAATATCCGACGCGATACTCCAGAATTTGGGGGCAGTTCAGATCGACATGAACGATTTTCGCGGTGCGATCGACTCTCTAAAGCCGGTCGTACAGCGGAAACCCGATTGGATCTTTTCCAGATACGCACTCGGGACAGCATATTTCAAGGTCAACAATTTTGACGAAGCGGCAAAAATGTTCCGCAGTGTTCTGGACCTCGATCCGAAGAATATTCCGGCACTTTCGAGCCTCGGCTATTCTGAGATCAAACGAAAGAACGGCAAAGAGGTTCGAAAGGTCCTCGAAATTTTGCGGCCGCTTTCTCCGGCCGATGCCATAAGGGTTGAGCAGGAAGCCAAACTTGCGAAGGTCATTTGACCTGACGATCTGACAGTGCAAAAGGACGTACCCCTCGCCCAGTATACGACCATAGGAATTGGCGGACCTGCCCGTTTCTTTGTCGAAGCGCGGAGTGAGGATGAGATCGTTGGAGCATTGCGGTGGGCCGACGACGCGGGCGTGCCCGTCTTCATTCTCGGGGGCGGAAGCAACATTCTCTTCGGCGACGATGGGTTTGACGGTCTTGTCGTCAAAATATCGACTTCCGGTGTCGAGTTTGAAGAGATTCGCAACGGTGCTGTTATGGTTGCGTCGGCGGCCGGCGAAGAATGGGATGGACTCGTTTCAATGTGTTCTGAGCGAGGCCTTGCAGGTATTGAATGCTTGAGCGGCATTCCGGGGACGGTTGGCGGAACTCCGATCCAGAACGTAGGGGCTTATGGGCAAGAGGTTTCGCAGACGATCGTTTCCGTGCGATGCCTTGACCGAGAAACACAGCGGATCGTTGATATAGAGAATGCCGATTGCGGATTTTCGTATCGTCAAAGCATTTTCAACACGACCGCTCGCAGGAGGTACGTGGTGCTTTCTGTGCAGTTTCATCTGAGGTCGGGCGAACCCGACCTGCCCGCATATCCGGAACTGAGGCGTGAGATGGAGGCGGGCGTCAATGAGATGTCGCCGCTCACGATTCGCGAGGCCGTCATGCGGCTCCGACGTCAAAAATCTATGGTGGTCGATCCGGCAGATCCGAATTCGAGGAGTCTTGGTTCCTTTTTTAAGAATCCTGTAGTGACTCTCGAAGCTCACAGGAGGCTTTGTGATCGATTTGGTGACGTACCTTCGTTTGCGGCCGAAGGCGGTGTAAAGGTCCCTGCTGCGTGGCTTATCGAGAAGAGCGGTTTTACAAAGGGTCACGTTGAAGGGAACACGGGCATTTCGACTAAACACTCTCTTGCACTTATCAACCGCGGGGGAGCCACGGCTGCTGAGTTGATAGCTTTCCGTGATAAGGTCGCCGGAGCCGTCGAACATCGATTCGGTATACGGCTCGTCATGGAACCCGAAGCGGTCGGGGCATGATCGAATGAAGTTATGAAAGTTGCAGCATCACGTTTCCTTTCGCTTTTCGTAATCGCGGCAATGATGAACTTCATTTGGCCGGGCATAAGTCAAGATCTGGTACAAACGGAAAGCCTGACGTCCGGATCGAGCGTGTTCGTCTTTCGCCAGTCGAGGCTTCAGCGGTCGGCAGCTCTCGCCGGCGGCCGTGTGGCTCTGCGAAGCGATGAGAACGCCCGCGGGGCCCGCGGAGCGACGACAATTGCCCGTAATAGTCAGAAGAAGCGTGTCACGGCAATAAAAGAACCTGACCGCACAGCGGTCGCGGCGTCAAACAGGAACGCGGTTCGCTCGCAGACACTTACGCGTACGGCGGACGATCTTCTGGCAAAGGACAACATTGACGGGGCGATCGCAAACTACAGGTCAGCACTTGCCGCGAATCCACAGAACAAGCGTGCTCAGACAGGGCTTTCAAGCGCGATGACCGCGAAGGCTATCACCATCGCGGGAGAAGATAATGACCGCGACGCTGTTCCGCTTCTCGAAGAAGCGATCAAGTATGACGGCTCTAATGATGCGGCCTATGCCAAGCTCGGTGCTGTTTTCGAAGCGAACGGTGAGCCGTTGAAGGCCGCCGAAAAATACGAAAAAGCCGCTGCCCTGAATGCCGAACACGCCATACTCTACGGGCGGATCGGGCTTATTAGGTTGAACGCCGGTGAAGTAGCGTTGGCCGAGACTGCTCTTCAAAGGTCCGATGCGGCAAATGTCGACTCTGCCGATTCGCGTTTCCTGCGGGGGCTGATCCATTTCAAGCAGAACCGCGACGCTGAGGCTCTCGCAGCATTTGAACGAGCAGCAGAATTTGAAGAGCGTTTCGCCGAGGCAAATTTTTATCGCGGTCAGGTCCTTGACCGCATGGGCCGGAACGATCAGGCCGTCGCCGCGTATCGGACGACCCTCAAGAATGACCCTGCATTCACGCCTGCAGCGATCGAGATGGGAAATGTCTTTCTGGAGAAAGGTGAAAACGAGAACGCAGTCGCTGCTCTCGATGATGCTGCCAAACGTGAGCCTCAGAACGCAGAGATACAGTTCCAATTAGGTAATGCTCTTCGGCTTTTGGAGCGCTTTGCAGAGGCCGGGAATGCATACCAACGAGCTTCTGTCACCATTAGAACCGTCGATCTTTATTCGAATTGGGGCTATTCGCTTGGACGTGCGGGTGATTGGGCGAATGCCGCGGAAAAATTGAAGGTCGCAGCTGAAATAAACCCCGCAGGCATTGAGTATTCGAACGTTGGCTGGGCTTACTACAATGCCGGCTATGCCATTATCGAAGCTGCCGACAAAGATCCCGCAAATCAGCTTTTGGCACAAGCTCGTACCTATCTCGTCCGAGCCGTCGAACTGGACCGCACTCTCGCTGCGGCATTTCTCAACCTAGGTTCGACTCACAACGCTCTCGGCGAATTTGACGACGCGATACGGATCTTGCAGACAGCTCTTTCGCTGCGTCGAGATTGGCTGATCGCGATGAATCAGCTTGGTCTCGGTTATCGCGGCCTGCGTGATTTCAAGAATGCTATCGCCACGCTTAAGCGCGCTGTAGAGATCGATCCGCGTTATGCACTTGGCCTCTATAACCTCGGCGAATCCTATTTCGCAAGCGGCAACAAGAGTGAGGCTCAAAAGATACAGGCCCAGCTGCGCCGCATAGATCCATCGCTGGCAACTCGTCTCGAGAGTGTGATCGCAGGCAGGATGATTGATGCCGGACGCCAGCAGATCGAGCGTCGAATTCGTATTCCGAGACCTTTTTAATGATCGATCCGGCTTTTTCTTCTCAAGCGGCCTCATGGATGCGGCCGCTTTTTTGTATAATCTGTCGGTTAGAACATGCCCAGAAGAAATGATATCCGTAAGATCCTGATCATCGGTTCCGGCCCTATTGTGATCGGGCAGGCGTGCGAATTTGATTATTCGGGCACCCAAGCCTGCCGCGCTCTGAAACAGGAGGGATTCGATGTCGTTTTGATGAACTCCAATCCCGCGACGATCATGACCGACCCCGAGATCGCCGATCGCACCTATGTCGAGCCTCTCACACTTGAGACCGCCAGGGCGGTGATCGAAAAAGAACGGCCTGATGCCTTGCTGCCGACCGTGGGCGGGCAGACCGGTTTGAATCTTTCCGTTGAGCTGTTCGAAAGCGGTGTTTTGGATGAATTCGGTGTAAAGCTGATCGGTGCAAACATCGACGCCATCAAGGTCGGCGAGGATCGCGAGCTTTTCAAGAAAGCGATGGACGAAGTGGGCATTCCGTCTCCAAAGGGCGGGTTTGCACACACGTGGGAAGAGGCTCAAGGGATCGTTGAACAAACGGGTTACCCGGCGATCATTCGCCCGGCTTTTACTTTGGGCGGAACCGGCGGCGGAACTGCTTACAACCCCGAAGAATTCGGAGAGATCGCAAAGAACGGCCTGGCTGCGTCGCCTGTTTCACAGATACTGGTCGAAGAATCCATACTCGGTTGGAAAGAATTTGAGCTTGAGGTCATGCGAGACCTTAACGACAACGTCGTCATCATCTGCTCCATTGAGAATTTCGACCCGATGGGCGTGCATACCGGCGATTCGATAACGGTCGCTCCGGCACAGACCCTGACCGACGTCGAATATCAGCAACTTCGAGATATGTCGATCACGTGCATCCGCAAGGTTGGCGTAGAGACAGGCGGCTCGAACATTCAGTTTGCCGTGAATCCCGAGAACGGCGATGTTCGCATCATCGAGATGAATCCGCGGGTGTCACGGTCTTCCGCACTTGCTTCAAAAGCGACAGGATTTCCTATTGCAAAGATCGCCGCCAAACTCGCGGTCGGCTATACGCTGGACGAAATTCCGAACGATATCACGAAAAAAACTCCCGCGTCGTTCGAGCCGACAATAGATTACATCGTCACTAAGATCCCAAAATGGGCTTTTGAAAAATTTCCGGGTGCCGAGGACGTTCTCGATACGCAGATGAGATCGGTCGGCGAGGTGATGGCGATCGGCCGCACGTTCAAAGAATCGCTGTTCAAAGGCCTTCGGTCACTCGAAGCTGTAAAGCCATTACGTCTGGTAGATGTGCCTGATGAAGAGCTTCAGCGAAAACTCGCGCGTCCGAATTCACAGCGTTTCTCATACATCACCTACGCTCTCCAGAACGGTTACACGATCGATGAAGTCCATCGGTTGACCAAGATCGACCGCTGGTTCCTCGATCAGCTAGCGCAGGTAATGGAGTTTCAGGCGTCGCTGTTAGAGCCGGCTGCGTCGGCAGACGGCAGAGCCCTTCAGGCTTTTACAGACAGCGAGCTGCGTGTAGCTAAAGAGTTCGGCCTGTCGGATCGCCGTCTTTCATTTCTGACCGGTGCTTCAGAAACCGAGGTTCGAGAACACCGCAGATCGAAAGGCATCGCTCCCGTTTACAAACGTGTCGATACGTGCGGTGCAGAGTTCGAGTCTTTCACGCCGTATATGTACTCGACCTATGAGGAAGAATGCGAGGCCGAGCCGACCGAACGCCGGAAGATCATGATCCTTGGCAGCGGGCCGAACCGCATCGGACAGGGAATTGAGTTCGACTATTGCTGTTGCCATGCGTCGTTCGCTCTTCGCGACGCGGATTTTGAGACGATCATGGTCAACTGCAATCCGGAAACCGTCTCAACTGATTACGACACGTCCGACAGGCTGTATTTTGAGCCGCTGACCTTTGAGGACGTGATGAACATAGTCGATATCGAGCGTCCCGTAGGCGTCATCGTGCAGTTCGGCGGCCAGACACCGCTAAATCTCGCAGACAAACTGCATGCTGCTGGCGTTCCGATCATCGGGACGTCCCCCGATTCTATTGATCTGGCCGAAGACCGCAAGAGGTTTTCTTCACTGCTGAATGAACTGAACATTCCTCAGCCGCCGAACGGCACGGCGACCTCACCTGAGGAAGCGAAAGCAATCGCTGCCGAGATCGGCTATCCCGTTGTTGTCAGGCCGAGTTTCGTGCTCGGCGGGCGGGCGATGGCGATCGTATATGATGAGCAATCGCTCGACGAATACATGCGCACGGCGGTCGATGCGTCTCCTGAAAAGCCGATATTGATCGACAAGTTTCTCGAACGGGCTGCCGAGATCGACGTCGACGCTCTGGCGGATGAAACGGCTGTGGTCATCGCAGGGATACAGGAGCACATCGAAGAAGCCGGCATTCACTCCGGCGATTCTTCGAGCGTTCTTCCGCCGCAGCGAATCGCGGTAGAGCACCTCGAAACCATCCGGCACTACACTCAAATGCTTGCAAAAGGCCTTAAAGTAAATGGTCTGATGAATATCCAGTACGCCGTTCAGAACGACCGCGTCTATGTCCTTGAGGTCAATCCGCGGGCTTCGCGGACCGTTCCATTTGTAGCAAAAGCGACCGGAGTGCCTATTGCCAAGATCGCCTCGATCGTAATGGCGGGCGACAAGAATTTAGCAGACTTCAGTTTACCTGAGGTTCTAAATGTCCCGCAGGTGTTCGTAAAGTCTCCCGTATTTCCGTTCAAGAAATTCGCCGGGGTCGATCCGATCCTTGGTCCGGAAATGCACTCGACCGGTGAGGTAATGGGTGTCGGGGCAACATTTCGCGAGGCTTACGGCAAAGCAATGGAAGGAGCCGGACTGAAACTTCCGCTTGCGGGCAAAGCTTTTATTTCGGTGACGAACAGTGACAAAGGGACTGCCGTCGTTCTGGCACGGCGGCTCAAAAAGCTTGGTTTTGACTTGGTAGCGACGCATGGCACAGCAATTCGACTTCGCGAGGTCGGTTTAGAATGCGAAAACGTTTTCAAGGTAAATGAAGGCCGGCCAAATATTGCCGATCTGATCCGGCAAGGCGACATCGCACTAATTATCAATACGCCGCTCGGAAAAGCCTCGCGTTATGACGAAAAGGCGATCCGTAAGGCTGCCCTGCAGTACAATGTTCCGTGCGTCACGACCATGACAGGTGCTGAAGCCCTTGTTGAAGCCATTGGAATGAAGATCGAATCGCCGGGTGTTACTGTTCGCAGCCTGCAGGAGATCCATAATACAGATGAACATCTGGAGCATCAGGAACACCGAGCATAATGCGTCCTATACGTTGGAATGCACTCTGTTCCGGGTGGCTTACTTTTCGCTAATTTTTCGTTTACAATACGTTGACCAATTTTATGAGTGAATCGCACGATCGCGAGATCATTGGCGGACATCTGCTGGTGATAGGCGGGGCAGAAGACAGATACAACGAGCGGCGCATACTTAAGAAGTTTCTTGAGCTTGCCGGCGGCGAGGCGGCTGAGATCCTTATCGTCCCTGTGGCGTCGGATTTTCCGGAGTTTGCTGCAGATGTTTACACGCAAGCCTTTCGCAATCTGGGCGTGAGCAATCCACGCGTACTTCGTGCCACATCGCGCCAGGATGTAGCTCAAGCGGATGCAGAAAAGCTGTTGGACGGCGTCACAGGTATCTTTATGACCGGCGGCGATCAGATGCGGCTTGTTTCGGTGCTGGGTGGAACGAAGGTGGCCGAAAAGATGAGAAAGATGGTTCGCGACACTGACGTGGTGATGGCAGGGACAAGCGCCGGGGCCGCTGCGATGAGCACGTCGATGATCGTACGCGGCGAGGCAACCTCGCATCCGCATAAGAATGCGGTCAAGCTGTCTCCGGGCCTCGGGTTTCTGAAAAATATCATCATAGATCAGCATTTCACCGAGCGTGGCCGCATAAGCCGCCTGATAACGGCCGTTTCGTATAATCCTTACAATTTGGGCATCGGAATAGACGAGAACACAGCAATAATCCTGAATGGCAAGGGAGTACTTGAAGTATTTGGCCAGGGGTCCACGACGATAGTAGATGGCTCAGAGATCACTTTCAATGAGATCGCGGAAGTGCATGATAACGAAGCATTTAGTGTTTGCGGCGTGCAGTTTCATGTATTGCGTGACGGGCTGGTTTACAATTATCTCGAACGCCACCCGATCCAACCTCCTGTGGAGTTTTTGCTCCCTGATCTTGGGTGAGGTTGCCTCCGTTGATCAGGAACGAGCTAATACAGCGGGATTTAGCGCATCGATCCTATCTGTGCTTATTTGTACCGATTCCCGGCTAAAGCATTATGGAAATACTCGAAATTCGCACACTACGCGGGCCTAACTATTGGAGCGGCTATTGGAAAAAGCTGATCATAATGCGGCTTGATATCGGCGCGTTCGAGCGAAAGCCGACGAACAAGATCAAGTACTTTTACGAGCGTATGGTGGATGCAATGCCGTCGCTATCGACCCATGGCTGCAGTTACGGAGAAGAGGGCGGTTTTCTAAGGCGGGTCCGGGAAGGTACGTGGGCCGGCCACGCGATCGAGCATTTCGCCCTTGAATTGCAGACGCTTGCAGGTATGGACACCGGCTACGGCCGTACACGCGAAACAGGTGAAAAAGGCGTCTATAACGTAGTCTTCAGTTACGTGGAGGAAGAGGTAGGCCGATTTGCCGGCCGGGCTGCTGTCAGGCTTTGGCTGGACCTCGCTGAGAAGCGCCCGATCGATGAGATAAAGACGGAACTGGCGGCTGACATCCGCCGAATGCGTGAGATCAGAGAAGATGTGCGATTTGGGCCGTCGACCGGATCGCTCGTTGAGGAAGCCGAGAGCCGGGGAATTCCGTATATTCGCCTGAACGATCAATCACTTGTGCAGCTTGGTTACGGCGTTAATCAGAAGCGCATTCAGGCGACGACGACCGTTAATACGAACATGATCTCTGTCGATATCGCCGGAGATAAAAGCGCAACTAAGAAACTGCTCGGCGATATGGGCGTGCCGGTGCCCAAAGGATATCGTATCCGTGAGATCGACGACCTAGAAGACACTTTAGAAAGAGTTAGCTATCCTGCTGTAATTAAACCACTTGACGGTAATCACGGCAAAGGTGCGACCGTCGGCATACGCAATCTCGATGAGGCGAAGATCGCGTGGGAAAAAGCAAAGGAATATTCTCGTTGGGTGATCGTCGAGCAGCAGCTGACGGGCTCGGATTTCAGAGCATTGGTCGTCAACAACCGCCTTATCGCTGTCGCTGAACGTGTTCCCGCACACGTGGTTGGCGATGGAAAACACACTATCCAAGAGCTTATCGATATTATCAATTTGGATCCTCGGCGCGGTTATGGTCACGAAAATGTTCTAACTCAGATCGACGTGGATAATCAGACCCAACGATGTATCGCGAAGGCAGGATACACCCTCGATACTAAGCTCAAAAAAGGCGAGGTTCTTCACCTGAAGACAACCGCCAATATTTCAACAGGCGGCACCGCGATCGACTGTACGGATGAAGTGCATCCGGAAAACTTGTTTTTGTTCGAGCGCATTGCGAAGATAATAGGTCTAGATGTTGCAGGTATTGACGTTATCGCTCCGAATGTGAGTGAGCCGCTCGCTCAGAACGGCGGTGGCATCATCGAGGTTAACGCAGCTCCCGGATTCCGAATGCATCTTGCTCCGAGTGAAGGCATTGGCAGAAATGTCGCAGAACATGTCATTGATATGCTATTTCCGCCGGGCACTCCGTCGAGAATTCCTATATTTGCCATTACCGGAACTAACGGGAAGACAACGACCTCGCGTCTAATTGCACACATCTTGAAAAACAGCGGCCGAACGGTAGGCTTTACCACAACCGACGGCACATACATCGGCAACCAGCAGATCACGGCGGGCGACAATACAGGCCCCGTATCCGCACAGCTTGTGCTGAAAGACCCGACCGTCGATGTTGCCGTGCTCGAAACAGCACGCGGCGGCATCATTCGCTCGGGATTGGGATTCGATCATTGTGACGTAGGGGTTGTGCTGAATGTGGCCGCCGATCATCTTGGGCTTAAAGACGTTAACACGTTGGAAGACCTCGCGCGTGTGAAATCCGTCATTCCGCGTGCTGTTTCAAGGAAAGGGTTTGCCGTTTTGAACGCACAAGATCCGCTAGTTTACGCGATGAAAGAGCTCTGCGACGGAACGGTCGTTTGTTTTTCAATGGACGAGAACGACCCGAACATCAAAAAGCGAGCTGAACGTGGGCGCGTTTCTTGTGTGTATGAGAATGGCTACGTAACAATACTGAAAGGCAAGTGGAAGGTCCGCGTTGAAAAGGTGACAAATATTCCGTTGACCTATGGCGGACGTGCCGAGTTCATGATCCAGAACGTTCTCGCGGCGACACTTGCATGTTTTGTCCACGGTGTTTCATTGGAGGACCTCCGCGTTGGGCTGACGACATTCAATGCCGGTACCGCACAGACACCGGGACGTCTCAATTTCGTCGAGGTTGGCGATGTAACTGTACTAATGGACTATGCCCATAACCCGGCCGGGCTTAGAGGTTTAGCCTCGTTCATCGGAAAGCTCCCACATAAATATCGCACATGTGTCATTAACGGAACCGGTGACCGCCGCGACGAGGATATAGTCGAATTCGGACAGGTCGCGGGTCAGACCTTTGACCGCATCGTAATACGCCGCGGCCACTATCTGCGTGGACGGGACGAGCAGCAGACATACGAGCTGCTGAATAAGGGGATCGCAAAGTCAAAGAAGGATCCGGCTGTCAGGATAATTCCGGAAAGCCGCGACGCCATCCATCACGCGATAAAATATGGACGGAAAGGCGAACTTGTAGTGACGTTGGCAGATCGGGTGCCGGACGACATCGCATTCGTTCAGGAATACCGCGACATGCTCAATGAAGGGAAGACGAAATAAATGATCACTCCTTATCCGGATGCATCCATCAATAAGATCTATGATCTCCTCTTTTGCGACGATCTGGAGCTTTTTCGCCCCGCGGACGGCGACATTTCCGCCTCGCCGTGGAAGGAACTTTTTGACAGACGGGCAAACGCAGACGAAATACGGACCATCGTCTATGCTGATTGGTCAGAGGCTCGGACGCGTGCCTTAGCGGCACTGAGGCTGCGGGAGATCGGGCAGCCGATAACGGACAAACTGCTTTTTGGTACAGTTATCGAGGTTGGGATGGAAACTGGTCTTGATGCGTTAGCTGCATACGCCGACGGTACCATCAGATATATAAATCATTCGGGCTCTCTGTTCGTGTGGGATTCTCGTACCGAGTATTCTGATGCCTTGGTGGGAGAATTGCTTGATGCTTCGATAAGCGTGGTTTCACAGATCGGCCCTTGGGATGGCCAACGACTTGATCCGCCTGCCAATGGCAATGCACGACTCACCTTTCTCGTTTCCGATGGCCTATATTTTGGTGAAGGGCCGTTCGAAGCCTTGACGCAGGATCCGATGGGCGGCCGCGTCATCGCAGCGGGTTTTCAGATTATGACCTTTC
Source organism: Acidobacteriota bacterium (assembly GCA_016700075.1). Lineage (NCBI taxonomy): Bacteria > Pseudomonadati > Acidobacteriota > Acidobacteriota bacterium. The sequence continues at coordinate 913,493 of CP065000.1, read as the reverse complement.
TATTGCAACACTATTCCGGTCAGTCTGAATAGATAGCAGTTACGGGTCTGTCGCCATCAATATACCCGCGATACATGCCATCGGAATTGAAGGGCAGCGTTATATTGCCCTCGTTGTCCACCGCGATCAGACCGCCCTCGCCATTGATCTCGGATTGTCGCTCGATCGTCTCGCGAGCAGCGTCCTCTAACGAAAGTCTCTTGTATTTCATGCGTGCCGCCACGTCAAATGCGGACACTCCCAACATAAAATACTCTCCGTGGCCTGTGCATGAGACTGCACATGTGTCGTCGGCAAATGTTCCCGCACCGATCAGCGGGGTATCGCCCACACGGCCGAACTTCTTGTTGGTCATTCCGCCCGTCGATGTCGCCGCCGCAAGGTTGCCGTTTGCGTCACAGGCGACCGCGCCGACCGTTCCGATCGGTTTGGAATGATCTAGCTGCACACGGCCGGCGGCGAGTGCTTCCTGATACTGTAGCCATCGGTGTTCGGTAAAAAAGTATTCATCTGGAGCGGTCTCGATACCGACAGATGCGGCAAAATCTGCCGCTCCGTCGCCCGAAAGCAGGATATGCTCTGTGCGTTCCATCACTAATCGAGCGAGTTTGATGGGGTTTCTGATGTTCCTGACCGCCGCAACGGCTCCGGCCTTCAGGCTTCGGCCATCCATGATCGAAGCGTCCATTTCCTGACGGCCACCGTGAGTAAAAACCGATCCCCGGCCCGCGTTGAACAAGGGAAAGTCCTCGAGTGACACCACGGCAGCTTCAACGGCATCGAGCGACGATCCACCTTTCTCCAGGATCTCCCAACTTGCCCGCAGAGCGTTTTCCAGGCCGCCGCGGTATTCCGCTTCGAGATCAGGCGTCATCTGCGAACGAAGTATCGTTCCCGCCCCGCCATGTATCGCCAACGCCGTTCTTGTCATACAGTAAAACTTACCACAGAGTACACAGAGGGCACAGAGTTTTCAGGATCAAGATCGTCGTCTCTGTGCACTCTGTGATCTCAGTGGCTAAATTTTTTGGTTCCTTAGCCGGAGGGCATTAGCGATGACCGAGACCGAGCTGAACGTCATCGCGGCACTTGCTATCATCGGCGACAGCAGCAAGCCAAACACCGGGAACAGAACACCGGCGGCTATCGGTACGCCAATGATGTTGTAAGCGAAGGCGAAGAACAGATTTTGGCGGATGTTCTTCATCGTGTTTCGGCTTAGGTTTCGTGCTTTCAGGATACCGTCGAGATCGGGTTTTAATAAGGTGATGTCTGCCGATTCGATCGCCACATCGGTGCCGCTCGCGAAGGCAATACCTACGTCAGCCTGTGCCAAGGCCGGTGCGTCGTTAACGCCATCGCCGGCCATCGCCACGCGCGTGCCTTGTTGCTGCAGCTCTTTCACCTTCGCGGCCTTTTCCTGCGGCATCACCTCGGCAACGACGTGGTCGATACCAAGCTCTTTCGCTACAGCATCAGCCGTCGCCTGATTGTCACCGCTCATCATTACGACCTCAATGCCTTGTTTATGAAGCGCGTCGATCGCGGTTTTCGCGGATGGTTTGATGGCGTCAGAAACGCCGATCAATCCTGCAAATTTGCCGTCAATTGATGCGTAGAGAATTGATTGCCCGGCGACTTCGATGAATCCAATCGGGTCTTGCAGATTATAGTGAACATGTTGTTCCATCTGATCTCGTGAAGATCGCGGCAGGAACGAACGTTTGCCGATCATGACGTGCTTGCCTTCAACGATGCCTTCGACACCGCTCCCGGTCGTTGACTTAAAGTCAGTGACCTCGACAATCTCAATTCCAAGCTGTTCAGCTTTCGCAACAACTGCTGAAGCAAGCGGGTGCTCGCTCAGCTTTTCGACACTGGCAGCGAATTTCATCAGAGATGATTCGTTGTACGGATGTTCAAAAATGATCGAGCCTACCATAGGTCTTCCTTCCGTCAGAGTTCCGGTCTTATCGACGACGATCGTATCGACGCCTTCGAGCAGTTCGAGGGCTTCGGCTTTTTTTATCAGGACGCCGTTCTTTGCACCGACTCCGGTTCCGACCATTATCGACATCGGGGTTGCCAGTCCAAGGGCACACGGACAGGCGATTATCAGCACCGAAACTGCCGCGACGATCGCATAGGTCAGACTGCCGAACACGAGCCAGACGCCGAACGCGACGATCGCAACCACAATTACGGCAGGTACAAAATATGCCGAGACCGCATCCGCAAGACGCTGGATCGGAGCACGCGAACGCTGTGCTTCGCCGACCATTTTTACGATCTGTGCGAGCAGGGTCTCTTTGCCGACCCTTTCCGCACGCATTAGAAAACTGCGGTTGCCGTTGAGCGTGCCGCCGATCACTTTGTCTCCCGCCGTCTTGCTCACGGGCATTGATTCGCCCGTGACCATCGATTCGTCGATAGAGGTCTCGCCGTCTATGATCTCGCCATCGGTCGGCACCTTTTCGTTCGCCTTTACACGAAGCGTCTGGCCCTGCACCACGTGACGGAGGTCGACGACTTCTTCCGAACCGTCATCGAATACGACGGTCGCGGTTTCGGGTGCAAGCCGCAGCAGTTCTTTGATCGCTGACGAGGTCTGCGAACGTGCCCGCAGTTCAAGTACCTGGCCGAGCAACACAAGCGTGACGATCAAGGCGGCCGCCTCGAAATACGCGGGGACGATGCCCGAGTGCAGATCGTGCATCGCTGCCGGAAGGAGACCCGGTGCGAACAGAGCGGCGAAGCTGTATAACAGTGCGGCTCCTGTGCCTATCGCGATCAGCGTGAACATATTCGGGCTGACGTTCTTTACGGATGCCCAGCCCCTTTCGAAGAAAGGCCAGCCGCCCCACAGGACGACGGGTGTTGCCAAAAAGAACTGTATCCAGATCGAAACACGCGGCGGCACGACCGAGTGAAATGCAGGAAACATCTCGGCCATCGCCAATACGAATACCGGCATTGTCAACACGGCCGAGATCGCGAAACGCCGCTTCATATCGGCGTATTCGGGGTCGGGCCGGTCATCCAGGCTGATCTCCTTTGGCTCGAGCGCCATCCCGCAGATCGGGCAAGAACCCGGGCCGATCTGCACGATCTCCGGATGCATCGGGCAGGTGTACTCGACGTCAGAACCGCCTGCGTCAGCGGGCGGCATTGCGTCGCCTGATCGTGACGGGTCAAGATATTTTTGCGGCTCTGCGGCGAACTTCGTTTTGCATTCGGGCATGCAGAAATAATAGGTCTGTCCGCCGTATTCGAATTCAGCGGCGGCGGTTTCGGGCAGGACCCACATTTTGCAGACAGGGTCTTGATGCGGTTGCGGCGGTTCGTCGTCGGTTTTGTTGCGGCCGATGGAAATGGGCGTCGCCATACGGAAATCTTACAGCAATAGCGGATTTTTCAGGAACGCCGCCTGTTTTCGATATTTCATTTAGACGGTAGAACCAGATTTGTTTTACCACCTTATCCGAAAGGGCAATCTCGACCGCGGTCGGGAGCGCAAAGCCTGGAATGCCGCAAAACAGGGCAACGTCCGGCTGCCGAAGTGAGGTCCAGATGCTCAAAAAACTCTTTCCCCTTCTTCTTGTAACATTAGCGCTCACACCCGCGGTATTTTCACAGAACACCGGTTTTCAGGCTCCCGTGGCTGTAAAGCTGGGCGAAGCTGAGGACATCGAGGAGATATTTCGCCCGAGGCGAGTGCCTGAAAAGGAATCTGACGTTGCGGCGGCCGTTGTCGTTAACACGAGATCTGTCGAGCGTATCGCGTTCGAGATGATCAACAGTACCCGCGTAGAAATGGGGCTTTCGCCGTTGACGTGGAACGAGGACATTGCTTCTGTGGCTCGCGAGCATTCCCAGAATATGGCGGAATTTCGGTTCTTCAGCCATCGAGGCCTGGACAACAAGATGGTCAGCGATCGTGCCGACGCGAAAGGCGTTCGTAAGTGGCGTGCGATCGGCGAGAACATCGCTTACAACCGCGGCTACCAAGATCCTGTCGCAAAGGCCGTGCAGCTTTGGCTCAACTCATCGTCGCACAAGAGCAACATGCTCGACCCGAACTGGCGTGAATCCGCCGTCGGCGTCGCGATAGCGTCAGACGGATCGTACTATTTCACACAGGTCTTCTTGGTCAAACGCTAAGTTTTTCGGAATCGCTTCTAAAAGGCCCGAAGAAGATTCAAAAAGGGCATAAATTTAACACAAAAACTGTAAAAATAGGCCGCGGCAATACGCGGCTACACACGGCGGTGGGCAAAAAATGCCCGTCGCCGATTGCCGTTTGCACGTCAGGATCACGTAACAAGGTCAGATAATAGACGGGCCGCTGTGCAGACAGGGCGACCGCACGTTTTCAAGGCGTGATCTACTCACGCTGCGCGGCCGGGCATTGTTTCCTTTTGCCGCCGTCTGCCGCCGCGTGCCGCTGCGGAAGCCCTCGCGGGAGTCGGCAACATGCAGACCACGAGATCGATCCGCCATTCCCGGTCAGTTGTGCTCAGCTTCGATTGTGAAGACTATTCGATCTTGGGTTCGAGCCCGACGCGGCGGAGTAGGTCGGAGAACCGCGGATCAACACGGAGATCGTCGAGTTCGGGCGTGACCTTGAGCCAGACCATGCCGGTGTAGCGTATCTCGAATGCCCGCTCGAGGAATTCGAAAGCCTTTTCCTTCTCACCCATTTTCGCATATGCGACGGCCGTTAAATAGGGCTCGTTTTGGTCGTCGATGCGTGTGCCTTCCCAAAAACCGCGTATGCCTGACGGCAGCGAGGCACGCATTTTTGCGAGTCGCTCTTTATGGCCCTGATACCATTCGGCCGTCACGCCACCGGCGCTGTTTATCATGTCGAACCGCGTTTCCATAGCATCGACAGCCTCGGCGTACATGCCTTTTTCGGGATAAACATATGAAAGGAAGAGATATGTCCGGGCGTAATTCGGATGCAGGTTCTTCTCTTTATTCAGCAATTCGATCGCCCGATCGTAATCTCTCTTGTAATAGAAGGTAAGTGCATAGTCGGTCCGTATCGGCGAGGAAAGCGGGTCAAGCTCCATCGCCCGCTCGTACATCGCGAGGCTTTCGTCGAATCGGCCGTGCATCGCGAGAAGTTCTGCATACCAATGGTGCGTGATGGCGTCGTTGGGGTTGAGTGCGCGTGCCCGCCGATAATCGGCCTCGGCACCGGCCAAGTCCCAATTGATAAAACACTTATTTACAGCCCGTGCCGAGTATGCCTCGCCCAATGTATCGTCGATCTCGAGTGCTTTCTCTGCGGTTGCGATGGCGAGTTTCGCACGTTCCTCATTCGAGATGCCGCGTTCACTCAACTCCGCGAGCGAATATGCATTTGCCAGCGCGATGTACGCTTTTGCAAACGTAGGATCCTTATCGATCGCTGCACGGAAGAGCTCGATCGAACGGACGATGTCCGAATCTATCCGCTTGTTCCACAAATGAAGCCCGCGGATATACAGGTCAAAAGCCTCAGGGTCTGAGGTCGTGCGTACAGCCCGCCTGGCACGCTCCTCCTCAGATGCGGCCGGCAACACAACACCGGTCAGCGAGTCGGCAAGTTCCTTCTGAAGCGAAAGAAGGTCATTAGTGGAACCCGGAAACTCTCGGTTCCAAATAACGAAGCTGCCCGCGACATCTGTCAACTCCGCAAAGACCGTCATTTGGTCACCGCTCTTATCGACGCGTCCGGTGAGGACGGCGGCAACGCCCAACTCTCGGCCGACCGCGATCGGGTCCGACGTCTTACCTTTGTATTCGTATGCGGCCCGCTGGTCGGTCACCCGCAGGCCCGGAAAAACACGTAATCGATTTGCGAGGGTCTCGGACAGTCCGTCCGCAATATATTCTGCTTCGGGGTCGGAGATCTCGAACGGAAGGACCGCGACCGATCCGATCGTCCGCGGAGCGGCGCCGAGTATCCCGAATGTGCGGAAACTATAAGCCGCAGCCCCTGCCAGCAGCAAAAACAATGCAAAGACGAGGCCGAGGCGAAACGGATTCGTTTTTCGCTCCGAGGTTTGGACCGCGACGGACTTGGCAACCGCCGGTTTAGTTTCATACTCGATATCGGTGACGAACCGGTAGCCCTTGCGCGGGACGTTCTCGATAAAGCGGGCGTGGCGGGCATCGTCGCCGAGGGCCTTTCGAAGGCCGGTGATCGCGACGGTGAGGTTGTTCTCTTCGACATGGCTGCCGGCCCAGACCTGCTCAAAAAATTCGTCCTTACTGACGATCTCGCCGCGGCGTTCGACGAGCAGGGCTAGGACCTGGAACATCCTATGGTTGATATTCAGCGGCTCGCCGCCGCGCCGCAGACTCTCTTCGGCAAGATCAAGCTCGAATTCGCCAAATCGGATCACCCGGCCGTTCAGGCCGCCAGGTTCTCTCGATCGTCCGTTCATTTCCACCGTTTTACCCGCCGGATGAGCAAATTTAGCACGAAATTAGCAGAAGTTTAATTACTTTCCTAACGCCGCGGCAATAAAATCAGGGCCGGTAAGACATACCGCCTTATAAAGATCGTCGATTAGTCAATGGCTCCGCAGGCAAAGGCCTGTCTTCACTGGCTCCGAAGCATGGTCTGTATATCGGGCGGCGGGCAGCGTCTGCCGGACGCGCAGAATCGTGAAATACGCTATAGGCGACGAATCAGGGAGAGATATTATGAGTCGGCAAGCAATCAACAGATCGGTCGTTCAGATCAAGAAAGAGTGGTATTTGGCAGCGGCGGTCATGTCCATCGGAATCATGGCCGCCCTTGTTTCCTTTGGGCAGACGGTCGGGATCGGGGTTTACAAGAATGCCGAGACTCGGTCAGTTTCACCGGTCGCGAACGGGGACGGCAGCGGGCCGTTGAAGGCGGATTATCAGTTCTTAGGGAATCTGAACAGTTCGGTCGGGACGGCGCCGCCGTTGACGGAGCTGATCGGGGCAGGAGCGAATTCGTTCGTGAGTGATTCGGTCGATGGTTTCGCGCGGCAGACATTTCGGTTCGCTACTAACGGCGGTGTTGCGATCAACAGCATCGGTGCGATCGTGCCCGAGAACGCGTTCTCGATAGCGATACTCTTCAAGCTGGACGATATTTCGCAACGACGCCGGCTTTTCGACCTTTCGGGCGGTACTGCGGCTGATTGGCTCTACCTTCTGGACGGACGGCTTGAGCCTGAGAACACGTCCAACACTCCGATGCTCAACAACGCCTATACGCAGATCGTCGTCGTACGGACGGGCACCGGACAGGTAAATTATTACCGCGACGGCATTTTGCGGTTTTCGGACACGGATGGCGGCGGGCCGATACCGTTCGGTATCAGGTTCTTTCAGGACGTTATCAATAATCCGCTGCAATCCTCGGCGGGCAACGTCGCGCGTGTCAGGCTGTGGGACACACCTCTCACGCAGAACGAGGTCTATGCACTCGACCGCGTTCCCGAAACGCCGACCGGAGCGTTGCCGGTATTGTTCTTTTCCACGCGAAACGGCACATTCGAACATTACAGAATGAACCCGGACGGTTCGTCACAGGTTCGGTTGACCAATAATGCCTTCACCGAGTTTGCCGGGAAGTTCTCGCCGAACGGCCAGAAGGTCGTCTATATGCGGCGTGAGACCGGTACCGACCCGTATCAGATCTGGATCATGAACGCCGACGGCACGAACCAAACACGGCTAACGAACACGGCAACGAACGACATCAGCGCAGGATGGCGGCCCGACGGGCAAAAGATCATATTCTCGCGGTGCAACCAGCCTGGCTGCGACCTTTACACGATGAACCCTGATGGCACTAACCAACAGCCGATAACGGCGGCCAACACCGCGGGCGACGAGGATCAGGCTCAGTTCACACCCGACGGCACCAAACTCGTTTTTATTTGCAGCGACAGCAGCTTAGGCAACTATCAGATCTGTGTGACAAATGCTGACGGTACCAACAGACAACTGATCACAAACACCGTCTCACCGATAGTCAGCCAGATCATCAATATCTCGCCTGACGGCCAGAAGCTCGCTTTTGTCCGAAATTCGACGACGGTGAATGGGCTCCCGGGTTGGGACATCTACACGATGAACATCGACGGTACGAACGTAGTGAACCTGACCAACAACGCGACCCAGGACACGACGCCGATCTGGTCGCCGGACGGAACGCAGATAATGTTCGCCGCGTATCGTGCGGGCGGACAATCGGATATCTGGATAATGAACGCAGACGGCTCGAATCCGATACGGCTGATGCGCAACTCGGCCGACGACCGCCTGAGCGACTGGTTCAGACCGCCGGCATCGGGCGTCGAGGTGTCAGGGCGTGTATTCACGTCAGACGGACGCGGACTGCGCAACGCCACCGTCAAGATCGCGGGCCCGGGCGGCTTCTTGCTATCCGCCGTCACATCGAGCTTCGGGTATTACCGTTTTGACGGTATCCCGGTCGGCCCGTCCTACACCATAACGGTCAACTCCCGATCTTATCGTTTCAACCCGCGCCAAGTGACCGTGACGGGGGCGTTGACCGACGTTGATTTCGTCGGGCTGGAGTGATCGACGGGACGCAGGCTGCCAGCCTGCAATGTATAGCAAGAGCAGGCAGGCTGCCTGCGGTCCGAAAGAATTGCCCCGCTCTTTGAAGCGGGGTATTTTGTTGAAGAACGAAGTTGCAGAAGCCCGCGCGTAAGCAAGGGCGATAGCGAACGACCAAAGCATACAAAATGATCACAGGCATCTTCCGACGAAGCTCCTCCCGTATGACGACGCTCCGGATATCGCCCTTGCTGACGCGCGGGCTTGGGCAACTTCGGTACTCGGGATTTGTTTTCGCCACCGCCGGTTAGGCAAGTCTAACCGCAGTGCGATAGCAGCAAGCCGCAAGAGTCAGGTTGGCAGCCTGCGGTCCGACGAAGAGCGAGCAGGGGTGCCCGCGTTCCCGGCTGCGGTTCAGCGAGAGAACCACTTCGTCGATCCCGATGTTCAACGGGATCGCCACCCCTCCTTGGTAAGGAGGGGAGCTAAGAGGTGTCCGCATTCCGAATTGGGTTTAGTTTGTGGGCATGTCGATGAGTTTTGCGGTGAGGTCGTTGTAGCGTGGGTCTTTAGACAAAGCCTCCGCGGCGGGGTCGATGGCGAAGAAAATGAAATCGAGGTCTCGGGTTTCAAAGGCTCGGCTGAATGCGGCTAGTGCTGATTCGTTGTCGCCAAGCCTGGCGTAATACTGGCCTAAACGGTAGGCGTTTGCAGGCGTTCGTCTTAGAATTTCGGTTCTTCTTTCCCAGAATGATCGGACACCTGCGGAAGCGTACGCCAGACGCAGATCTTCGCTGTCAGCCAGAACGTCCTGCGGGATGAGGCCTAGTTTTTCCATAATGAAATATCGGTCTATTGCCTCTTCATGCAGCCCCAAGGTCGTGTAGATCTCGTAGAGATATTGATGGGCGTTGCCAAACTGCGGATCCAGTTCCAGCGTACGTCGGCATTGTTCGATAGCGAGATCATACCGTCGCGAAAAATAGAGCATCTGACACATATCAGCATTTATCGCTGTTGATGTGGGATCTAGTTCGAGAGCCAGCCGCAGTTCTGCCAATGCGAGCCCGGTCCTTGCGCGTGCCGCCAGGCTCATCGCGTACCATTGATGTGCGGTCGCATAGCCAGGGTCGATGGCTACGGCTCTTTTGAAATAAGATTCTGCTTCCTTTGGTTTCCACTGCCAGAATGTACGTATAAAGCCGATCGTCGCGTGCGGTTCAGCAAGGGTTGGATCCAGCCGGGCCGCGGTTTCAGCCACAGATTCGGCTTTTACCCAATCAAAAAAATCGAACGCATACGCATCCGCGAGTGCGGCATGGGCCCGTGCGAATTGCGGGTCTTTTTCGATGGCCTGTTCGAGCTTGATCGTCGCGTTGTGCAGGTCCGCCGTGGCACGCGTTTTCCAAAGCTGTCTGCCTTCGACGAAAAGCTCATATGCTTCTGCATTTTCGGTTCCGTGCTCTTTGATGTTGGGCACGAACGCTGCCGCCGAACTGCCGGGCGACAACTGCCGCCAGCCCATGATCGTCGCGAACGCAGCGACGCCGATGATGACGGTCGCAACGGCAAGTGTGCTAAATGATAATGCGAGCCTCGACGTTTTTGCGGTTTCTGTAACTTCGTTGATGGCAATTCGATATTGCGTGCGCTCTTCAGCGATCAAAGCACTTTCTGCGACAAATACCTCGCGGACCTCGCCGTCAAAACGATAACCTCGTTTTGGCACTGTCGTGATCAGTTTGGAATCGCGATGGCTTTCTTCCAACAGTTTTCTGAGCGTGGAAATGTGCCGATACAGGTTGCCTTCATAGACAAACGTATCCTGCCAGACGCTATCCATCAGGTCCTCTTTTGTGACAGTGCGGCCGCGATTCTCAATAAGGACCATTAGCAGGTCAAAGTCCTTTGGAGCGACCGCGACCTGTTCGGATTCCCGGAACAACAGGCGTTCCCCAACATCGATGCGAAACTCATCGAATTCAAAAAAAAGTCTGTTTTCAGCACCTTCCACAGCCAGATAGCCGATTTCGGAAAAATTTCCGTTTTTTGTAAGGATTTTCAGGCCCTAAATGTCTAACTTGGGATCGTCCGAATATATTAGACCCATTTATTAGATTTGGCAAAGCAAAACTCAACGCAGAAATCGCGCCTTTTCGAGATCAGTTTTGAAAAGGTCGAAACCGTGACGGTCAGTCGCCGCCGCGAGGCGTTGGTCGTATCGAAAAGAGACGACAAGGATCCGGCCGATCCGTTAGAAAAGACTGCCGACAAATCTGCGCCGGACATGTTTTTGGAAGAGATGGCCTGATGTTTGGCAAAGGAGGAACTGATGAGATCATTGAGGAATACCCTATGTGCCGCAATAGCGGTTTTGATATTTGCTGCTGCGGTTAGCGCAGCGACGTTTAACGTAAATACGACCGCCGATACGCAGGATGCAAATCCAGGCAACGGCATATGCGCTGACGCCTCGGGAAACTGTTCCCTGCGCGCCGCTATTACTGAGGCAAATGCCCTCGCGGGCCCCGACACGATCATTGTCCCCGCGGGCGTTTACACGCAGACGCTCGTTTCTGCCAACGAAAACAACAATGCAGGCGGCGACTGGGATATCAATTCAGAGATTACGATAATGGGCGCGGGAATGGGCATAACTATAATTCAAGCGAATGCGGCGCCGGGCGTCGCGACCGAGAGGGTCTTTCACATTCGTTTCATCACGGCCGGAATGACCGTAAGCCTCGAAAATATGACCATCCGCCACGGCAGAAATGCCGGGAACGTCTTCGGTGCGGGTATTCGCGTAGATAGCGGAGCAGGTACCGCAAACTTCACCGGGATCGAGGTCACTCAAAACCTGAACGCTTCAAGCGGCGGAGGCATCGCGGTTTCGGCGGCTGCCAATTCCACGGTAAATATCACTAGCAGCACGATCTCGAACAACCGTGCGGGATCGTCCACCGCGGGCACAAGTGCGTCCGGCGGCGGCCTTTTCTTTAATAATGCAGGGACTTATACGATTACTAATTCGACGATCTCCGGAAACTCAGCGGATTCCGGCGTGGCGAGTTCCTTCGGCGGCGGCATCGCAATTCCTGTCAATACCACAACGAACGTTTCCGGCTCGACGATAACGAATAACACATCGAATTCGACGTTCGCTCAAGGCGTCGGCGGCGGTATTTACTGTGTGACCGCTCTTACCGTCAATAGCTCGTCTGTAACATTCAATACGGCATCCAGCACCGTTGCTGAAGCATTCGGCGGCGGGATCACGATACTCGGAAATACTACGACCTTTAATGACAGCTTTATCGACAACAATACCGCTAACAGCACATCAGCGACCTTTGCGGATGCCGGCGAAATGATCTGGAGTTCGGAATTGGGTGCGACGGGAAACGGGCCCGGTACCGGAGGGGGGTTTTATAATCAGAACGGAACACTTAATTTGAACAGTTCAAGCCTAAGTGACAACAAATCGAGTCGAGCAGGCGGCGCCGGCGTAAATGTCGGCAGTACGGGCAATGCGACGACGCGGTCTCGCAAGACGACGATAAAACGAAACAGGACCAAAAGAGAAGGTGCGGCGATCGTCAATGTTAACCTCGGCGGGAATGTGACCAGATTGGATATTGAAGAAGACGCACTTGCGGACAGCGATTGTGACCCTGTATTTTTCTCTCCATTAATGCCCGAAGGACCGCTTCCCTGCGAAGGCGGTGGAATTAGAAACGTTTCGGCGGGAGCCGGGACGGCCGAGGTGATCATCGTCAATTCGACGATCTCCGGCAACAATGCGACGACGGGCGGCGGCATCAGCCAATTGCGCACTGCCGGAACTGCAAAATCCACTATTATCAACGCCACCATCTTCAACAATCAAGCAACGCAAACAGGCGGCGGTATCAGCAACACCGGAGGCGGGACGGTGGAACTTACCAATTCGGTGGTCTCAAACAATGCCGAAACCAATCCAAATCTTAACGGACCTGTGATCTCTTTCGGCTATAACCTATTGGGATCGACAGACGGCAACCCTGCCCAGCCGACCGATATCATTGGCCAGGACCCAATGCTGGGCCCCAAACTGAATAACGGCGGCAGCACATTCTCGCATCTCCCCGAACCCGGCAGCCCGGTGATCAACGCAATTCCTGCAGCGGCAAACGGCTGCGGAACTACGGTGACTACGGATCAACGTGGTTTGCCGCGTCCGGTCGGCAGCGGCTGCGACATTGGCTCTGTCGAGGTGCAGGAATCTGCAAGCCCGACGCCGACACCGTCCCCAACACCGACACCGTCACCGTCAGAAAGCCCAACGCCGACACCGACGCCGTCACCGTCACCAACACCGTCACCGAGCCCGTCACCTGGGCCGTCGCCGTCCTGCACGCCTTTCACTCAGGGATTCGAGGATGTTGGAACACTTCCGGGTGGTGGTTGGTCACTGCAGAACCTGTCAGAACCGGGTCCAGGGACGACTGGTTGGTTCCAGGGCAATCCAACGGTGTTCCCGTCGCATACAGGAGACCCAAATTCATATATCGGAGCGAATTTCAACAACGGAACGGGCGTCGCAACGCTTAGCAACTGGCTACTTACACCAGTGGTCACGCTTGAGAACGGCGTGCAGATGTCCTTCTGGACGCGTACAACAACCAACAATCCTTTCCCCCGATCGCCTGCAGGTGCGTATGAGCACGGCGGGCACAAGCACGAACGTTGGCTCAACCGCCACATCGGTTGGTGATTTCACCAACCTGCTTCTTGATATCAACCCGACGTATCAAACCGGCGGTGTATATCCTGAAGTCTGGACGCAGTTTACGGTAACTGTAACGGGACTTGGCGGGCCGACGACCGGACGGTTTGGATTCAGGTATTTCGTAGAGGACGGCGGACCAACCGGCAACAACTCGAACTATATCGGCATAGATACGGTCGAGATCAGCTGCCCGACAGGCCCGACGCCTTCGCCGACGCCTAGCCCGTCACCTGTCGAATCGCCGACGCCAACACCGACGCCAACACCGACGCCGACGCCAACACCGTCGCCAACACCGACACCGACGCCGACACCGACACCGACGCCAACACCGACGCCAACACCGTCGCCAACACCGTCGCCAACACCGACGCCAACACCGACGCCGACACCGACACCGACGCCAACACCGACGCCGACGCCAACACCGTCGCCGACGCCAACACCGACGCCAACACCGACGCCAACGCCGACACCAACTCCTTCGCCGTCGCCGAGCCCGTCGCCAACGCCGACGAACTTCGTGTTCTTCAGCTCGCCGACGTATATGGATGACGAGCCGAATACGGCAGTGATCACATTAAACCGATCAGGTGACACGTCGGGAGCGGCAAGTGTTGATTTCAGCACGTTGCCGGGAACGGCATTTGGCGGAGCGGCTTGTGGGCTGCTGGTGGATTACATCACAGTAACGAACCAGACGGTCAACTTTGCCGCCGGCCAGACGACTGCGATCGTAAACGTACAGATCTGCGGAGACATCTCTGCAGAAGGCCCTGAGACAGTCATCCTGCAGCTTTCGAATCCTGTGGGAACAGGCATCGGGCCTGCAGGCGGTGCTCCGCCGCTCGGTCCGGGCACGGATGCCGTTCTGACCATCAATGACACTGCCAACCAGTTCAGGAACACGCAGTGCATCGATATCTTCGAGAACAGCATCGGTCTGCCATATCCGTCGCAGATATTCGTCAACGGCGCTACGACGAACCTGTTCCGCGTACGTGTGACGCTGTTCGACTACTGGTCGAATTCACCGGACAACGTTGACATCCTGCTTGTAGGCCCGAACGGAGCGAAATACATCCTGATGGCAGACGCAGGCGGCGTGGTCCCGATCAATCCGAACGACGCGAGGACGCTGACCTTTACTGACTCCGCTCCGCAGGTCGTGGCGAACAGCACTGCACCTGCAACCGGCGTCTATCAGCCGACGAACTGGGAGACCCCTGTAACGACATTCCCGGTACCTGCACCTGCAGGACCGTATGTCGAGCCGGGATCGACCGTCGCACGGCCGGTCAGCCAGACGATGTTCGGCAACTTCGGCGGCATCAACGCCAACGGAACATGGAGCCTGTATGTGAGAGACGACGGCGGCTTCCCGAGGCCCGACACGCAGAACGGCGGTATCTGCGGCTGGGGACTCGAACTGCTGCCGGTCACGGCTGCGGGAGTCGAGGTATCGGGACGCGTATTCACGTCGACCGGTGCTCCGCTCCGCAACGCAGAGGTCACGATGACGGACGCTAACGGTGTGGTACGCCGTGCGGTAACTTCGAGCTTCGGTTACTACCGATTCGACGAAGTGCCGGTTGGCGAGTCGTTCGTGATGAGCGTAAATTCACGCAACTACCGCTTCGTTCCGCGTGTTATCGTCGTAATGGATACGTTGACGGATGTCGATTTTATAGGGTTGGAATAGCGGTTTTTGGGCCTTGGGTTTTAGGTTTTTGGGTTTGGGCTGTGCCCCGAATGCATGGCGGTCGGGTTGTACCCGACCGTTGGGTGCACTCAATAGACTTCGGCTCGCAGGCGCAGCCTGCGAGCGGGTTTTTCTTTTTTGCCGCGGCCGGTTAGGCAAGCCTAACCGCAGTGCCATAGCGGCAAGCCGCGACTGGCAGGCTGCGGTCCGACGAAGCTGCGGTTCGCTACCGCCCTTGCTGACGCGCGGGCCTCTGCAACCTCTGCAGGTTGGCAGCCTGCGGTCCGACGAAGAGCGAGCAGGGGTGCCCGCGTTCCCGCTGTCAAATACAGTGCAGGCTGGCAGCCTGCAGTCCGGCATGATGCAGGCGGGCAAGCTGCAGTCCGACGCACTGGCCATATTGAAAGAAGCGGCAGCTTAGCCTATTCTTTTCAAACGGAAATGAAATTTGAGCTGCCGTCCTTTGCGAAGATCAACCGAATGCTGCGCGTCATAAGCAAGCGGGCGGACGGCTATCATGAGCTTTTTACGGTGTTTCAAACTGTATCGCTTCACGACACCATCCATTTTGAAGAGAGTTCAAAGCTGACGCTGACCTGCGACGACCCTTCGATCCCGATAGACGCGCACAATCTGGTAATGAAGGCGGCTATATTGCTGAGTTCCCAGTTCGCGGTCGGTGCCGGAGCTTCGATACATCTGACCAAGCGGATACCTTCGCCCGGCGGGCTCGGAGGCGGTTCGTCCAATGCGGCGGTCGCTTTGATAGGGTTGTCGCGTCTGTGGGACCTGGACCAGTCGATCGATCTGTTCTCGATCGCTGAGGAGCTGGGCTCGGACGTTCCTTTCTTTCTTTTTGGCGGGACGGCGGTCGGAACGGGCCGCGGCGAAATAATTGAGCCGGTTGCTGATATCGACTGCGGCAATTTGCTGATCGTGACGCCCGATATCGAGGTCCCGACCGCCGATGTTTTCGGCGGTTTAACTGCTCCGACCTTGACAAATAGGGCTGTGGAAAATATCCTTTCTGTTTGCCGTCGAGAAATGAGATCCGCTGATCCAGCCTCGCCGGCATTGATAAATGACTTGGAAACGGGCGTTTTTGCAGCCTATCCCGAGATCCGGCGAGTAAAAGAAACCTTGTTGGAACTCGGTGCCGTAAATGCGGCGATGAGCGGCAGCGGAGCAAGCGTTTTCGGTATTTTTGACAAACAAGAGACACGGCAAGCTGCTATGAAAGCCCTCGATCGCGAATCGACCTGGCGAAAGTTTGCCGTATCAGCCATCTCGTGTTCTGAGTATCGCGAGGCGCTTCAAATGTAGGCGTTAGGTTGTTTCCGTAAGTTTCTTTGTATCAGCATTGGGGCGTCGCCAAGTGGTAAGGCACCGGGTTTTGGTCCCGGCATTCGTAGGTTCGAATCCTTCCGCCCCAGCCAGTGCAAATTACGAAAGGGCGATCTATGGTTAGGTCGCCCGTTCTTTTATTTGGTGGCAAAATGAGCGTGACAGGAAAAATCAAGATCTTTTCGGGCAATGCGCACCCCGCGCTTGCCGAGGAGATCTGCGGCCATCTGGGCGTCGAACTCGGAAAGGCGAGCACGGAACGTTTTTCGGACGGAGAGTTCAATTTCCAGATAGGCGAGAACGTTCGCGGTTCAGACGTATTTATAGTTCAGCCGACCTGTCCGCCGACCGACCGCAACCTGATGGAGCTGCTCATAATGATAGATACATTTGTGAGGGCTTCGGCGGAGAGAGTCACGGCGGTCATTCCCTATTTCGGTTATGCCCGGTCGGACAAAAAAGACCGTCCGCGGGTTCCGATCGCCGCGAAGCTGGTCGCGAATCTCATCACGACCGCCGGTGCACAACGGATCTTGACGATAGACCTGCATGCGGCGCAGATACAAGGGTTTTTCGATATTCCGGTCGACCATTTGTACGCAGCACCGATAGTCGTGGACTATTTTCGGGAGAACCCGATCGAGAATCTCATTGTTGTCGCTCCGGATACAGGCGGTGCTGAACGTGCAAGGGCCTATGCAAAACGGCTCGACGCAGGGCTCGCTCTGTGCGACAAACGGCGCGAGCGCGCGAACGAGGCCGATGTGATGAACATCGTCGGCGACGTCAGCGGCAAGAACTGCCTGATCATCGACGATATGTGCGATACGGGCGGGACGATATGCAAGGTCGCTGAGGCACTGCACAACGCAGGTGCGAATGATATATTCGCGTGCTTTACGCACGGCGTGCTGTCGGGCAAGGCTGTTGACAATATCCGCAATTCTCACCTTAAAAAGGTGATCGTTACTAACACTATTCCCATTCATGAGAACGGGATGCCGCTCGTCGAAGGCGGAAAAATTGAGGTTTTGAGTGTCGCCGGGCTGCTGGCAGCGGCGATCAGGTCTATACATGACGAAACGAGCGTTTCTAAGTTGTTCATTTAACGCTCGGAGGAATTTTTATGGCAGAAAAGTTTGTAATCAAGGCAGAAAAACGCGATTCGCGTGGAAAGAACGAAGCTCGCCGCATGCGTGCGGCAGGCAAGATCCCGGCGATCGTTTACGGCGGCAAAGGCGGCAGCGTCTCCATCTCCGCGGAGTTGGCTGATCTGGCGGCTGTTTTGAGGTCTGATTCGGGTGCTAATACGGTATTCTCGCTTGAGATCGCAGGCGAAGAGACAACGGACGTCATCTTTCAGGACCGTCAGATACATGCACTGAAAGGGCGACTGATGCACGCCGATCTCCGACGCCTCGTCAAGGGCGAAAAGATCGAAATGACCGTGCCTATTCACCTCGAAGGCGAGCCCGTCGGCGTGAAAATGGATGGCGGTTTGCTCGAGCAGCAGCTCCGCGAGGTCAAAATATTGTGCGAGCCCGCAAAGGCTCCCGATGCGATCATCATTGACGTCTCGGAACTCGCCGTCGGCGATTCGCTGCACGTTTCTGACCTTAAGGTCGACGACGGCATCGAGATACACGCTCCGGGCGACACGCTCGTAGCGGCGGTCACGATGGTCAAAGAACCCGAGCTCGAACCGCAGGTCGAAGAGGGAGCACAGCCTGAGGTTGCCGGGGAAGAGCCGGCTCCTGCAGGTGAGGAAACGGAGGGCGGCGAATAGTTCGCCGCTGACGTCCGCGTGCATTGGCTTGTAGTCGGCTTGGGAAATCCGGGCGACCGGTATTCCCGGACGAGGCACAATCTCGGTTTCATGGTCATCGACCTGCTTGCCGAGAGAATGAATGTGCCGGTCAAGCGATCTGAATGCAGATCGCTGTCAGGCCGCGGCAGGATCGGCGAATCGGTCGTCGAGCTTGCAAAGCCGCAGACCTTTATGAATCTCAGCGGTGAGGCGGTCAAATGCCTCGTAGCCGGTGAGAACAGGTCGGTTGACAACTTGATCGTGATATCCGATGACCTCGCCATTCCGTACGGGACACTGAGGCTTCGCGGCAAGGGCTCGCACGGCGGGCAGAACGGCCTTAGGTCGATAATTGACAACCTCGGAACGCAGGAGTTCAAACGGCTCCGCATCGGCATCGGGCCGGATCATCCGGTCGCCGACGCGTCGCGGTTCGTGCTTGAGAAATTTTCAAGCCGGGAAGAAAAACTGCTTGGTGAACTGCTCGAAAGTGCCGCCGACGCGGTCGAGGACGTGATATTGAAAGGTTTGGATGCGGCGATGGCGAAATGGAACACATCGCCCGCGTCAACAGAGAGTGAATAGAGTTCCTTACTTCGCACGATAGAGGCGAAGTTGTTCATCCAGAAGGAGATAGTGAAATAAATGGCAACCAGAACATACGAAGTAATGTACATCGTCGATCCGGAAACGCCTGCCGAAAAGATAGGCAAGCTGAATGATGCGGTCGGCAAATTAATCAAGAAAGAGGGCGGAGAGGTCGTCAACATGGAAGACATGGGTATCCGAAATCTTGCTTATCCGATCCAGAAGAAAACCGAAGGCCACTACGTGCTGTTCGAGATCACGGGTTCGGGGCAGGAGATCGCTGAGCTCGAACGTCGAATGCGCGTCAACGACATGATCATGCGGTACATCACCGTCCGCGTTGACGAAGAGCGAAAGACCGCTGACAAACGCCGTACAAAGCGCGAGACACGTTCGGCAAAACGAGCGTCGTTCCGTCCTACCGCTGAAGAAAATGCGGCACCGGAGGCTACAGCGGAAGCCTAACGGCCGATCGCGTATAGGAGAAAGATAATGGCAGAAAAAGAATTGGATATATTGAACGACAAAGACCTTGGCTTGGACGAAGAGGTCATCGGCGATCGCCCTAGGCGATATCAACGCCGCCGTCCGCGGCTTGCCGTGCCGGATTACATTGATTGGAAGGATGTTGACCTGCTGAAGCAGTTCATTCCTGAACGCGGAAAGATCATGCCGCGCCGCATATCGGGCATAACGGCCCGCGATCAGCGTCGTCTGGCAAAGGCCATCAAGCGTGCGCGTTCGATGGCGCTGCTGCCGTTCGTAGCAGACTAATTTTCGCCGCATCGTGCGGCTTTCGTCCGGCCTCAGCGCCGGAAAATGAGGATATCATGGCAACTACAACGATACTTTTGAGAGAAGATCTGGACCACGTCGGCGGACGCGGCGAGATCGTTAAGGTCAAGGCGGGCTATGCACGCAATTATCTGCTGCCGAAAGGGCTGGCGACGCTTGCGACCAAAGGAAACGTAAAGCAGATCGAACAGGAGCGTGCGGCCCTGCTCAAGAAAGCGGCGGTCGAAAAAGCTACTGCCGACGCTCAGCGCGAGCAGATGGAAAACATCACGCTTACCTTCGAGCGCAAAGCGGGCGAACACGGCACTCTGTTCGGCTCGGTCACCTCGATGGACATTGCTGACGCTCTTAAGGCCAAAGGCTACGAGATCGACCGTAAGCGTGTTAACCTTCGCGACGCGATCAAGGAAACGGGCGAATATACCGTCACGGTCAAACTGCACCGCGAAGTTTCGCTGACCATTCCTGTAACTGTTACCGGCGAAGGCGGCGAAATGCCCGAAAAGGAAGAGAAAAAGGCCAGGAAAGCTGAAAAGGAAGCTAAAGCCGAGGCCGTTGATGCGGCAGCTCCGGCTGCTGAGGAAACGCCCGCTGAAGAGGCACCCGCGACCGAAGAAGCGGCTGCTGACGCTCCTGCAGAAGAGGAAGCCGAGGGCTAATTCTCCGTTTTTTCGCGCCAAATATAGGCAAAGAAAAGCCTTACGGACAATCCGAGAACCGGCTTTGAAATACCGCTCAGCACGCGCGTAATATAAGAGACTGCAAGTTCACATTTGCGGTCTTTTTTACTCTCTAAAACGGCGATCTCCCGACCCGTTTCGGCGCCTTGCCCCGCCATTTTGGGCTAGCACTTCTATGGCCAGAATGCTCAACAGCAACCTCAACGATCAGTACCTGGAAAGGCCTTTGCCGTCGAGCGAGGACAGCGAACGCGTCATTTTGGGGGCGATCCTGCTCGACAACGCTCTACTTTCGCAGGCGCTGGAAAAGCTGCAGGCGGATGATTTCTATCAGCCGCTGAATCGACAGGTCTTTTCGGCGATGATCTCGCTTTTCGAGCATGGGCGTGCCATCGACCCGATCCTGATCGGCGAAGAACTCCGCAAAGAGGGAATGCTCGATACCATCGGCGGCATATCGGCAATATCAAATCTGACGCTCGGCGTGCCGCACGCGACTAATATCGACGAATATGTCCGTGTGGTCCGGGAAAAATCGGTCCTTCGCAGCCTGATCCGTGCCTGCAACAGCATCACCAGCGAAGCATTAGAGCAGGATCACGAAACGGACATCATATTGGACCGTGCCGAGCAGGCGATCTTCAACATTGCCGAGGGCCGCACGAATCAAAGCTTTGTTGATATAGAAACGACCATCAAAAAGGTCTTTGAGAATATCAAGGAACGCTCCGCAGGCGATCCGAACGCCCTCACAGGCCTTTCGACGGGCTTTCGTGACCTTGACGACATGACATCGGGGCTGCAGAGGAGCGATCTGATAATCGTTGCGGGCCGCCCGTCGATGGGAAAAACGGCCTTTTGTTTGAACGTCGCACAAAATGCGGCGCTGCGAACGGGTGCGGTCGTTGCTATTTTCTCGCTTGAAATGTCCCGCGAATCGCTCGTCACACGTATGCTTGCAAGCGAGGCTCGCATAAACGCACAGCGTTTTCGCACCGGAAGGCTGATGACGGCTGAAATAGAACGGCTCGGTATCGCGGTCGGCAGCCTTTCGCGGGCTAATATTCATATCGACGATTCGCCGGGAATTTCCGTTTTGGAAATGCGGGCGAAATGCCGACGCCTTGCGGCCGAGCAAAAGGCGCTAGATCTGGTTGTAGTGGACTATCTGCAGTTGATGGGATCGAACAGGCGGGTCGAATCGCGGCAGCAGGAAGTTTCGCAGATCTCGCGTGAATTAAAGGCACTCGCTAAAGAATTGGACGTTCCGGTCGTTGCGTTGTCGCAGTTGTCACGTGCCCCCGAAGCCCGCAATCCGCCGCGTCCGGTCATGTCGGACCTTCGCGACTCAGGCAGTATCGAGCAGGACGCCGACATCGTCGCGTTCATCTATCGCGATGATTATTACAACCATTCCGAAGAGAATCAGGGCCAGGCGGAGTTGATCATCGCCAAACAACGCAACGGCCCGACGGGCGACATCAAGATGGCATTCCTAAAGGATTTCACCAGGTTCGAGGACTTATACAGAGGCTAGTGCGAAATGGACGATCTGCGTTTTCCTATCGGCGAATTTGAACATGGTTTCGATCACTCCGTCGAAGCCCGCAACGGCCGTATCGCGGTCATAGACCGGTTGCCGGCAAGACTGTCTGAGGCTGTTTCAGGACTGGAAGACGCTCAGCTCGATACGCCCTATCGAGACGGCGGCTGGACGGTACGCCAGACGGTTCACCACATTGCCGACAGCCACGCGAACGCCTACAGCCGCTTCAAATTGGCCTTGACGGAAGATTCACCGACCATAAAGCCGTATCACGAAGATCTTTGGGCCGAACTCGCGGACAGCAGGCTGCCCGTTGATGTCTCGCTGAAAATGATCGAGGGAATTCACGCTCGCTGGGCGGCATTGCTCCGCTCAATGACGGACGCCGACTTTCACCGCGAATTCCTTCATCCCGAGACCGGCGTCTGGAAACTCGAGGCGGCTCTCGCTCTCTACGCGTGGCATTCGCAGCATCACACTGCACACATCACTGCACTTCGAGAGAGAATGGGCTGGTGATCTTTCGGGCTAGAGCCCGAATTCCTTACCGAAACAAAAACCCCGCTTCAAGAGCGGGGCAATGCTGTCGGGCCGCAGGCTGCCGGCCTGTGTTTCATTCCGCAAAAAAAGCCCGCTATCGGGCTACTTCATTCTATTACATCCGCCGCCACACCGTAAACGCGGATCGATCTTCCATGTTACAGCCGTTCCGAAAACTATTGCATTTCTCGATAATTCGCGATAGAATCCGCAACTGGACCCCTCAATCCTAATTTGAAAGGAGGCGAATGATGAAACGATTCGTGCTCAAGCTGACCTTTGGGGCCTTGTTCTTCATTCTTTTTTGCTTGCCGCTCGCGTTGCAGGCGCAGACTCGCTTTTTAGTAGTGGACGTGGGTTCCGCTGTATCGGGTAGCACTTCGTCGAGCGGTGTGGCGATCAATTCGTTGGGAAATGTTGTGCTTTCGTACGACATCTCTCACCAATCCGGCCTGCCCGCGGTGTGGCAGAACGGCGTGGTCACCAATCTGCCGGTTGACGGCAACCGTTACGCGACGGGCATCGACCGTTTTGGAAATGTCGTTGGAACGTTCACCGGCCAGAGTTGGGGTTGGGTCTTTCGCGGCGGAAACTATTTCATCGTACCCGATCAATCCTGGTTTTCACCAAACTTTTTCTACGCCACCTCGCGCGTTCAAGGAATGAACGACGACGGTAGATTTACCGGCACAATCAGCGGGCTCGCACCGCCTGGGTCGTATCCGGCATTTACCCCAGCGACCGAGGCGTACTCGGCGTTTCAACTGCCGACCGGCGAGATTCAGTTGCAGCGGTTCGGTAGTTATAACGGCCAGTCCACGAGCGGCTGGGGCATAAATGAACTCGGCGATGTCGTCGGAGCAGCCGGTCCTGCGACCCAGTCAACTCCGCTGCTTTTCCGCAACGGACAGATCGAAGAGCTGCCACGAAACGGCGGTCCATTGAATCGCGGCGAGGGCATTAACAATGCGGGCTACGCCGTCGGGTTTGTCTCGTCGCCGGGTCAGACCGTTGGGTTTTACGCCGGCAGCGGTGCCGTCTGGGACGTTCGCGTGCCGGGTTCGCCGCAGTTGACGCTGGTCGGACAGCTTCAGGGCTCGAATCAAAGTTGGCTCTACGACATCAACGACGCGGGCGTCGCCATCGGCAAAGCGTCGCTGTTCAACGCATCGGTCAGCCTCTGGTCGAAACCGGTCATCTGGACAGCCGCCGCCGGGATCCAAGACCTCAACGCATTGCTCGATCCGGCAAGTGCAGGTTGGGAGATCACCGACGTCCGGGCCATCAACGCAACCGGCCAGATCGTCGGCAGCGCAAGGTTCAACGGTTCACTCCGCCGAGCCGTCCGCCTCGACCCGCAACAAGCCCCTATGATCCGAACGAAACAGCCCTCGAGCCGCTAAGGCCATCCCCATACTGATCTCACCGAACCGCAGGCAATTCAGCGCGCGGTCAGGTCGCATTGAATTGCCACGCTCTTTAGAGCGTGGATCGCGGTTGTTAAAGAAATTGCGGCTTTAGCCGAATGTTGGGCTAAAGCCCGTGGATCATTGTTGCCGGAGTTCCACTAGCTGAAGCTAGTGGCAATTCAACGATGCGGGCAGGGTCGCCCGCGTTCCGGCGGTTACGCAGCGGCGGCGACTACTTTTTGGGCGGCGTCGTTCATTCCGGTTGCGGGGATGATGCCGATGCCGGAGTTTGCTAGTATTTCGCGGCCTGCTTCGACGTTTGTGCCTTCGAGGCGGGCGACGATCGGGATCGAGACGCCGAGGTTCTTGGCTGCGGCGACGACGCCTGAGGCGACCATGTCGCAGCGGACGATGCCACCGAAGATGTTGATCAGCACGGCTTTGACGTTGGTGTCGGCGAGCAGGATCTTGAACGCCTGTTCGACGCGTTCCTGCGAGGCACCGCCGCCGACATCGAGGAAGTTCGCCGGTTCGCCGCCCGCGAGTTTGATGATGTCCATCGTTGCCATCGCGAGTCCGGCACCATTGACCATGCAGCCGATGTTGCCGTCGAGCTTGATGTAATTGAGGTCGTATTTTGAAGCCTCGATCTCGAGCGGTTCTTCCTCGGCCAGGTCGCGGAGTTCGGCGAAATCTTTGTGGCGAAACATCGCGTTGTCATCAAACGTGACCTTAGCGTCGAGAGCGATCAGGCGGTTGTCTTTGGTGAGCAGGAACGGATTGATCTCGACCAAGGATGCGTCAATTTTCTCGTATGAGTCGTAGAGCGAGAGCATGAACTTCGACGCCTGGCCGATCAGTTCAGCCGGAATGCCGAGGCCGAATGCGAGCTTGCGAGCCTGAAAGCCACGCAGGCCGACTGACGGGTCGATCGTCTCTTTCAAGATAAGCTCAGGAGTTTCCTCAGCGACCTTTTCAATGTCCATGCCGCCAGCGGACGACGCCATAAAGACGTTGCGGCCCGTGACGCGGTCGAGCGTGATACCGAGGTAGAATTCACGATCGATCGGCAGGCCTTCTTCGATAAGGAGCGTTTTGACCTCTTGGCCTTCGGGGCCGGTCTGATGCGTGACGAGCTGCATTCCGAGTATCTCGGATGCAAGCTGTTTTGCCTCAGCAGGCGATTTAGCGAGCTTGACGCCGCCGCCTTTACCGCGGCCGCCGGCGTGGATCTGAGCTTTGACTACACAGACGTCGGTGCCTAATTCGATCGCTGCAGCCTCAGCCTGTTCAGGCGTGGTTGCAACAATGCCGCGTGGAACGGGAACGCCATATTCTTTCAAGATGGCTTTACCTTGATATTCGTGGATCTTCATAAGGTCAGAACCGCCAGCCCAGGCGGGCGGTATGTTGAAAAAGACGTTAAATGGCGGTCACGACAGAACCGCCCGCTTTCGCAGGCGGTTCTATCAGATCGCTATGGGATATTAATGACCAGCTTCAGCAGTTTCCATTCGCCGTCGCGCATCACGTATTCGTAATCGTAACGCACCTTGTACGGTTTGGTCGGGAACTCGCCCTCGGCCATCAGGATGCTCAGGCCTTTCTCCTTGCGGATCGAAGGTTCGGTCGTGAATTTCGCATCTGTCTTCGCGACCTTTTTGAGGATCGGGACGACGACCGACTTCTTGTCGGTGTAGGACTTGAATGCTGTCCTCATCTCATCGACAGTGTACGAACTCTGGAAATCCTGCGACGCACTGTCATGCAATTCGGAGAAATCACCGCTGTTGACGGCATCGGCGAAGTCCGAGATCGTGTCTTTCACAAGGCCCTCAACGACGTCGTTTGACGGCACACTGTCATCGGCCGATTCGGACTTTTTCGCGTCTGACGGCGTGTCGGCCGATCTTGAAGTATTCGATTCGCTCGCGAGATTGCCAAGGTCAAAATTCTTGCCGCACGTACAGCCCAACGCGATCAGTGCGACGATGGCGATAGCGAAAACTCCGCTCGCCTTTGCGTCCTTGCCAAAAAATAAACTAGTTAGAAGGGGGAACATAGTTTTTACCTCGTGTTTTATTGCGATCTTTCGACTAGCTCGAGCAGCGAGCGTATGGCAACGCCGGTCGGGCCCTTTGCCTGATGTGCCCTGACGCCGTCGTTCCATGCAGTGCCGGCAATGTCGAGGTGGGCCCACTTGGCCTTGTCGATGAACTCCTGAATAAAAACAGCACCCATAATGGTGCCGGCCTTGCCGGCAGGGCCGATATTCTTGATATCAGCGATGTCGGACTTGATGTCCTTGCTGTACTCGGGGCCGACGGGAAGCTGCCAAAAGCCTTCGCCCGTTTGCTTTCCGCAGGCAATGATCTCGTCCATCAGGCCCTGATCGTTGCCCATTACGCCCGTGTTGTATCCGCCGAGAGCGATGATGACCGCACCCGTGAGCGTTGCCATATCGACGATACGCGTGGCGCCCTGTTTTTCAGCGTAGGCGACCGCATCCGCAAGTACGAGACGGCCTTCAGCATCCGTGTTCAGTATCTCAATGGTTTTGCCGTTCATAGCGGTAACAACGTCAGCCGGACGCGAAGCTCCGCCGTCGGGCATGTTCTCGACCGCTCCGATAACGCCTATGACCGGCACTGACGGCTTGAGCAGTCCGATCGCCCGCATGGTACCCATTACGGTGGCGCCGCCGGACATGTCGTATTTCATCGCTTCCATGCCCGGTCCGGGCTTGAGCGAAATACCGCCGGTATCGAACGTGACCGCCTTTCCTACGAGTGCGAGCATCTCGTTGTTCTTTGCCGTGCTCTTGGCGGGCGTGTAGCGCAGGACGATCATCTTTGCGGGCTGCGTAGTGCCTTTTGTAACGCTTAGGATCGAGCCCATGCCCATTTTTTCCATCTGAGCTTCTGTCAGAACCTCGCACTTCAGGCCTGCCTCTTTGGCCATCGCCTGAGCCCGTTTCGCCATTTCGGTCGGGTGAAGGATATTGGGCGGTTCATTGGCCAGATCGCGGGTGAAGTTCATCGAATCGCCGATGATGCGGCCGCGGTTGATGCCGTTCTTCAGATCAGCAGGTTTTGCTCCGGAGATATAGATAACGCCGGCAGTTACCTGGTTCGTCGAGCGGTCTTTGGTCTTATATTTGTCGAGCTCGAACTGGCTCGTGATCATGCCCTGAGCAGCGTACTGAGCAACGGCAACTGCATCACCGCTGATCCTGGCGTCGAGAGCAAAGCTCTTGATGCCGCGTTTACGCAGAAACCGCGTCGCGGTACCTGAGAGTGTGGCTACGGCAGGCACCTTATAGTCCTTTTTTTCGCCAACGCCGACCAGCAGCAGTCGGCTCGCCTTCCCACCACTTTTGGGCGTAAATCGGATCAGAGCAGTGTCGCCCGATTCGCCTTTGAAATCTTCGTTCGCGAAAAGGTCGGCGATCAGCCCGCCCGTCAATTTGTCCAATGCCTTCAGATCGGCTGACGAAGCCTTTTCATCCTTGTAAACAGCCGCAACCAGTGCTTCCGCATTTGCTTCGGAAAACCCGCTCGAGATACCCGTAATTTTCATCAACACCTCGTAAAAATAATGATTTTAGTTAAACGTAAACGACCCTTTATCTTAAACTCAACGAAGCCTTTGTTTCAACTCGGCCTGCGTCTCTTTCGCGATGGTGCGTTTCATTTCAGTTTCGCGTTTGTCGTAAAGCTTCTTGCCCTTTGCCACGCCGATCTCAAATTTGATCCGGCCGTTCTTCCAATAGATACGTGTCACTACGAGCGTCATGCCTTTCTGCATTGTTTCTTTCTGCAGTTTTTCGATCTCGCGGCGGTGCAGCAGCAGTTTCCTCGGACGCAGAGGATCATGATTGTTGATATTTCCGTGGGAATACTGTGAAACGTTCGCACCGAGCAGCCAGACCTCGCCGTCCTTGATCGCAACGTAAGACTCCTTTAGCTGTATTCGGCCCGCCATTATGCTCTTTACCTCACTGCCGACCAACGCTGCACCGGCCTCGAATTTGTCGAGGATGTGGTACTCGTGAAAGGCGAGCCTATTGGTAACGATGTCTTTTTCTGCAGACATAGAGTGCGCGCAGGGAAATGCCTAGCTTGAATAGATTCTAGCATTTACGCGGCGGGAATCACCTGTCGGGCGGACTGCGTATGTTGACAACCCAAGCGGCGGAAACGTAAATTATTAATAGCGCTGGGAGATCGTCTAATGGTAGGACTGCAGTCTCTGGATCTGCCTATCGGGGTTCGAATCCCTGTCTCCCAGCCAATTTTTTCGTTCAGAGTGTTGCCTTTAGGCGGTTCACGGCTGAAGCCGTAACTCTGAACATTCACGCCTAAAGGCGTAACTCTAAACTGCCTATGGACGGCTGGCACGAGACCGAAATACGCGTCCGGTACGCCGAAACCGACCAAATGGGCATAGTCCATCATTCCAACTACGTAATTTGGTTTGAAGCCGCCCGCAGCGACCTCTGTAGGGCGCGCGGTTTTTCTTACAAAGAAATGGAAACGGACGGCGATTCGCTGATGGTCGTCGCCGAGACGTATTGCCGCTTCAAATCGCCGGCTTATTATGAGGACGTACTGACCATACGGACACGGGTCGCTGAAGTGAGAAGCCGCAGCCTGCGTTTCTTTTATGAGGTTTACAGGTCTGCCGACGACACGCTGGTCGCCGAAGGCGAGACCATGCACGTCGTGACCGACCGAAACAAGAAAGTGAAATCGCTGCCCGAATTTTATCGTGACCGCCTGCTGCTCAGCGAAGAGAGGTCATTCCCGCCGGATAAAGCGCCAAGCTAGGAACAGTGGCCGGTGGTCAGTGGTCGGGCCCGAAATTTCAAATTCGAAATTCCAAATCCAATACCGAAAACCGAAAAGGCAAAAACAGAAACCCGAGATCTTGCTTCAAGACAGGTTCATTTGAGAGTTAGGGCGTCAGCCTTTAGACTAGAGCCATGCCCGGTGCCGGACTTGCCGAAATTTATTTTATTGTCGCGATGATGATCCTGATCTTGGTCATATGCGCGGTTTCGGTCTATTTCTTCTTCAAAACCTATAAGAAAGAAATGCGGGAAAAGGCAGAACGCGAACAGAAAAAGGCTGAGGAGACGAAAGCCTGAAATGCCTCATTCCGATCTGTTAGACCCGAAAAAAGCGGCTCTTGCCGTCATTGATATTCAAGAAAGTTTTCGCAACGCGATCCCTGATTTCGACACCATTGCCGTCCGTGCGTCGGTCGCGGTGCAGGGCTTTCAGATACTTGGACTGCCGGTTCTCGTGACCGAACAATACCCGAAAGGCCTCGGGCATACGGCTGAGGAAATTCGTCGTGTGCTGCCGGAAAATTTCGAGGTTTATGAGAAAACGGCGTTCAGTTCGTGCGGTGCTTCGCAATTCGTCGAAAAACTGCGTGAGCTCGGCGTAGAACAGGTCGCCGTATGCGGCATCGAAACGCACGTCTGCGTGAATCAGACCGTCCACGACCTGCTCGATCACGGCTTTCAGGTACATATTTTGAGCGACTGCGTGTCGTCGCGGTTCGAGTATAACCGCCTTATCGGCCTTGAGAAGATGCGGCGAAGCGGCGCCGTGCCGTCGTCGATCGAGATGGCTTTTTTTGAACTGATGCGCGATGCCCGTCACGAGCAATTCAAGGCGATACAGGCCCTGATCAAGTAGTAAATGGATCTGCTTTCTTCACTTAATCCGCCTCAGAAAGAGGCCGTAACAACGACCGAAGGGCCGCTGCTTGTTCTTGCGGGAGCGGGCTCGGGCAAGACGCGCGTTATAACGGTCCGCATCGCGTATCTTATTGCAGAAAAAGGGGTTGCACCGCACAATATCCTCGCCGTTACATTCACTAACAAGGCGGCGGGCGAGATGCGAGAGCGTGTCGAAAAGCTCCTGCAGGGCCAGCGTTTGCGATCCGCACCGCTGATCGCGACGTTTCACAGCCTTTGCGTCCGGCTGCTGCGGCAGGACATCGAATCGCTCGACGAAGACTATACAAAGTCGTTCACGATCTACGACACCGACGATTCGCTGAAGGTCGTAAGGGCGTGCGTCAAGGACCTCGGTTTTGACGAAAAACAGCTCAATCCTCGCAACGTCCGCAACGCCATCAGCTCGGCAAAGAACCGCGGCCACGACCCGCAGACCTATCTGGCCCGTATCGACACTTACGATTCGAAACGGCAGCAGATCGCGGCCGTTTATGAGCTTTACGAGAAGCGTCTGAAACTTGGGAACGCACTCGATTTCGACGACCTTCTGATCGTCGCGGTGCGGCTGCTGAAACGCTGCAGCGACGTCCGCGAAAAGTATAACGACCGCTTCAAATACATCCTCGTCGATGAGTATCAGGATACGAACGCATTGCAGTTCGCGCTGATAGACCTGCTCACGGAAAAGCAGAAGAACGTATGCGTGGTCGGCGATGACGCACAGAGCATATACGGTTTTCGGCAGGCGGATATTCGGAACATTCTCGAATTCGAGAAGCATTTCAAGGACGCGAAAACCATTCTGCTTGAACAGAATTACCGGTCGACGCAAACGATCCTCGACGCGGCGGACGCGATCATCAGCAACAACGTAAACCAGAAGAAAAAGAAGCTCTGGACGGCGAACGACGGCGGCGAGAGGCTGTTCTATTATCAGGCGTATGACGGCGACGGGGAAGCGAGATTTGTCGCATCGCAGATCGATAAGATGATGGCACGCGACGACAAACTGAAGTTTGCCGTGCTGTATCGAACGAACGCTCAGTCGCGGCTTTTTGAGGAAGCCCTGCGTCGGCAGCGTATCGATTACAACATCGTAGGCGGCTTTTCTTTCTACGAGCGCGTCGAGGTAAAGGACATCATCGCGTATCTTAAAGCCGCGATGAATCCTTTCGACAACATAGCGATACTTCGCATCATCAACACGCCGCCCCGCGGCATCGGCAAGACGAGCCTCGAAGAACTGCAGAGATACGCAGCATGGAGCGGCGGTTCGCTGTGGACGACTTTGATCGCGGTGACGGACCGCGAGGTTCCTGCACAGACGAACCTAACAACACGAGCACGCGAGGCGTTGCGCGGCTTCAAGGAAACGATGGACCGCCTGATCGCCAAAGTGAACGAACCTCGTTCGTCCGAACGGCATGTTACCGAGATCGTGATCGCCGCGATCGAGGAAACGGGGTACGGCAATGCCCTGAGAGCCGAGGATACTGAAGAATCCATCGCGAGGCTCGAGAACCTGGAAGAACTCGCTAACGCCGCCGCCGACTACGACAAACAGGACGAGAATGGCCTACGAGATTTTATTGATCACGCGGCACTTGCTTCGGATACGGACAAATACGACCGCGACGCGAAAGTAACGCTGATGACCGTTCACGCCGCGAAAGGCCTCGAATTTCCGGTTGTCTTTCTCGCGGGCCTTGAGGACGGCATTTTTCCGCATTCGCGTTCGATACACGATCAAAAAGAGCTTGAGGAAGAACGCCGGCTTGCCTACGTGGCCATCACGCGTGCGGAAAAGATGCTTTTCCTGACGCATGCGATGCGGCGGCGGACCTATGGCGACGAATTTGCTGCGGAGCCTTCGCAGTTCCTCAACGAATTGCCGTTGGAACTGATCGAGGATCTCTCTGACAGCGCGTCGTGGCTGTCGTACGCTCGCAGCGGGACCACAGCAGCGGCGAAAGCCGCAGTATCGGCACTTCGCGGTGAAGCAGAACCCCCGAAACCGCGAAATGTCTATACCGGAAAGACTTATAACAGTGCCGATGCCGTAGCCGAATTTTTCAAGATGCGGCAGAGCGGAGCGGCATCGCCGGAACCGCCTAAGCCATCTACTCCGGCATCCACGCCGATGGACAGGCTTCGTGCCGCAGCGTCACCGGAGCCGAAACCGCGTTCGAACGGCATCGAGCCCGGAAAATACGTCGTTCACGCGAAATACGGCCGCGGGCTCGTGTTGCGGCGTGAGGGAAGCGGCGATACGGCAAAATTGACGGTCAGTTTTCCGGGATTCGGGCAGAAGAAGCTGGTCGAGAAATTTGCGAATCTGCAATTGGACAGAACCTGACCGCACAATGGTTCGTTTAGAAAAATAATGAAAAATAACTACACAGCGATCTTAGCATTGTCATTTGTGGCTTTCGCCGCCTTGGGCTGCAGTTGGATGAATCCGTTCTCGGGCGGTTCGAACGGTTCGGGCGGCGGTGCCTCGTCCGGCAACAAGACCGTCACGGACAAGGCGGTCGATACAGTAACCGGCGAGTCGAAGATCGGCATTCCCGAATGCGACGAAGTCCTCGACATGATCACTGCCGAGGCGAATAACCCCGATGACAATTTCGTCGCAAAAGCGGCGAAAAATCTCGTCTTTAACCGAATAAAAGACGGCATTCGCGACGCGGTCAAGCAAAACACGAAGAGCAAGGAAGAGATGGCAAAGCTCTGCCGCGATTTCAAGCAGGAACTGCTAAAGACCAAGAGTGAGCAGGCGAAATAACGCCTGCCTTACTGTCTATCGGTTTCTTCTTTTATTATCTTGGCGGCCCATTCTGTATTGGGATAGCTGCGTTTCAATATCGCGATCATCTGATTCCGCAGTTCGTAGTTTCCGCCGCAGCCCCACTTGTTCCAATCGTTGGACTGGATCATCAAATACAGAGCCTCAGGTAGCTGTTTGTCGGCCGGTGAACGCCGCTGCCATGCGATGACCCGCTGAGCGAGGAACTTCGGTGCATCGCCGATATCTTTCAAGCGCTTGCGTTCGTTCTTTGCCGCCGTGGTTTGCGCCGGCTTCAAAAAGCCAGGCGGCTTTGGCGGCGCAAATTCGCTGTTCTCGTCACTTTCCTCACCCTCATACGGCTCGCACCACCAGTCGTTAGCGTCCCACGCTCCGGATTCATTATCGAGCCTGCCGATGCCGGATTCGATGAAAGGCGTCAAGATCGGGTTCTTGATGACGAAATAGAGCAGGGCGTTCTCGCGTGCCGCAGGTGACTGTATGGCGGCGATCTCGTCGAGCGCAGCTTTCATATCGGGACGATATCGTACCAGCTCCGGCTGTGCCCGCCGCATCGAGGCGGCGTCATTCAGCAGCCAGGCACGCGTCCACGACGCGATCGCGAAGCGTTCACGAACCGGTGACGGCAAATACTGCGAACCTATCGCTTCCAGCATCAACGCGGTCGGGAAATGGTGATTCAGGGATTCGATGGTCGCATCGTCCAAGAGTTGACGGTTCTCGAACAAACGATACTTGCCGTACTGCCGTTCGATGTTTGCTTCGTATTCCTCTCGGCCTTCTTTGTCGTATTCCGGATCGAAAAAGGACTTTTGTTCTGCGATGATGTCCTCGATGGTCCCGGTCGTGCCGCTGAAATCAAAATTGAACGCAGTTCGGACCGAATAACGAAGAAAATCGTCCATCGTATCGGTCGTTCTCAGTTTGAGTTCGAGGAACGAGTTCCTCGCCGAAGCATTCAACAGGTCGCCGGACGCCAGCATGCCGTCGATCAGTCGTTTTGCGTCCGCTTCGCGGCCGAGGTCAAGATAAAGCCTTGCCGCATGATAGGCAATGGTCGTGTAGGCCGCGGAAGTGCGGTTCGCGTTTTCTGCCGCTTCAAGCACCCGCTTGAGATCCGGCGAAGTCCGTTCGGCTTTGGAAATGGCGGACGCCAGCCAGTGCTCGCCGCCCGTTTCGCGAAAACGTGCCACCGCATATTGGTAGGATTCGGGGCTTTTCATCTGATAGTTCAGGATCCAATCCGTCATTTCGCTGCGGCGAAGAATCTCCGGCACGAGACCTGGCGTCAAGGCCTCGTCGCCCCAATAGCGGCCTTCGTAGCCGCCGCTGTTCGTATCACGGATGCGGCCGGAATAACCTTCCTTTCGGCCCTCGATCACGCGTTTGCGCATATCTTCTGTCAGTGGTTCGCCGGCTACACGCTCGGCCTCGGCAAGTGCCTCGGCGTCGGAAGCATCG
Organism: Acidobacteriota bacterium; assembly: GCA_016700075.1. Lineage (NCBI taxonomy): Bacteria > Pseudomonadati > Acidobacteriota > Acidobacteriota bacterium. The sequence goes on along the minus strand of CP065000.1, from coordinate 879,733 downwards.
GCACGGACGAAGATCGTCCAGCTCTTAGTGAAATCCTCATTGCTGAAGAATATCTGTATCTCACCCTCTTTCGGTGTCGGAGTCGTTTCAGGTGTAGAGGCGGGCGACGGCTCTGGCTTTTCGCCGCTTTCTTTTTTCTTGCGGGCTTCTTCGGCCTCCAGCGACTCGCTCGTGAACCGGTCCACAAGCCAGATATAATCGATCACATCCTGACGGAAGCTGTCGCCGCCGCCCGCCCCCGCGAGCCTGCTTGCCAGTTCTTGTACGCGTTCTTTCGGCTGTGTTCGGTAACGTATGAGCGAGATGAGTTTCTCGGCCGGGAAACCGAACTTTCCGCCGCGTGAAGCTATACTCTGCAGATGCGTTTCGGCCTCTTCATAAAGCCGCTCCGTGGCATCTCTTGACCGTGAAAGGCTGGCCTGCCGGATCAGAGTGCGGCCCACCAGGTAATCCGCGGTCTCGGCCCACGGCGACGCCGTATCCTCAGCAATTGCCGCAAAACGGCTCCGTGCGGATCGAAAATCCATCGAATAAAAATCTGCCGCGGCCAATTGATACGCACGGTCTTTCTGCAGCCACTCAGGCGCACCTGCGGGAGCTTCTTCAGGCGGAGTTTTGCCCTCGGAACAATTCAGAAACACGGCGTCTTGGGCACGTATCCAGTTCTGTACGTTCGGGTCGCTGCTGCCGTTGGACGAAACGCGGGAATTTAGTGTCTCAAGAGCTGTTTCGAACGCATTCTTCGTGCAATTAGGAAAGAATTCGTAGCCGCCCCAACGCCGCTCCGCATAGATCTCCGGAACTGGCTGTTCTTTAGGAACCACCTCCGCACGCCTCGCGATCCACGCTCGGACAGCGTCGTCAATGCTCAGATCGGCAAAATCTCGATTCTCAAACTCTGCCCTCCAAACGTCCACCAACGCGGTCTGCTCTGCCCCGTTCAGCCCGCCGCCGTTGATATGCCTGTAGGCCGCGAAAAGGACGGAACGCCTGAAACTCGGCTTGATAATGCCCAGCTGTCCGGAGGCGTAATTAGAAAAAGGGCGTTCCGGCGATTTGTTCGTATCGAATATCGGCGACACATATCCCGGACCGCACGGAAGTGCGTTAGAAAGAAGCCCGAGTACCAAAAACGCCGAGATGAGAAGGGTCCTTGTTCGATTCATATAGGTTGGAGGTGAGCAGTACCGACAACAAATATACCGCACTCGGCCTCAAGAGCAAAAAAATCCCGGAAAGCTCAGTACTTTCCGGGACAAATTCCTGATTCAGCGAAGATCAGACGCTCATGACCTCGGATTCCTTGTTCTTCGCAAGTTCATCGATCTTTGAGACGAATGTGTTGGTAAGTTTCTGAACATCATCAAGCCCGCCACGCTCTTCGTCCTCGGAAATTGCCTTGTCCTTGAGCAGCTTTTTCAGCAGGTCGTTGGATTGGTGGCGAATGTTTCGAAGGGCGATACGATGCTCTTCGGCAAATTCGTGGATCTGCTTTGCAAGCTGCTTGCGGCGCTCCTCGTTCAGCGGCGGAACGGGCAAGCGAATAAGCTTGCCGTCATTTGACGGGTTGAGGCCGAGATTTGCGCCAATGATCGCTTTTTCGACGGCGCCGAGCTGGGAAATGTCCCACGGCTGCACCGTCATCAGCTGCGGCTCCGGTACGGCGACCGACGCCATCTGATTCAACGGCGTGGGCGTGCCGTAATAATCGACCACGACCGAATCCAGAAGGCCGACCGTCGCGCGTCCGGTGCGGACGTTGGCGAGCTTCCGCTTAAAATCCTCAATGACCGATTCCATTTTCGGCCCTGTTTCTTTAACTACATCTTCTGCGCTCATATCAATTAGTGACGAGAGTACCGATGCTCGTGTCTCCGCTCAAAGCCTTTATTATATTGCCGTTCTCGAGCATGTTAAAGACCATGATCGGAAGGTCGTTGTCGCGGCAAAGCGAGATGGCTGAAGCGTCCATCACATTCAGCCGCTTTTCGAGCACTTCCTGAAACGTGATCTTGTCAAATTTGGTCGCCGTCGGGTCTTTCTTCGGATCGGCGGAAAATATGCCGTCGACCTTAGTTGCCTTAAGAATGACATCGGCTCGGATCTCAAGTGCCCGAAGCGATGCCGCAGAATCGGTAGTGAAATACGGATTTCCCGTCCCGGCGGCAAATATCACGACCCGCTTCTTTTCCAAATGGCGTATCGCCCGACGCCTGATGAACGGTTCGGCAAGCTGCGGAATGTCGATGGCCGACATAACGCGGGTATAGACATCCGCTTTTTCCAAAGCGTCCTGCAGAACGACGGCGTTCATGACCGTGGCAAGCATGCCGATATAATCGGCTGCCGCACGGTCCATGTTGCCCGCAGATTCCGAAACGCCGCGAAAGATATTGCCGCCACCGACGACGATCGCGATCTCACAGCCGAATTCGTGAACTGTCTTTAACTCCTCCGCAACCGATGCCGCAACAGCGACATCAATGCCGTAGTTTTGCGAGCCCATCAGAGCCTCGCCGGATAGCTTGAGAAGAATCCGGCGAAAAACCGGAGTGGTCGGTGGTCGGTGGTCGGTGGTCAGCGTCATCTGTCCGATCTAGTTTTTCTTCCAAGCGAATTTGATATTCCGTTTATGAGTCTATCAACTTCGGCGGCCTTATCCATAACGCGATCTTGTTTCTCGCGGGTCGAGTAGTTTCGCATTTCTGCTACAAGCGTCTGTGTCTCAGTTTCCATCAGCGAACCGTACGAAATGGATAGGTGGTTAATGAACACGCGTGTTGAATTCCGGCCCTGCCCTTCCGCAATATTCGAGGCGACCGAAACTGCCGCCCTTCTGATCTGAATCGTGAGGCCAAAACGTTCTTCCGAAGGGAAATCTTCCGTTAGGTCATAAACCGATCCGACCAATTCCATTGTCCTTTTGCCAGGCGATCAATTGGCGATAGTTTTGAACAGACATCTCCTCTGACCACCGGTCACCGACCACTGACCACTGCTACCCGACCATCGAAGCGACCTCTGCCGCGAAATCGTCCTGCTTTTTCTCGATGCCTTCGCCCATTTTGTAGCGGGTAAAGCGTCGGATCGTGATGTTTTCCTTGATCGAAGCGACCTTTTCGGTGACGAGTTCGCCGACGGTTTTTGCCGGGTCTTTCACGAAAGGCTGATCGACAAGAACATTTTCTTCATAGTACTTGTTCAGACGCCCGTCGATGATCTTTGCGAGTACGTCTTCGGGCTTGTTCGCGTTTTTCGGATCGTTCTTGAGCTGCTCCATCAGGATCTCCCGCTCTTTGTCCAGGATGTCCGAAGGGACTTCCGAACGATTCGTGTAAAGAGGGCTCGCCGCTGCAATGTGCATGGCAACGTCCTTTACCAACTGTTGAAATTCTTCGCCGCGAGCGACAAAGTCGCTCTCGCAGTTGATCTCGACCAGAACGCCGACCTTTCCGCCCATGTGAATGTACGAACCGACTGCGCCTTCTGCCGTTACACGGCCGGCCTTTTTATCCGCCGTAGCGATACCTTTTTTACGCAGGATCTCGACGGCTGCCGCCTCGTCGCCGTTTGCCTCGACGAGAGCATTCTTGCAATCGATCATTCCTGCACCTGTCTTTTCACGCAAAGACTTAACTGCACTTGCTGTAATTTCCGCCATAATATTTCTCCGGTAATAAAATCTATTTATGAAAAAAGCGTAGCTCGTCTCCCGCGGGGAAATGAGCTACGCCATACTCTTGATGTTCAGGCTAGCTCGCCTTTGCTTCGCTCGATTCCTCTGTGTCCGCAACAGGCTCTGCCGCAGGTTCTTCGACCGTTTCGCCGGCGGGAGCATCTTCTGCTGCAACTTCGGAAGCAGTTTCCTCCACCGACTCTTCCAATTCCGGCTCTTCGTCAGGAATATCTTCGGATTCGATCTCGGCGACCTCATCCTCAGAAAGGAATTCTTTCGGAATAGCTGTCAGCGAACCGATCTCAGCCGTATCCGCACTTTCGTCTTCGGTCTCTGCGGTTTCAGCCACAGCAACGCCGCCTTCCGTTCCGATCTGCTTGCCTTCAAGGATCGCATCCGCGATGCGCGAAGCGAACAGTCGGATCGCACGTAATGCGTCGTCGTTGCCCGGGATGACATGGTCGATACCTTCCGGCGAGCAATTTGTGTCAACGACGGCCACGATCGGGATATTTAGCTTGTTAGCCTCTTTGACCGCAATGTCTTCTTTACGAACGTCGATGATAAAGAGCATGTCCGGATGGCCGTTCATGTCCTTGATACCCGCAAGGTTCTTCATCAGCTTTTCGTGTTCGCGGTCGAGCTGCAGACGCTCTTTTTTCGTGAGCATCTCGGCACGGCCGTCCTCACGCATCGCTTCTATCTCTTTCAGGCGATTGATGGATTTCTTGACCGTTTCGTAGTTCGTCAGCAGGCCGCCGAGCCAGCGGTTGTTGACATAAAACTGTCCGCAGCGTTCCGCCTCTTCTTTGATGGCGTCCTGAGCCTGACGCTTTGTCCCGACGAAAAGCACTTTCTGATTCGGCTTTTGCGAGAACGATTCCGTGACGAAATTCAGCGAATCGCGGAAAAGCTTCTGCGTTTTCTGAAGGTCAATAATATAAATGCCGTTGCGTTCGCCAAAGATGTATTCCTTCATCTTCGGGTTCCAACGGCGTACCTGGTGTCCAAAATGAACTCCCGCTTCGAGGAGTTCTTTCATCGTTACTGTTGCCAAAACTTTATCTCCTTGGTTTATGTACTCGGCGAAAAGGTGAACGTGTCAACCAAGCATTTCGCCAATGGTTTTTGTTTAGAGTTACGCGTTTACGCGTAATCACGCCTAAAGGCGTAACTCTGAACACTAATTAGCGTTTCGAGAACTGGAAGCGCTTACGGGCACCTTTCTGTCCGTATTTCTTGCGTTCCTTCTTTCTCGGGTCGCGTGTGATGAGGCCCGCTTTCTTCAACTCAGGACGCAGGTCCGAATTGAATTCGAGCAACGCACGCGTGATGCCGTGACGAACCGCACCCGCCTGTCCGGCAGAGCCGCCGCCGTCAACATTCACGAGAATGTCGAACTTTTCCGTCGTTTCCGTAAGAGCGAGCGGCTGACGAATGATCATCTGCAACGCCTCATTAGGAAAATACGAGTTGAAATCACGCTTGTTCACCGTGATCGAGCCGCTGCCCGGACGAAGGTAAACCCTCGCTGTCGAGGTCTTTCTGCGGCCTGTTCCGTAATACTGAATGTCTGCCATATCTTACAGTTGGCAGCGGCAGCGGCAGCGGCAGTTTTCAACTGCGGACTGCGGCTGCTACTGCAGCTAAACTTCGATCGCCTCCGGTTTCTGGGCGGTGTGCCTGTGTTCGGCATCCGCGTAAACCTTCAATTTCTTTGCCATCGCCTTGCCGAGCTTAGTTTTCGGCAACATGCCTTTGATCGCAAGTTCGATGATCCGCTCAGGTTTCTGCTCGAGCATTTCCTTGACGGACTTTTCTTTCAAGCCGCCCGGATACAATGTGTGGTGGCGGTAAAGCTTTTGATCAGTTTTCGAACCGGTGAAAACGGCGTGACGTGCATTTATGACGACACAATGATCGCCCATGTCCATGAACGGTGTCCACGCAGGGTTGTTCTTGCCCGACAAAATGCGTGCGACCTCGGTCGCCAAACGGCCTACCGTTTTGCCTTTCGCGTCAACGACAAACCACTTTCTATCTTCTGCCAATCCCTTTCCGCTTGGAAAATAAGTACTCATATCTGCACACACTGTTGCCTTTCTCCGCAAAAATGCGAACTGACAGGATATCGAAACGAAAATAAATCGTCAAGCCGCGAAAACGAGGAAGTTTATCATCGCTGAGCGACGGTTCTTGCGGCAAAGAGCAGGCCGAGCATCGTTTTGGCGTCGTGGATCTCTCCGCGGTTAACCAATTCAATGGCGTCGGCGAGCGGAATTCGTTCGACCTCGATGATCTCGTCGATCTCCAACCGCTGCTCGGTCTGCGTGAGGCCGGCGGCGAAAAAGACGAACATCTTTTCATCGAGAAAGCCCGGCGAGACGTAGAATTCCGCGATCTTCTCAAGCTTTTCTGCTGTATATCCGATCTCTTCTTCCAGTTCTCGGGCGGCACCTTCGATGGGCGCCTCGCCTTCGTCGAGCGAGCCCGCGGGTAATTCCAGCAGCGTCTCTTTCGCCGCATGCCTGTATTGTCTGACCATCGCGACGGTGCCGTCGTCAAAAAGCGGTACGATCACGGCGCTGCCGCGGTGGGAAATTATCTCGCGGTCGTATTTCGCGTCGCCTTCGCGGATGGTGTCGATGCGGACATCAAAAATGCGGCCGTCATAGATCTTTTTTGTTGCGATTGTCTCGGGCATAAGGCAAGATGATAGCCATAGCAGTAACAGAATCCAAAACAGGTCGGCGTGCGAAACCCTGTATAACGCACTTGGTGCAAAAGAAGCATGTTGCTCGATGACAAGAACCTTACGGCTGCGAAAGCCGACGAATTCCTCGCCGAGGGCTATCTCGAATGCAAGGCCATAACGGAGCATTACGGGACGAGCTACTACTTCGCGACGCAGTTCTTCCCGCGGGAACTGCGGAATTCGATCTACGCCGTCTATGCCTTTGCACGCATTCCCGACGAGATCGTTGACGACCCGAACAAAGGTGATAAAGAAGAGACGCTGGCAAAGCTGAACGAATGGCGGGAACGCTGGCTCGCCGCGATGGCTGACGGCGGCAGCGACGACGCCGTTTTGCACGCCATAGTCGATACGTTCCGGCGTCACAACATCACCGTCGAGGACGGCGAGGCTTTCCTGAAGTCGATGTTTATGGATGAGGAGGTTTTCGCCTATGACAACTACGAGCACCTCGAGGAATACATGTACGGCTCGGCAGGCGTGATCGGCATTATGGTAACGAAGATCGTCGGCTACAGCTCGGACGAAGCCTTTCCCTATGCGATCAAGCTCGGCTACGCGTTCCAACTTACGAACTTCCTCCGCGACATCAAACAGGACTATGACGAGCTCGGCCGCATCTACATGCCGCGTGATGAAATGCGGCGGTTCGGGCTGACCGAACGCGACATCGCGACGCAGAATTTCGATGAGCGGTTCGTCGAATTCATGAATTTTCAGATCGAGCGAAACCGTCAGATATATCGCGAAGCTCTGCCGGGCATACCGATGCTGCATTGGCGGGGACGAATGGCAGTGCGCATCGCGTATGTTCTTTACAAGGCTATCCTGAACGAGATCGAGCGTGTGAACTACAATATCTATCGCGGCCGCGTCAGGACGAACTTCCGTCGAAAGCTGTGGCTATCGGCAAAAGCCCTCATCGGCGTTTATGAATAAGAACTTGCCGCTTGAAACTTGTCGGTATTCACTGAATGAAATTGTTTTCTGCAGTGAATGGTGACAAGTTTTTAGTGGATAGTCGCAACTGGAATGAACAAACGTGTATTGATAATCGGCGGCGGCATCGGCGGTCTTGGTACCGCCGGACTTTTTGCTCGCAAAGGCTACGACGTCACTCTCGTTGAAAAGAATGCTAACCTCGGCGGGCGAGCGAATATTTTCCAAAGCAACGGTTTCAAATTCGACATGGGGCCATCGTGGTACTTGGCACCTGACATTTTCGAGCATTTCTTTCGGCTGATGGGCGAACGCGTCAAAGACCACCTAGACCTAGTGAAGCTCTCTCCGTCTTACCGCATCTTTTTCAGGCGCGATGCCGAGCGGCTAGACATACACAGCGACATCGAACGCGATGCGGCGGCTTTCGATGCGATCGAGCCGGGAGCCGGCGACAACCTCCGCAAATATCTCGCACAGAGCGAATATCAATACGGCGTGGCGACAGAACATTTTATGTTCAAGAACTACGACCGCATCTGGGATTTCCTGAACAAACGCGTCGCGACCGAAGGGCAGAAGCTGTCCGTTTTTTCGAAGATGCACAATTTCGTCTCGCGATTCTTCAAGACGAAAAAGCTGCAGCAGGTGATGGAATACACGATGGTGTTCCTGGGCACATCGCCGTATGAGGCACCGGCGCTGTACAACCTGATGTCGCACATGGATTTTAATCAGGGCGTTTTTTATCCGCAGGGCGGTTTTTACGAGCTGATAAAAGCACTCGCCAACGTCGCGGAAAAGAACGGAGCGAAACTGAGGACGTCGTCCCCCGTGAAACGCATCGTCGTCAAGAACGGCAAGGCAGCGGGCGTCGAGTTGGAAGGCGGCGAGGTCATCGAAGCCGACATCGTCATTTCGAACGCCGATATGGAGCATACGGAAGCGCGGCTGCTCGAAAGCGGAAATCGCACGTTCAAAGAGAGTTATTGGAAAAAACGCGTGATGGCGCCGTCGGCCTTCATAATGTATCTCGGCGTCAGCGAAAAGATGCCGTCGCTGATACACCACAACCTGTTGTTCAGCGAGGATTGGCGGCGGAATTTCGCTGAGATCTACGACGATCCGCGTTTGCCTGATGAGCCTTCGCTGTATGTATGCGCGCCGAGCGTGACCGATCCTTCGGTCGCACCGGAAGGCAAGGAGAATTTATTTGTCCTTGTGCCGATCGCAAGCGGTCTGGAGATTCGCGAGGACGAAAAAGAACGTTACGCCGACAGGGTTTTGGCTCTGATGGAAGAGGAAATGGGCCTCGAAGGCCTGCGGCAGAAGATCGAATACAAACGCATTTACACGGTCGAAAATTTCGCGGCAGATTACAACGCGTTTCGCGGTTCGGCATTGGGACTTGCCCACACGCTAATGCAGACGGCGATATTCCGGCCGAAGAATTTTTCTAAAAAAGTTAAAGGCCTCTACTACGTCGGGGCCGGCACAAATCCCGGCATCGGCACGCAGATATGCCTGATCTCAGCCGAATTGGCTTACAAGCGCGTTCATAACATCAAATCACCCGGCCCACTGGAAGAGTTATAGCCACAGAGAAAACAAAAGTGAAAAAGTGAAAAGGTGAAAATAGAAAAGATATCTTGGTGTCCCCCAAAAATGTGCTTGTAGGTTGACGGGTTTCGGATTGTCCTCGACGGTGACATTTTCACTTTTTCACCTTGGTTCCTTCGTGCCTTCAGTGTTCTCTGTGGCTAGAATTTTCCTAGAGCGACGGACCAGAAGAGCACGAATCCGGCGGCGACGTTGATCAGCGGGAAAGCTTTGTAGAGTTTGAAGATGCGGCCGTGTTTCGCTGAGTAGAACGACGCGATCATCAGCAGCACATAGGCGAGCCCTAAAGTGACGCTCGAAAAGCCGAGATACGGAGCCGACAGAATTGCGGAAGCGGCGTAAAGAATAAGGCAGACGGCGATAGTGCCGTATTCGCCGCAGACAGTCGCAATGGTCGAGATGCCGGCTTCTTTGTCTGCCTCGACATCGGGAATTGCGGAGTACGCATGCATCGCGGCGGTCCAGCAAAGTGCGGCGATCACGATGGCAGCGGGTGGGAATTCGCCCGAGAGCAGCGAATATGCGAAGAAGCCCGGCATCGCGTAGAGAATGTTGAAGGCGGAATCGAGGAACGGCGTTGTTTTGGCTCGTATCGGCGGCGCGGAATAGAACACCGAAAAGAACAAGAACCCGATGACCGCTGCCGAAGCCGCGAAATTGGCGAAAAAAAAGATCGCCGCGAACGGAAGATTCGTTATCGCGATTGCCAGCCACAATGCACCGCGTGAATCCGGTTTTACCAGCGTTTCGTAATCGTCCTTTTTGGCGTTGATGCGGTCGGTCTCATAATCGAAAATGTCGTTGACGCCGTAGATGAGCAGATTTGCCGGAAACGTGAAATAAAGTCCGATCAGCAGATATGCTGGGTGCAGAAGTTCATTGAGATCAACCGCACCTGCAACAAGCCCGACCAGATACGGCCCAAGCACGTAGAACCAAAATCGCGGGCGGCTGACCTTTAGCAAGAATCGCAGATCGGGCATTGACTGATTGTAGCTGTGGCGAAAGATTTCCCGCAAAGACGCCAAGGGCATATGCAAAGAACGCAAAGAAGAGCTCCGATCTCCTTGGCGGTTGCCCTTGCAGCTTTGCGGCATTGCGGGAGGTCTCCGGCTTAGAGAACGAAATCAAGTGATCCCATCAAACAAAATCAATACCTACATAACCATTGCCGTCGCGATATTCCTTGCAACGGGTGCGTTCTTTATGGTCAATGTCGAGCTACCGGCATGGTCGCATTGGCTGTCTGGGCTGAACGTTGTGCTGTTCGCTCTGCCCGCGATGTGGGCGACGCGTTGGTGGCTCGGCTGGCGTGATGCCGCGATCCTTTGGGTAATGCTCGGTCTTTATGCACTCGCGATCGAGACGCTTGCGATATTTACAGGGTTTCCGTACGGGCATTTCGGTTATTCTGAACTGTTGGGCGCTAAGCTTTTCGGCGTTACTCCGTGGACGGTCTTTCTGGCGTGGTCGCCGCTGATGGTCGGAGCATGGGCGATGGCGGCGACGCTATTCTCGAATGCTTTCTTCCGCGGCGGAGCGGCCGCTGTCATCGCGATGTTCTTTGACCTTGTGCTCGATCCGGGAGCGGTTCGGCTCGGTTTTTGGCAATACGAAGGCGGCGGCGTTTTCTACGGCGTGCCGGTGTCGAATTTTCTCGGCTGGCTGGTCAGCGGGGCGATCGGTGCGTTGCTCATCGAGGCGTTTGTCGGGATCAGAAAGCCGCTGCTGCCGGTGCCTGTTCAATTGGCATCGAGCGCGTTCCTGATGATCGTGTTTTGGACGGCGATCTCTGTTTTTGGCGGCATGCTGTGGGCGGCTGTGATCGGTTTTGCAGTCATTGTCGCGATGGTTCGTTGGTGGCGGCGGTCTCATTATCGATTCGACGAACGCATCGTTTATGTCGACGACGACGGCACGCCGATCGGCACCGAAGAAAAGCTTGCGGCACATCACGCCGACACGCGTTTGCATTCGGCATTTTCGATATTTATTTTCAACGGCCGCGGCGAAACGCTACTGCAGCAGCGGGCTTTGCACAAAAAGACCTGGCCGGGCGTGTGGTCAAATTCGGCTTGCGGCCACGTCAAACTGCACGAAACCGTCGATGCTGCGGCTCGGCGTCGTCTCAAATACGAACTCGGCTTGACCGGCGTCGAACTCAAAATGACGCTCCCCGATTTCCGCTACCGAGCCGAAAAGGACGGCATTGTCGAAAACGAGATCTGCCCCGTTTTCGTCGGCTTTAGCGACAACGAGCCGCAGCCGAATCCCGACGAGGTCGCCGCGATTCGCTGGATCAAATGGGAAGATTTTGTTCGCGAAGTCGCTGATCCGGCGAACGGCTATTCGCCGTGGGCGGCCCTCGAGGTCAAACAGCTCATTTCGGAGCGACGATTTCTCGATTTGTATAGTAGAATCGTGTCCTGATGGCGAAATTCCGCATAGGTTTGGGCGTTTCGGGCGGTATCGCGGCTTATAAGGCGGTCGAGGTTTTGCGGCTGTTGCAGAAGGCTGGGTGCGACGTGTCGGTGGCGATGACGCGGCATGCGACGGAGTTTGTTCAGCCGCTGACGTTTCGCGCTCTGACCGAGCGGCACGTGATCGTGGACGACTATGATCCGGAGAATCCTGACCCGATCGCGCATATAAACTTTTCGCAGAACATCGACCTGCTGCTGATCGTGCCCGCGACGGCGAATATCATTGCGAAATTTGCCAACGGCGTGGCGGACGATTTTCTTTCTTCGACATATCTGGCGACCACGGCTCCGGTGATGATCGCTCCGGCGATGAACACGACAATGTGGGAACAACCCGCGACGCAGCGAAACGTCGAGCAGCTACGAGCCGACGGCGTGCATTTCGTCGAACCCGTCGCCGGCGAACTCGCGTGCAAGACTGTCGGTACGGGGAAGTTGGAGGATGTGGAGAATATAGTCGCGCAAGCTTTGGGGTTGTTGTCAGAACCGCCTGCGTCAGCGGGCGGGACGGCCGTTGGGGATATCGGCGTAGAATCTTTGACAAACTCATTGCCGCCCGCTCACGCAGGCGGTTCCGACCTCGTCGGAGAGAATATCTTGATCACCGTCGGCGGGACGCGGGAGGCCATCGATCCGGTGCGGTTCATTTCTAATCATTCGTCGGGGAAAATGGGATTCGCTGTGGCTGAAGCGGCGGCGGCGAGAAGTGCTGAGGTGACGGTGGTTGCCGGTGAGACTAAGGTCGCTCCGCCGGCGAATATTCGGGTAATACGAGCCGTTTCGGCGAAAGAAATGCACGATGCGGTGATCAACGAACTGCAAAATGCAACGGTTTTCGTCGGTGCGGCGGCAGTCGCTGATTACGCTCCGGTGAACGCCGCGGACGCCAAGATCAAGAAGGACGGCCGCGACACGATGACGCTTGAGCTCGCGAAAACGCCCGATATTTTGGCGGATGTGTCTAAGAATCGTCACGACGGGCTCATCGTCGTTGGTTTCGCTGCCGAGACTGACAACGTTGTCGAATACGCGCGTTCGAAAATGGCGAAAAAAGGCCTCGACATCGTCGTCGCAAACGACATCACAAAAGAAGGTGCGGGATTTAATACCGATACGAATATCGCGACCATTCTGACAAAAGACAGCGAGGCTGACGAGTTGCCGCTGATGTCAAAACGCGACCTTGCTGACAGATTGCTCGACCGCGTCGTGAAGCTCAGAAACGATGGCAAATGACGCCGTAAAACAAGTTATCCGCGACATTCGAGAACGGCTGGCGTTCCTCGGCGAGCTCGGCGTTGAAGGCATAGAGGCGGACATCGCAGATGTGCCGAAAGTTGAAAGGCGGGCAGAATCTCGGACTGCAAAAATTGAGACGGTTCCGATCGCGGAAATTCGCGTCCCAGAAAAGACGAAAGAGTACGATGCCGAGGCCGCAAAACGCCGCATTGCATCGCTGCCGTCGCTGTCGGGCAGGAAGCCGGTCGTTCCTGTGGAACGAAAACCTGAGATATCAAGCATGACAGCAAGTGAACTCCCGCCGCCGGCCGAGACCATTGAGCAGATACGTGCTGAGATCGGGCCGGATTGCACACGCTGCAAACTTGCGACGCTCGGCCGAAAACAGGTCGTCAACAGCACGGGCAATTTCAACGCAAGGCTGATGTTCGCGGGCGAAGCTCCCGGAGCGGACGAGGATGTTCAGGGAGCGCCGTTCGTCGGCAGGGCAGGGCAGCTGCTCACCAAGATAATTGAGAGCATTGGCCTAAGTCGCGACGAAGTTTTCATCGGCAACATCAACCGCTGCCGACCGCCCCAAAACCGTGCACCCGAGCCGGACGAAACGGTAGCGTGCAAGCCATTTTTGCTCAGAGAGATAGCGGTCGTTCGCCCCGAGGTCATAGTCGTTCTCGGTGCGACGGCGGCGCAGAATCTGCTTGAAACAAAGGTCCCTATCGGCAAGCTCCGAGGGCAATTTCACGACTATATGGGCGTCAAGGTGATGCCGACATTTCATCCGGCATACCTGCTTCGCGACCCGAATAAGAAACGCGAAGTGTGGGAAGATATGAAGATGGTTCGCGACTACCTTTCGTCTCGAGGATAGAACTATGTTGTCACGGTACATTTTTGCGGCATTTGTAATCTGCTTTGGTTTTTCAAGCTTCGTTGCACAAGACAGAGCTGAGCCGACAAAAAAGGGGCTTATAGAACGTTTTGCCACTCTGACCAAAACAAATCGGCTCGACGTCAAGATCCAACTTTCACTTGATGACGTCAATGATCAGATGAAGGCGTTGATTGATGATGAAAAAGACCTTCACGAAGAGCAAAAGTCGGCCCTACAAGTCGAAAGAAAAGCTATATTTGACAAACTCTCGGCGCGCACGGAAAAGGAACTGAACGAGAGTAAAGTTCTCTCTAAGCTGGGATACGATACTGTGATAAGTGTGTTCGATAAAGTGTTTTCCGAAGCAGAACTTATCGAACTAATTCGATTCTATGAATCGGCGTTGGGGCAAAAGGCTGTTGCGTTCCTAGCCCGTGTTACAGATGAGATAAGTTCTAGATTTCGAGTACAGCTTGAGGCAAGGATAGGCGAGGTGTCAAAACCACAAATTGATTCGGCCATGGACGAACTCCGCAAGCGTATCGACGAGGTAAAGAAGAAATGAAACCAAATACCATTATGTCGCCCTTTATGAGCGTGAAAATCATTCTAACGCTGGCATTGAGCGGCTGTCTTGTGTTTTTTCCGCATGCAAGTTTTTCGCAGAAAGCCGCGATGCCGGAATTGAAGCAGAATCAATCGCCGCAGAACCCGCGAATCGGATTCATGATCCACGGCGGAGCCGGCGTGATACGCAAGGGCTCGCTGACGCCGGAACGCGAGCGCGAATACAAGGCAAAGCTCGAAGAGGCAGTGATGGCTGGCTACAAGGCTCTTCAGGCAGGTCGTTCGGGCCTCGATGCGGTCGAGCTTGCGATACGCATTCTTGAGGATTCGCCTCTGTTCAATGCGGGCAAGGGTGCGGTTTTTACGAACGACGGCAAGAACGAACTCGACGCCTCGATCATGGACGGCAAGACGATGAATGCCGGTGCGGTCGCCGGCTTGCGAAAAGTGAAAAATCCAATCACGCTCGCTCGTGCCGTGATGGAAAAAAGCCCGCATGTGATGATGATCGGCGAAGGCGCCGAGAAATTTGCGGCGGAGCAAAAGCTGGAGCTCGTTGACGAGAAATATTTCTGGACCGAGGCCCGCTGGAATTCGCTGCAGCGTGTGCTAATAGAAGAAAGAGAAAAGGCTGAGAAAAAGCCGGAAACCGTGTCCGAATCAGCACGTTCGCTGCCGGAGAATCGTTTCGGAACGGTCGGCGCGGTTGCTCTTGATAAGGACGGCAATCTTACTGCGGGAACCTCAACGGGCGGCATGACGAACAAACGCTGGGGACGCGTCGGCGATGTCCCGATCATCGGTGCCGGGACGTATGCTAACAACAATTCCTGTGCGGTTTCGGCGACGGGATGGGGCGAGTTCTTTATTCGGCTGACCGTTGCACGCGATATCTGCGCCTTGGTCGAATATCGCGCTTTGCCGGTGCAGAATGCCGCGGATCTTGTCATAAAGAAACGCTTGCAGGAGATGGGCGGCGACGGCGGCGTGATCGTGATGGACAAGCTCGGAAATATGGGCATCTCGTTCAACAGCGAAGGAATGTACCGCGCCTTTATCGATAAGGACGGCAAACCCGTTGTCGAGATCTACGCTGATTAAATGCTTTCTGCAGAAATAATCGCCATCGGCAGCGAGCTGTTGACGCCTGAAAAAAGCGACACGAACAGCGTTTGGCTGACCGAACGGCTGAACGAGATCGGCATCGACGTTAAGCTGAAGACCATCGTCGGCGATGATGCTGCGCGTCTGGAAAAGTGCATCAGCGACGCGGCTTCGCGTTCCGATATCGTGCTGATGACCGGCGGCCTCGGGCCGACGACCGACGATATTACCCGCGAATGTGCGGCGAAGGCTCTCGCCCGCGAACTGGAATACCACGACGAGATCGAACAGCATTTGCGTGACCGCTTTCGTTCGTGGGGACGCGAGATGCCTGAGATCAATAAGCGGCAGGCGTTCGTCGTCGAAGGCGCGGAGATCTTGCCAAATCCGAACGGTTCCGCCTGCGGAATGCTGATCGTTGAGAACGGGAAATACCTCGCAATTCTGCCGGGACCGCCGAAAGAGAATCAGCCGATGTTCTTAAACCACGTCCTGCCGCATCTCGATAAGCTGACCGGCGATGTTTACGTGCGGCGGCGTGTTGTCAAGGTGTCGGGCAAAGGAGAATCGGCCGTTGACGAGGTCGCTGCTCCGATATACTCAAAGTTTTCCGACATAACGACGTCCATTCTGTTCAATAAAAGCGAGGTCGAGATACACCTTGCTGCTCGAGCGGATTCTCCCGAAAAAGCCGAAAATATTGCGGCGCAAGCTGCCGGGGAGATCGCGACGGCACTCGGTTCAGCGGTCTTTTCGACGAACGGCGAATCAATGGAAGCGGTCGTCGGCAGAATGCTCGCGGAACGCGGAGAGACAATTTCAACTGCGGAAAGCTGTACCGGAGGGCTGATAGCGGAACGTCTGACCGATATTCCGGGCTCGTCGGCGTATTTCATGGCGGGCGTTGTTACATACTCGAACGACGCGAAAATACGCGATCTGGGCGTTCCGGCTGAGATCATCGAAAAACACGGCGCCGTCAGTGCCGAATGCGCGGAAGCGATGGCCGTAGGAATGCTTGAACGTGCAAAGACCACCTATGCCGTCTCTGTTACGGGCATTGCCGGGCCCGATGGCGGCAGCGAGGAGAAGCCCGTCGGTACAGTATTCATAGGCATTGCGGACGCTCACGGCGTCAGATCCAAACGGCTCCAGATCCCGGGCGACCGCTTTTTGATCAGATGGCGTGCGTCGCAGGCCGGACTCGATATTCTTCGACGCCGCATCATTCACCGCGATGCGTCAGGCGAAACTGCATCTAAGGGTTGATTTTTTAACGCTTTACGCCGAAAATCATCGTTTAGGCGTCCCAAATTTTCCGCTGCAAAAAAAGCAACCTTGCTGGAATAAAAGCGTGAAAATTGTTGTTGCAGACGTCGTTTCGTCCTACGCTCTGACCCGGACCACAAAACGTTATGAAGAAATTCAGGTATTTTCGTTCAATTGTCGGCCTCCTGCTGGTTCTTTCGCTCGTTTCGCCGATGTTTGCTGCCTCGGCCGTTTCGAATGACCACAAGAAGCACTTTAAGCAGGGGATCAAGTATTCGGATGCCGAACAGTGGGACAAAGCGGCAGAAGAGTTCTCTCTTGCGGTCGCCGCCAGCCCGAAGAATCCGGAATATCGCCTGCACCTGATGCGGTCGCTTTTCAATGCTTCGCAGATGTTCATGAAGCGCGGGACGATCGCGGCAAACGAGAAAGATTATGAAGCCGGTTACACGGCATTTCGCAGAGCGTATGCATTCGACCCGACTAACGAACTCGCAAGATCCGAGATGGAGCGTATGGTGCGGCTCATCAAGGAGCGGAACGGCGATGTGAATATCGACGGCTCGTCGGACGGAGTTAAACTCGTTCAAACGGGATTCAACAGCCAAACGCAAATACCGACCGGCTTGCCGCAGAGGCTCGAAAAACTGCGTGACGTGCCGTTCCCGGGCGGCGTCGATCTGCAGTTCATCATCAAGGAGCTCGCACGCGAACTCGACCTGAACGTGCTTTTCGATATTGAGACGTTCCGTACGGCGGGCCGCAAAACCGCGATCGACCTGAAGAACGTAACGGCCGCAAAGGCACTTGACTACATCTTCCTGCAGGAAGGGCTGTTCTTTCAACGCGTAGGCCCGCGGACGATACTTGTAGCGAACCAGACCCAGCGGACGAAATTTCAACAGCTTGTTCTGCGTACTTTCTACCTTGCAAACGCAAGCCCGAAAGACGTTGCAAAGGTCGTTCAGACCGCCATTCCGCCTCAGCCCGGCCGCAGCCAGACGATCGTGCTGCAGGATGACGCGACAAACAGCGTCACTATCCGCGATACGGAAGAGAACGTCCGCCTCATCGGCCGACTTATTCAGTCGCTTGATAAGGACCGTGCTGAGGTCGTGATGGACGTCGCGATATACGAGGTCAACAAGACCGATCTGCTGCAATTAGGGAATCAGGTTGGCACGCAGCAGCAGCTGACGAATTTGGGCGGCTCGGGCCAGGGTGCTGTCGGGCTCGGCGGTACGATATTGAATACCATAACAGGCGGAGCTGCTGCGACGACGCTGCCGACCGCGATCGCGACCGGCATTCTGCTGCCGTCGGCAAGTTTGCAGGCTTTTCAAAGCCGCAACAATACAAAGCTGATCGCATCGACGCAGATCCATGCTTTCAACAACGAAGATTCATCGGCACGCATCGGTCAGCGTGTTCCCGTACAGAGCGCTCAGTTCGTCACGGGTACAGGCACGACCAATATCGGCGGCGTCGTATCGAATGTCATCAACTACGAACAGGTCGGTCTGACGCTGAAATTCAAGCCGCTTGTTTTCCCGAACCAGGACGTTCAGGTGGCGATGGAGATCGAATCGAAAGATGTGGCAGGTGCTTCTACGCTGACGCCTACGTTTACTGAGCGTTCGATCAAAGGAACGGCGAGAGTGCAGAACAATAAAACGCTGCTGCTCGCCAGCGTCGCACAGGGTGTCGAAACGCGCGGACGCCAGGGCCTTCCGGTCCTTGGCCTGATACCCATTTTGGGCAGGCTTTTCACCGCTCCTACAAAAGACAACCGCCAGGTCGATATCGTGATCGCGATCACTCCGCGAGTGATCCGCGCACCGGCCATTTTGCCGGATGATGAGGTCGAACGCCCGACCGGAAGTATCGCAGTGCCGACCAACAATTCGCTCGAAGCTATGCTGGTTCAGGAAGAGCGTGACGAGATGCTCGCCGCCGCACGAAATTTGCCGGTGAATCCTGTCGTCCAGCTTCCCGATGCGCCTGTTGACGCTCCCGCCTTCGTAAGGCAGGATGCCAAATCAGCGGCGTCATCCGCCGCGGCGGTCCCGGAAACCAATGCCACTGCGGCAGCGATCCCGGCATCGACGGCCATAGTTCCGATCGACTCATCGGCAAGGACGCTGGATCTGAAGCAGACCTCGGAATCGATGCCCGACAGCGTTGAACCAACCTCGGCATTTGCCGGCGATATCAAAATGAAGGACGTTCCGGTCGCGATGACGCGAGGGCAAAAGGCGACAATTGCGGTCAGTTTCAGCGGCAGCGGTGATATCGGCTCGGCAGTGATCGGGCTGAAGTTCGACGCAAAGAAGATCGCAGTACGTTCTGTCAGCTACGGTGATGCGTTCGGGTCGCTGAACGCCCGTTCATCGGCGATCCCGTTCCTAAATCAGAACGGCAAGATGTATGTCACGCTGACATCAGGCAGCGGCATAGCGGCCGACGGTGATGTTGCATATATCGAGATCGAAGCGTTGACTGACGGTGCCGTCGAATTGGAGTTTGACCGTGACATTGTCAATTTCCTGACGCCGGACGGAAAGAATTTCAAGCTCAGGTATTTGGATTAAGTGAGACTTCGGGCATTCAGAAAATTAGGCCTGCGGCAGCACGGCGGTTACAGCCTGCTGGAGCTGGTCATCACGCTCGGTGTGCTCGCCGTACTCGTGATGGGAACCATTCCGATGGCAGAGAATTCCGTGCGCCGCCAAAAAGAGGTCCGGCTGCGTGAGGCTCTGCGCATGATGCGTGCTGCTATCGACGAATTTAAACGCGACACCTTGGGGGCATGCGGCCCCGGCTCCGTTCAAAACGTCCCCGGAGCACCGCCGAATCCGAATACCTCAGTGCCGGCAGATCCTCGCAGCCGAGTTGTCATTGACGACTGCAAGATCTTTGAGACGGACAATCTGGACAAATACCCGCCGTCGCTCGATATCCTTGTTTCAGGCGTGAAGGTTCGTCCGCGCGGTTTGAATCTGCGCGGCGGCAGCGGGCTGCGCGACGGCAGCCCGCAGGCGACCGAGATAAATATCAACGAAGAGGTTACCAAGGTCTATCTTCGCGAGATACCGATCGATCCATTTACCGGCGAACGCGATTGGAAGCTCCGTTCGTCATATCAGAACAGCGATTCGGACAATTGGGATGAGGTCAACGTTTTCGATGTGCGTTCTGCGTCGGATCAGACAGCCCTGAACGGAGAGAAATACAGTGATTGGTAAATTCACACGTCAGGGCGGCTGGTCGCTGCTGGAATTGATGATAGCGATGTTTATCATCATCATCCTTATCTCGGTCGCTGTGCCGACGTATGAGCGCAGCGTTCGCTACGCAAAGGAGACCGTTCTGAAGGAGAACCTTTGGCAAATGCGAAAGGCCATCGACCAATATACTGCGGACAAGGGCAAGTTGCCCGGTTCGGTCGATGATCTGGTTTCGTCCAGATATTTGCGGGAAAAGCCGATGGACCCTATCCTCGAACGCACTGAATGGAACGAGGTGATGGGCGAGGATCCCAACAACAGCGAAGGGCAAACAGGGCTGACGGACGTAAAGAGCCTTGCCGACGGAGTGGACAGTTCAGGCGTTTCCTACAGTGATTATTAGTATGTTCGATGCATTGACCAGGCCAAATTATCCCAATGCCGCACTCGGTATCTCAGATACCGCGATTGCCGCTGTTTCGGTTCGACGTGCGGGCCGCGGACAGGTTTCTCTGGAACGCGTCGGCATACTCCCCATGCCGGCCGGTGTCATCGCGCCGAGCTTCTCGGATGTGAACATTGTCGATGGACGGGCTTTTTCTTCGATGCTGCGAGAGGTTTCAGAAGCCGCCGGACTGCTCAGCCAAAAACGATGGTCCGTCACCTTGCCTTCAAGCGCTGCCCGTACGGCCATCGTCTCGCTTGACGCTGAGCCTTCGTCGCGTCAGGAAACCGAAGAGATACTCGATTGGAAAGCGGAGCAGACCTTCGGAGTTCCCGCGACGGACCTGCGCGTTTCGCGGCAGAAAATAGCATCGGACACTTCGGGCAAGATCCGTTATTTCATGTCTGCGGTCACGTTGGCGGTCATAGACGAATACGAATCGCATTTCGAATCGCTCGGATGGAAGGCAGGGCTCATTTTGCCGCGTTCGCTCGGCGAGGCCAACTGGCTGCTCCGCAACCGCACAGCGACGGATTCTCTGCTTATCAGTGCGTCAGACGATGGTTTTACCGCACTTTTGATGCGGGGCAGCGAGCCGATGCTGGTTCGCTCGGTCACCTGCCGGCCCGACGAGATGGACGACGAGGTTTACAGGCTGTTGATGTTTTACGGCGACCGGGTGGGAAGCTCGCCGGATGCAGGAATGCTCGAGCGTGTCCTGGTCGTCGGCGATACGGAATTACGGGATCGTTTACCCTCCATCGCAAATGACGCTTTGGGTGCACCACTCCGCGTCGTCGGCCCGACAGAGGCCGGCATGGATTTTCTTCCGGACGGCGTGGCGTTCGACAGCGTCGCCGCTCCGGCCGGGCTTGCTGCCCTTGCCGCCTGAAACAAGAGCTCCCCTTGCAAATTGAAACCATTTTGCCCAGACTTGCGTAGTAACCGATAACGCAGTTTCGATGGAAGCCTCCGCATACCTCACCGCAAGAGACCTGACCGACGCCGAGCTTGTTGTTCGCACGGTGTCTGGTTCGCACGACGGATTTGAGGAGCTCGTCCGGCGCTATCAGAGGCCGATCGTCAGCTATGTTTACCGGATGCTGGGAGACCATGACGCCTCGCTCGATGTATCGCAGGAAGTATTCATCAAGGTTTACAATTCGATCGACAGATACAGCAGCGAGTACAAGTTCTCCACCTGGCTGTACCGCATTGCGCATAATGCTGCCATTGATCACCTTCGCCGGAATTCTGTTCACACGCACAGCCTCGAGATCGAAGGACAGGACGGCGCGTACGAGATACAGATAGAATGCGGCGCTCGAAACCCCGAACAGGAACAGGAACGCAACGAACGCATCTCGGAAATTGAAGAGGTCATTTCGGGCCTGCCGCCCGCATATCGCGAGTTGCTGCTGCTGCGGCATGCTCGTGAGCTTTCCTACGAAGAAATGGTCGAAGTGACGGGGCTGCCTCTCGGGACTGTCAAGAACCGTCTGTTTCGAGCACGCGAGATGATGCGAGATGTCTTGCTTAAAAGGGGGATCATTCGATGAGAGAGATGTCCCGTGTGCACCTTGGCACGAAGGCCGAGTGTCCGTCACCTATCATAGCCGGCTACCTCGATGGAGAACTCGAACCGTCAGAAGAGCTTTCTTTTGAACTGCACCTTGCCGATTGCAAGGTATGCTCGTCCGCTTTGCTAGAACAAAGACAGATACTCTGCCTGCTGAACAGCAGCTTTTCGGGGTCCGCAGATATCGAACCGCCGGCCGATTTTGCCAAGAAGGTCACCGCAACCGCCGAAAGCAATGTCAACGGCCTGCGTAGGCCCGAGGAGAGATTAAATGCATATTTCGTCATTGCGGCGATGGCGATATTTTGTCTATTTGCATTTTTCTCGTATGCAGATATTTTGACCCCGGCACAAAAGATCGGTGAGGTTGTTGCAGGCGTTGCGACGGTCTCGTTTCATATGTTTACTTCGTTTTATGCCGGTATCGTCGTCATCACACGCTCGGCGTCCTCGCAAGTATCTAATCAGGCCGTCCTGGCGCTGCTCATCACTGCAGCGGTAGTGGTTCTATTTCCCGCCGTTCGGCGCTCGCGTTTTCTTAAAGGATAGTCCAAAGATGACCATCGCGGGCCGCTGCATTACAAGATCGAAGCAAGGCCGCTCCATTCGGGCGGCCGCTTTTGTTTTCACATGGATGCTCCTGATGTTCGCAGCCGCTGAAACTGCATTCGGCGTAAATGCGGTCTCCACTTCCGAAGACGACACAACAGTGATCGTTAACGACGCTCCGGATCAGGAGGTCTATGTCTTTGGCCGCAACGTCGTTGTGAAGAAGCAGGCAAAGGGAGTTCTTGCCATCGGCGGCGATGTGATCGTAGAGGGCCGCGTTACGGGAGATGTCGCGACGATCGGCGGCAACGTAATACAGGAAAACGATGCATACATCGGCGGCGACGTGATAGTTTTCGGCGGATCGTACAAGTCCGCGGCGGAGAAGCCGCTCCGCGAAGAAGGAAAGGAAACCATCATGTTCGCGGTATTTGAGAACGAACTGCGTAGCATCGGCCAGGAACC
The DNA here is from genome assembly GCA_016700075.1 of Acidobacteriota bacterium. Lineage (NCBI taxonomy): Bacteria > Pseudomonadati > Acidobacteriota > Acidobacteriota bacterium. Next base: position 856,945 of record CP065000.1, on the reverse strand, counting down.
GTCGCAGATGCTTTCGCCGGACATAACGCCGTCATTTTTTGCCCAGCGTTTCGTCCTGGCGCTTTTTTGGTTCCTTCTTTCCATGGTCGTCGCGACCGTAGCTCCGGGAGCGGTCAGCCGGGCTGCCGTGCGCGTTCGCCTTTCATGGCCGAAAACGCTTGGCGTCGGTACGCTCTTCTTTGCGGCTATCGTTGCGATGATCGTCGGTGCCGCATTAACGCTCCCTGAATACCTAGGCCTGACGATATTTCTGATGGGCCTGGTGGTCGTGGTGCTTGCCTATGTTTTCGGCCGTGTCGCACTTCACGTCGCGCTCGGCAAGATCCTCACCAAACGGGTCAATAACGGTAACAACCGCTCTGAAACTCTTTCCATCCTAATAGGTGTCGTCCTGCTGACGGTGCTGCTGTCTCTGCCTTATTTGTGGGTCCTCGTCCTCTTCGGTGTCCTTTCCATTGGCCTGGGCCTGCTTTTGACCGCCCGAACCTCGCCGGAAGCCCAAAATAACGCGGGCTGAATGCTTGCAGACTTTTACATTTCTTTACAAAAAGGCCCGAACTTCGCTGATAAAATCAACGTCTTAGAGTGCGTAGAAGCATTTCTAAACTGATTTGAAACTAAATTTTATATCAGGCCGAAGACTAAGCCTATGTTGTACAACTTCTTAATATCGATCATTTTTATAGCCGTTTCGGGGATCTTTTCATTCATTTATTCTCAGGATCCGGGGCAGCAGCCTCTGAAGCCGACAGTTCTTACCGGTGAGATAGTATCGATCGGTGAAAAGAAGCTGACGATATCGACGGCCAATGGCAATGTTGAGATCGCCATTACCGAAACTACTTCAATAAAAAGGGTCTCGCCCGAGAAACCGAGCCTGAGCACTGCAACGCCGGCTGATTTCGGAGATCTCGGCACAGGCGATCGGATCACTGTCTCGGGAATTTTGGCCACTGACGGCAAGTCCATGCCCGCGAGGTCTCTCTTTTTGATGACAAAGGCCGACATTTCGCAAAAGCAGGCAAAAGAGGCAGAAGAGTGGCGGCGACGCGGGATAACCGGAAAGGTCAAGTCAGTGAATCAGCAGACGGGCCGGTTGGTCGTAGAGGTTCGCGGCATGATCGGCGCGACGGACGTAACGCTTACTCCGAAGGCCGACGCCAAGTTCCTGCGTTACGCTCCCGATTCGATCCGTTATGACGAGGCTCTCGCGAGTTCGCTGGCGGAAGTGAAAGAAGGCGATATGCTTCGTGCCCTCGGCGACCGGAGCACCGACGGATCCAGTTTCGCGGCGGAACAGGTCGTGACCGGAGCGTTCCAAACCATCGCGGGTACGGTCGTTTCGTTCAACGCGGAAACGAACGAGATCGTCATAAAGAATGTACAGACAAATAAAGATGTGACAGTGACGCTTGGCAGTTCGTCTGTACTCAAGCGGTTCCCATCGGAAATGGCTGAGCGAATGGCAGGTGCCCAAATGATGGCAGGCGGTGCTCGTCCGGCCGGCGGCCCGCCCGCAGGCGGAGCGGCACCTGTTCGTCTCGCGGGCCAAGGTGCTCCCGGCCAGGGCGGAATGGCCGGCGGAATGCGAGGCGGCAACGGCGGCGTTGACGATCTTTTCGAACGATTCCCTGTGGTCGCTGCGGCAGATCTTAAGCCCGGTGAGATGATCGCGGTCTCGTGTACGCGAAACGGCTCAGCAGAACGCGTTCGTGCGATCAAGCTCCTCGCCGGCGTTGAGCCTTTCATTCGTGCCGCACAAGCAGCCGGCGGCGGCCGCGGCATGGGCAGGCCGGGCGTCGACAGCGGTTTTACAATTCCCGGCCTCGACGGGCTTGGCTTTAATTAAGTTTTATTTAGATTATCAGGCCGCGGCCGATGCCGCGGTCCAAAATTTTGTTTTCATAGGACGCGTAATATCATGAGATTCTTAAAACACTTTTCATTACTACTGGGCATCGCGGCTCTTTCGGTGTCGGGCGTTTTCGCCCAATCGACCGGTTCGATCGAGGGCCAGGTTACCGATGCTCTCGGTGCAGTCGTGGTCGGAGCTACGATCACGGTCAGGTCAAAGGACGGAAGGGAACGTCAGGTCATCACGAACGCCCGCGGCGAATATTCACTCTCGGGTCTCGCACCGGGCGTTTATACCGTAAAGGCCATCGCTCCCAAGTTTGCTCTTTATGAGAATGCCGAGGTCGAGATCGCTGCGGGACAGAAGAACGAACTGATCGTGGTTCTGATGGTCGCGGGTCTCGAAGAGACAGTTGATATCTCAAATGATGTCGGCGTTTCGACCGATCCTGACAGTTCTGGCGGAGCGACCGTTATTAAGGGCAAGGACCTCGAAGCTCTTCCAGACGATCCCGATGAACTCGAAGCTGCATTGCAGGCACTTGCGGGACCTTCGGCAGGCCCTGCCGGCGGACAGATCTTCATCGACGGCTTTACGGGCGGCAGGATACCGCCGAGAGACGCAATTCGTGAGATTCGCATCAATCAAAATCCATTTTCAGCGGAATTCGACCGGCTTGGCTTCGGACGCCTCGAGATATTAACGCGTCCCGGCTCCGACAGGTGGCGCGGCAGTGCTTCTTTCAATTTCAACGACGCACGCCTGAATTCGCGCAACCCGTTCGCGATCAATAGGGCACCCAGCCAGACGAAGACCTTCGGCGGCAACCTATCAGGCCCCGTGCAAAAAGGCCGTTCTTCGTTCTTTTTGGACGTAAATCAGCGAATGGTCGACAACAACACCATTATCAACGCTCTTATTCTCGACCCTTCGCTCAACATCGTTAGCTTTAATGAGGACGTGCAGGTGCCGACGAGGCGTTTCAACATCGGACCGAGGTTCGATTATCAGATCAATGACCGCAACACGCTGGTCGTACGATACAATTTCGGGCGTTCGACGTCAGAAAATCAGGGTATCGGCGACACCTCGCTTCCGTCACGTGCCTCTGCATCGAGCAGCCGCGAACATGAGTTCCGTATCACGGAAACGATGATCATCAATCCGAAAACGGTTAACGAGACGAGGTTCGAGTTCAGCGACAACCGCCGCGAGCAGACCGGTGACAATTCGATCCCGACCATCAGCGTTCCTGCGGCATTCACGGGCGGCGGTGCGCAGGTTGGGCAGAGTTTCAACCGAAGCCGCGTTTTCGAGGTCAATAATTTCACCACGACTTCGTTCGGAAAGAACAATCAGCACTCTGTGAAATTCGGCGGCCGCATCCGTAACGTGAACATCAGCGACCGTTCGGAAAACAACTACGGCGGAACCTTTGTGTTTCCGGGCTTCTTCGGTGCCGACGCCTGCGACATCAATACGGACGGCGTTGTTTCTCCGCTCGAGCAGTATCGCTGCAAGGTCAGCGGTGCAGTAGGTGCTCAGTACAATCCGACTCAGTTCTCGATCACGACAGGGAATCCGTTCGCGTCCGTCACGAGAACCGACTACGGACTGTTCATCACCGATGACTGGCGAATCAGCCCGGCGCTGATGCTCAGCTTCGGAATGCGTTATGAGAACCAGACCAATATCTCGAGCAATACGAATTTCGCACCGCGTTTCGGTTTTGCATGGTCGCCGGGTGCCGGCGGTGCTCGAGCCCCGAAAACGGTCATCCGAGGCGGTGCAGGCTTCTTTTACGAACGGTTCAGCGAGAATTTGACGCTGCAGGCGATCAGGTTTGACGGACAGAGCCAGCTTAATTTGCTGGTAAGTGCCAACGATTCCGATCCGGTCCGTCGTGCGGCCGCACTGGCCCTTCTCGCACAGCCAGTTTTCACGCTCAGCGGTGTGACGAACGTTCCGACGGCTGCTCAGATCCTGGCGGTACTGCCGCAGTCGAACACCACTCGACGCGTGGCAGACGATCTGTCCTCGCCCTATACGATGCAGGCCGCTATCGGCGTTGAGAGGCAATTGCCCTACAATACGGTGCTTTCGTCGTTCTTCATTACGTCGAAAACGAACAATGTACTTCGTTCGCGAAACATCAACGCTCCTATTTGTCCGCTCCAGATCAACTGTCTGAACGCTCCGCGTCCCGACCCAACAGGAGGCAACATCTATCAGTACGAATCGACCGGAGAATCGAAGCAGAACCAACTGATCCTTAACTTCCGAACGAATATCAGTAACAAATATTCGCTGTTCGGTAATTACCGTCTCGGCTTTGCAGAGGGCGATTCTGATGGTGCCTTTAGTTTCCCTGCTTATTCTTATGATCTGACTGGCGAATACGGACGTTCATCGTTCGACATCAGGCACAATTTTACCCTCGGCGGCAACCTGAGTCTGCCGTGGGGCTTTAATTTGAACCCGTTCATCATCGCAAGCTCGGGAAGGCCGTTCAACATAACGCGCGGGGTTGACCTTAACGGCGACGGCCTCTTCACTGAGCGTCCGACGTATGGGGAACTCGCGAATCGGTGCAGCGAACTCTTGATCAACAAGTCGTTCTGCGACATCGGTTCGAACAACCCGAACGACATCATCCCGCGTAATTTCGGCCAAGGTCCGGCTTTCTTCAACATGAATATGCGCGTCAGCCGCACTTTCGGCTTTGGAACTTCTGCGGCTGAACGAGTTGCGTCAACCGGCGGTCAAACAGGCGGTCCGGGCGGCGGCGGCATTCCGGGAATGGGACGCGGCGGCATGGGCGGAGGCCGCATGGGCGGAGGCGGCGGTGGTTTCTTCGGCGGCGGCGGCGACTCTCGCAAGCCCTACAACCTGAACGTCAGCGTCAACTTCTCCAACATCCTCAATAGGGTTAACCTGGGAACGCCGGTCGGCAGCCTCAGTTCCAGCCGTTTCGGCCAGTCAACGTCAACTGCCGGCGGTTTTGGCGGCTTCGGCGGTTTCGGCGGAGGCGGTGCCGCAAATCGCCGTATCGAACTGCAAATGCGCTTCAGCTGGTAAACCAAACGGAAGCTGATGCATCCAATAATGAGGCAAGGGCGAAATCGTTCTTGCCTCATATTTTTTGTTAAAATTTAAAGGCTATGCTTAAGATAGTTATCACGTCTCTGATCACATTTACGTTTTTTGCAAGCGGGCTGTATGCACAGGCATCAGGTAAGCCGAGCGGCAGATCTGCCGCTCCTTCAACGGCCGGTACACCTGCGGCACTGGCAAAGAACGCGGTTGACGCTCACGGCGGCAGCAAACTCGCCGAAATGCGTTCATTGGTCGTAAAGGGCAGCGTCAATTTGAGCGTGTTCGGCCAAAGCACTCCGGCTGCGTTTTCGATGGCGATCAGCGGCGAGAAATACTCGTTCGAGATAAACAACCCCTTTCAACCTCTGAAGCAGGTCCATGACGGCACAAATACATTTTCGTCAATTCAGGGTTTTTCACTGCCGCCGATCACCAGTCTCGGGTTTCCGCTTTTGCCGCGTGCCGGAGTTGACGGCTACGTTGTGTCTGAACTGCCGGAAGACAAGAGGAAAAGAAAGGGCTTCCGCATTACGACACCGGAAGGGTTTTTTACGGATTTCTTTATCAACGACAAGACGGGCCGAATTCGCAGCTATGAATCCAGCTATGATGTGATGGGCCGGATCGTAACCACGTCTGTGGAAATAGACGATTTTCAGACCGTGGACGGCGTTATTGTTCCGAGCAGATACTCGCAGCGGTTCGATCTGGGCAACATGACGGCTTACGCCGCTTTTAGGGCCCGTGAGATCCTTATAAACTCAGCGATCGAGGATTCTGTATTCGCGGTGGAAAAATGATCTGTGAGGGCGTTCAGGCCGCAAAGCGGCTCGAACGCCACCATTCCAAGGTGCTTCTGAGGCCTTCCTCAAGGCCGACAAGTTTCTTATAGCCTAAACATTCGACCGCACGCCCGTTGTCAGCCTGCGAATGTTTGACGTCGCCCTTTCGAGGGGGATGAAAATCAGGCTCTACGCCCTCCAGGCTCATTATTACCTTCAAAACGTCCAACAATTCCAGCAGCGTCACTCTCTCGCCGTTGGCGGCGTTCATTACCTCGCCGATGCCTGACGCGGCCTCCGCCGCTTTGATGTTGGCATCGACAACATTATCGATATAAGTAAAATCTCTCGACTGCAGCCCATCGCCGAAAATGACGGGCCTTTGACCCTTTGCGAGCGAGTCAATGAAACGTGAAATTACCCCTGAGTACATCGACGAAGGGTTCTGACGCGGCCCGAACACATTGAAATACCGCAGGGATATGGTCTCCAGGCCGTAAACATTGTGAAAGGCCCGGCAATAGGATTCGCCGGTCAACTTGGCGACGGCGTAGGGCGACAAAGGGTCAGGACGCATCGTCTCGACCTTTGGAAGTGTCGGCTGATCGCCGTAAGCGGAACTGGACGCCGCATAAATGAAACGGCGAACTCCTGCATCACGTGCCCGAACGAGGAGTGAAAATGTGCCGTCGACGCATACTCTATGCGTTTCAGCCGGATTTTCCACTGAGCGAGGAACGCTGGGCAGAGCCGCCTGATGATACACGGTGTCGACGCCTTCGATGACACTCCTGACAAGTTCATCATCGTTGATGTCGCCCTCGACGAAATCAAAAGAACCCGAGATCTCCTCCAGATTCTCTCGAAACCCCGTCGAAAGGTCGTCAATGATCGTCACGCGGGCGCCGCGTCGGATCAGTTCATCTGCGAGATTTGAGCCGATAAAACCTGCTCCGCCTGTGACCAATACTTTTGGAGTTTCTGACATCGCAATAGTCGAATGTTATCTGCCGACGCCGACGTATTCAAAACCGAGAGCCCTCATATCCGCAGGTTCATAAATATTCCGCAGATCGGCGATCTTAGGCTCTTTGAGGAGCGACCGCACCTTTTCCATATCGAGGGCACGAAATTGATTCCACTCGGTGATGATCACCAGAGCGTCCGCACCTTCGATAGCGTCGTATTCATCCGAGGCATATTCAAGGCCTTCGATATAATGCCGCGCTTCCTCCATAGCTACGGGATCGTAGGCTTTGATCGAGGCTCCTTCTGCTCGAAGGCCGTTCAGGATCTCGATCGCAGGCGACTCACGCATATCGTCCGTTTCCGGCTTAAATGACAGGCCGAGAACCGCTATACGCTTTCCGGCAAGGTCGCCAACGAGCTCCTTGATCTTCGGGATCATTGCTTGGCGCTGCCGTTCGTTCGCCTCGATCACCGCGTCCACGATAAGCGTCTCTACGCCGAATTGGTCTGCAACGGTCGTCAAAGCACGCGTGTCCTTAGGAAAACAAGAGCCGCCGTAGCCTGGGCCGGGATGCAGGAATTTTCGACCGATGCGGTTGTCCATTCCCATGCCGCGTGCGACATCGTGAACGTCGCAGCCTATTGCATCGCAAAGATTGGCGACCTCGTTTATAAAGGTGATCTTCGTAGCCAGAAAGGCGTTTGCGGCATATTTGATCAGCTCAGCGGCCTCGAGAGACGTTATGACTATCGGCGTCTCTATCAGATAGAGCGGCCGGTAAAGCTCTTTCATCACGTCGATCGCCCGGGACTCGTTACTGCCGATAACGACGCGGTCAGGCCGCATAAAATCTTCAATGGCGGCGCCTTCGCGAAGAAACTCCGGATTTGAAGCGACGCCGAATTCTGTTTGCTCGGCCAAATTCTCAGTGACGAAATCCCGAAGCCATTTACCGGTGCCTACGGGCACCGTCGATTTCGTGACGAGTACCTTGTAGCCGTTCATCGCCTTTGCAACGTCCAACGCTGCTTGGCGATAAAAGCTCATATCAGGTGATCCGTCAGGCAACGGCGGCGTGCCGACCGCGAGAAACACAACTTCGGCCCCTTTTACTGCGGAGGCGAGATCGGTGGTGAAATGGAGTCTGCCGGCAGAGGAATTCTTTTCAACGATCTTGTCGAGCCCGGGCTCGTAAATAGGGATCACCCCATTTTTCAGCTTTTCTACTTTATAAACGTCTACATCAACACATGTGACATCGACCCCAAACTCAGCAAAACACGCACCCGTGACCAATCCAACGTAGCCGGTTCCAATAACTGCAATATGCATAAGAAAAAATCAATTGAGAAAACAAACGATAATGATAGCAATTGAGATGTGTGAATAAAAATATAGCGGGTCACGTTCTAAGAACATGACCCGCTGAGACCAACTGATAGTAAATTAACGAACGGGACTTACGACCGTACCGCCGCCGCCGAAGTTGACATCATCCTTGCGGGTAGCGAGGAAGATACCGGCACCTGCGGCACCGGCAGCAAGAAGAATGAGCCACGGCCATCCGCCGATAGCCGTTGCCGGCTGCGTTCCGCGGAAGCAAGGCTGGCAGCCTGCCTGATCCATTTTGCCGGCGATAGCACTTGAGCCTGCGGCGACCTGCTTGTCGGCAGTGCCTTCACGCATGGTCACCACACCTGCGTGGGTGTCAACGTGAGTGTGAGCACACTCTACTTCAACAGTGAAGTTGTCCGACTGGCTTGCGTCAGCAATGACGGTAGCATGCTTGGTCGTTACAGTTGTCGCGACGCCTGCGGAGTTCTGAACGCGGGTCTTACCGTCTGACAGCATCGCGACGATGCTGTTGTCGGAGAAGCGAAGCGTCATGCTCGTGTTTGCAGAGAGTTCGAGTTTGCCTGCCTTTCCGAGGCTGACAACGGCGGACGAACCATCGCCCGTCGAAATGACGGAGCTTGAAAGGATCGTCGAATTCGACACTGCCGGTTGTCCGTTAACCGTTACCTGACCGGTAACAGTGATCTCACCTGCAATGTCGCCGGGAATGGCGTATGCCACCATTGAATATACACACCAGACTGCTACTGCAGTCATCAAAGTTACCGATTTGCGAATAATATTTTTGCCGAGCATTGTGAAATGTTCTCCTCCTGCGTCAATTCTACCAGTTGTTTAAACAGTCGAGAGATATGATACCTCACGATGAAATAAAAATCCAATCAACGAACGGGACTTACGGACCTGTTGTCGTCGTCCGAGAGAGCCACCGCCAAAATGACAGCCGCACCGACACCGGCTGCTATCAAAACCCAACCCCACATCGGGAGGCCTTCATAGCAATCCAGCTTGCCGTCGTTGTTGGTGTCAACACACTTACCGTCTTTATCACGCTGGTCGCGGCCGGCCGCTTTACCGGCCGTTGCAGTGACCGTGTCACCGCTGTTGATCGAGATCGGGTCGCCCTCAGCGTTCTTTAATGAGATGTTTCCATTGCCCGCGACCAATTTTGCAGAACCCGAAACGACCTGGCCTGCGGCAGTATCAGTCCCGTCGGCAACCGTGAAAGCCGAATTTGCTCCCAACTCGAATCTGCCTTTGCCTTCAATATTGATGACGGCTCCGGAGTCCTCGCCGGTCGTGATCGTGCTGTTCGAAAATACGGTTCGGCCTGTTTCCGCAGGCTCACCGTTAACAAAAACCTTTGCATTGCCGCGGACGGTCAGATCACCGACCGGTTTCGCCGGGCCCGCAAGTGCGACCATTGACGATACTGTCAGCATGACGGCAACGGTGCAAACCGACATACCTGTCCGAATGGACTTTATTACTGAGAATGAATTCATCTCGAGAAACTCCTGATAAGCGGTCTTAAGACCAAACCTATGAACCTTTTACACGAAACATACCCATATGTCAATGTTTCACGGCAAGCACTTTAACCGTCTCGCCAAGGCGAAAACGCCGACATCGGATGTTTCAAAATAAGTACGGCTTAACTTATAGCACACAATACCTGCACGGCAAAGCCAAATTCAACATTTTGAGTCCTTTAGCAGGATTTTTTATTTTCTGTGATATAGATAAAGTTCGACTGCCGGTGAAGGCTTTTTTCAGAGCATGCCGATAAAGTGACGGTAATGGCGATATGAGTATTTTTGCGATCGATCTGGGCGGGACCAATATCCGGGCGGCGGCTGTTGAACGCACCGGAATGATCTTGGCCGATGACCAAGCCAAGACCCCAAAGGACCTTATTCCAAACGGTTTGGTCGCCCTGATCTCTAAGCTGCACCGCGGGCTCGCCAAAAAAGCAGGCGGCAATAAGAAGTTCGCGGCTGCAGCGATCGCAGTACCTGCACCGGCGTCCGAAAATGGCGACGGAATACTGTCGAAGGTGCCCAACATACCTTCTCTCGAGGGTATGCAGCTCTTGCGGCCTGTCAGCGAAGCTCTCGGTCTGCCTGTCGTAATAGAGAACGACGCCACGGCGGCGGCGATCGGAGAGAATTGGGTCGGAGCGTCGAGGAAAGTAAATACATCTATATTGCTGACTCTCGGAACGGGCATAGGCGGCGGCCTCATTATAAATGGAGAGGCTTTCCGCGGTCCTGACGGCAGTGCGGGTGAGATAGGGCATTTCTGCGTGGAGCCCGACGGGTATGCCTGCGGCTGCGGGAGCCGCGGGTGCCTCGAACAGTACGGCTCTGCCCAAGCCGTGATGAGAATGGCAAATGAACTCGGCATGAATGCCGGGAGTTCTGAGGCGGTTTATCGCCTTGCGGTCAGCGGCGACCGAGACGCCCGAAGGATATTTTCTGAAATGGGAAAATATCTGGGCATTGTCTCAGCTGGGCTCATCAATACCCTGGATCCGGATATGGTTGTCTTTGGCGGCAAAGTTGCAGGAGCGTTCGGACTTTTCTCGCCCAGGCTGCGTTCCGAGATCCGATCGAGGGCGTTTCCGGCACCTGCGGTGCGGTGCAGAATAGTGAAAGGTAAACTTGGCGATCACGCGGGCCTCATAGGAGCCGCAAGGTCCGCAATACTCAGGTTCGGGTGAACTCGCGAAACCGTCCCTTAAACTCCTATAGTCTTCAAAGGTCTTGCACAATCTTATCTAATTGGTTAATATAACGGTTTGCTTCGATACGCTGGGCTGATGTGTCAAGTGGGTGTTCGCCCACTTTTTGTTTTTGAAGGCGGTGATGGATAGGACCGGAATTGAAAAAAGGATCGAAGAGATCTCCCGCAGCGAGGCGGAAACGCGGTCGTTCGAGCTGGTGAAGGTCGAGCTGGGCGGCACTAAGCGGGACCAAGTGGTCCGTATCTATATTGATAAGGAAGGCGGCATCACTTTGGAGGACTGCTCTCTGTTCTCACACGCCGTCGAGGAAGTTTTCGATGCGGAAGACCTGATCCCGACGCGTTACGTTTTGGAGGTATCGTCGCCGGGCATCGAGCGGGAACTGTTCTCGCCGGACGACTTCCGCAGGTTTGAAGGAAAGCTGGCAAAGGTGAAATACCGCAGCGAAGGTGAACAAAAGACAATTTCGGGCAGAATCGCAGGAGTGGACGGTTCGCTGATCAAGCTGGAAGAAAAAAGGTCGGGCGTAACGGTGATAGACCACGCGGACATCTTGAAAGCGAATTTGAAGATCGACCTCAGTGAGGAATTTGGCGCACGAAGGTAGTGAAATGAAGGTGAGAATTAGAGTATGAGCTCTTTGATCGGACAAAGTATAGAGTCGTTGTGCAACGAACACGGGCTGGATCGCGAGTTGGTAATCGAAGCGATGCGCGAGGCAGTTCGTGCGGCCGCCCGCCGTCAGTTTCGCGATGAGGCCGGCGAGAACGTGCAGGTCGATTGGAACGTTGAAGAAGGCATTATCGAAATATCGGTCCCGAAAACTGTGGTCGAAGAGGTAGAAGACCCGAAGAGCGAGATCTCATTGGAAGAGGCCGTTGAGGCTACCGGAGACGACGAGATTGAGATCGGCGACGCCCTTCTCATCCCGCTGGCTCAGGAAGAAATGGGCCGCATTGCCGCCCAGACCGCGAAACAGATACTTGTGCAAAAGGTCCGTGAGGCCGTCCGCAAGAAGGTCTATGAAGAGTACATTGACCGCAAGGGCGAGCTGGTCAACGGCACGGTAAAACGATTCGAGCGTGGCGACATGGTCATCGACCTCGGCAATAATCTCGAGGCTGTTGTGCCCCGAAATGAACAGAGCCGCGGCGAAATGTGGAATCCTGGCGAGCGAATCCGAGTCGTCATCATAGACGTGCTCGACGAGCAGCAGAAAGGCCAGCAGATCCGCTGCTCACGAGCTTCGGCAGAGCTGCTGAAGCGGCTTTTCGAAATGGAAGTGCCGGAGATATACGATGAGACCGTCGTTATCAAATCGGCCGTCCGTGAGCCGGGCGACAGAGCAAAGATCGCCGTCGCCTCCAATGAAAAGGACGTCGACCCGGTCGGAGCGTGCGTCGGTATGAAAGGTTCGCGTGTTCAGGCGATCATTAAAGAACTTCGCGGGGAAAAGATCGACATTATCGAATGGTCGGACGAGCCGTCGATGTTCGCGGCAAACGCACTTTCGCCGGCACGTGTCTCGCAGGTTCGGATCACCGACATCGAGAATCGTGTCATGGAAGTGATCGTGGGCGAAGATCAGCTTAGCCTGGCGATCGGCAAGAAGGGCCAAAACGTACGACTTGCAACGCGTTTGGTCGGTTGGGATATCAAGATCGTCAGCGAAGAGCTGCTCAAGCGTGAGATCACGCTTCAGATGGGCAAGATGATGGCTTCCGGCGAGGCTGTGCCGATCACGGCACTTGAAGGCGTTACCGCAAATCAGGCGGAACTCCTCGCCGCACGCGGAATCGAGGATATCGAAGCCCTCGCTGAGGCTAAGATCGACGACATCTCCGATATTCTTGACGTGAGTTTGGACGAGGCAGAAAGCATCAGCGCCGCCGCCAAGGTGATCGTTGAGGCGAAAAATGCTGAAGCCGACGGCGAAGCTGCTCCGGAAGAAGCAGCGTCAGCTGAAGATGCAGATGCCTCAGAAGTGGTTGCGGAGGCAGCTCCCGAAAAAGAGCCGGCTGAAGATGCCGCTGTCGAAGAGCCTGTTGTCGAAGAGTCCTCAGACGAAGGAACTACGGCCGAGGCGGACACCGAGCCCGCAGGCTCAGAAGCCGAAGAGGCATAGAGGCCTGGCCTCATTTTTTTAGAGTGCAGATAATTGCGGGCGTGGTCTGACGCCCGGGCGATTTGATTGTTGATCGATTTATGGCGACTGGAAAAAGCATAAGAATCTATGACCTGGCACGCGAGGTAAAGCAGGACGCCAAGCGTATCGTGGAAGATCTGCGCCGCGAGGGAGCGGACGTCAGCGTGCCGTCAAATTCGGTCAGCCATGCTCTAGCGGAAAAGATCCGAGGCAAGTACCTGACTAAACAAGATGCTCCTGTAAAGCGGGCCATCAAGGTCATTAAGGCTGCCAAAAAGCCGAAACCGGCCGAAGACACCACTCCCGAGGAGCCGGTTGTCGAAGCGGTTGCCGAAGAGGCTCCGGCAGCCAAACCCGCTGAGGCTCCCGAGCCGGCACGGAAAGCGAGCCCCGCCAAGGTCAAGACACTTTCTAAGAAAGAGCCAGTCGAAGCGCCTCAAGTCGTCGAAGAAGCGGTTTCCGAAACGAAAGAAGAAAAACCGAAGGTCAAGAAGCTTCAAGCCAAACCTGCGGATGAGGCCGTGGAAGAAGCCGCTCCCGCGACCGAAGCAGCAGAAGCCGTCGAACCGGCTGAAGAGGCTCCCGCCGCTGATTCGGGACCTGCTCCTGCGGCTCCGACGAAGTCGGGAGTAACATTCAAGACGCTCACATTGTCCAAGGAAGCCCGCGAAAAGGGAATACTTCCCGGACAGCAGGTCGTGGTCAAGACAGGCGAGCAGCGCACCGGAACTCTGACGGTCGAGGCTAGAAAAGCGGAGGCTGAACGCCGGGCCGGCGGCCGCGGCGGCACTCAGGGCGAAAAGGCACAGCCAAAGCTCGAATACAAGCCCGGACATGACCAGAGAAGAAGGCTTCCGGGACGCCGAGGAAAGGCAAGGCCCGGCGATGACAGGACCGGAAGGTTCGCTGAGGGCGATATCGAAGCGCCGCAGAAGCGTTCGATCGAGGAAAGGGTCCTCGATCAGATCGGTGCGGTCGACCCCGGCAGCCTCAAACAGATCAGGCTAACGGAAGGTGCAACGGTGCGTGAATTCGCCGAAGGCATCGGAGTTACGCCGCGCGACATAGTGCAGCTCCTGATGAAGCAGGGCGTCCTAGCCTCTCTAAATCAAACCATCGCAGAAAAGACCGCGATAGATTTCGGACTCAAGTTCGGTTTTGACATTACATTTGTTCCGTTCGAGGAACTCGTTTCCGAAGAGGAATTTGAAGAGCTCATAGCGGCGGACGCCGACGACATCGAGCTGCCGCGGGCACCGGTCATTACGGTCATGGGACACGTTGACCATGGAAAAACCTCGCTTCTTGACTCGATCCGTCAGGCGAATGTCGCCGAGGGCGAGGCAGGCGGCATAACGCAGCACATCGGTGCTTACAGCGTTAAGGTCCCGAATCCCGACAACCCGAACGAAGAACGCCGCGTTGTTTTCCTCGATACGCCGGGCCACGAAGCATTTACGATGATGCGTGCCCGCGGTGCGAAGGCGACGGACATTGTGATCCTGGTCGTCGCGGCGGACGACGGCGTCATGCCGCAGACGATCGAGGCAGTAGAGCACTCAAAAGCTGCCGGCGTTCCGATCATTGTCGCCATAAATAAGATAGACAAGCCGGACGCAAATCCGGACAAGGTCAAGCAGGGCCTGGCGGGACTTGGCCTGCAGCCCACAGACTGGGGCGGCGAAACCGACATGGTTCCCGTTTCGGCAAAGAACAAGCAAGGGCTCGATACTCTTCTTGAGACAGTTCTTCTTCAGGCAGACCTTCTCGAATTGCGTGCAAGCCCAACGCGTCGTGCTACGGGTGTTGTTCTCGAAGCGAAACTGGACAAAGGCCGCGGAGCCGTTGCGACCGTGCTTGTACAGCAGGGAACGCTGAAGATCGGCGATCCGTTCATCGTCGGGCAGTATTCAGGAAAGGTCAGGGCGATGATCTCCGACCGCGGCGAGAGCGTGGCCGAGGCACAGCCGGCAACGCCGGTCGAAGTACTCGGGCTGCAGGGCGTTCCGCAGGCGGGCGATAATTTGCAGGTCGTCTCTGACGTTGACCGTGCACAGCAGATCGCTCAGCAGAGGCAGATGCACGCACGGCAGGCCGCATTGCTCAAGACCACGAAACGCGGTATCGAATCGCTCGGCCAGGCCGAGATCAAGGAACTCCTCGTCGTGCTCAAGGCGGACGTGCAGGGTTCGGTCGAAGTGTTGCGTGCCACGCTCGAAAAACTATCAACCGACAAGGTCAAGGTTCGCGTCATCCGTGCCGGTGTCGGTGCGATCGCGGAATCCGATGTTCTGCTGGCGTCTGCAACGCAGGCGGGCGACGCATCTACAGCGGTCGTGATCATCGGCTTCAATGTAAGGCCCGAATCGCGGGCAGCGGATATCGCCAAACAGGAAGAGGTCGATATTCGTCTGCACTCGGTCATCTATAAGGTCGAAGAAGAGATCAAGGCCGCGATGATCGGGATGCTCGACGCGATCGAAAAAGAGGTCATCCTCGGCAAAGCGGTCGTTCAGGAGACGTTCAAGGTCTCGCGTATCGGTACCATTGCGGGCTGCCGCGTCACTGACGGCGTCATTCGCCGTCAGGCAAAAGCACGGCTCATTCGCGACGGTGTCGTCATTTGGGAAGGCGACATTGCGACGCTCAAGCGTTTCAAGGACGATACGAACGAGGTCGCCAAGGGCTACGAATGCGGTATCAGTCTGGTCAATTTCAACGACATCAAACTCGAAGACGAGATCGAAGCATTTGTCATTGAAAAGATCGCTGCAACCGAGCTTTAGGTCGGAACCACCTGCGGTAGCGGGTGGTTGACCTTAAAGACCAGTGTTGTTTTTAGGATAGATTGCACCACCCGGTTCTGGCACAAACGATGTGCCAGTGTTGTCGGAACCGACAACCGCCGCAGGTGGTTCTGACAAGATATGCGTCGCCCCGAACGTCTTGCCGAAAGCCTGAAAGAGGAGATAGCCGAGGTCGTCGGTTTTGAACTCGATGATCCGAGGCTTGAAACGGTAACAGTAACGGATGTTGAGGTCTCAAAAGACCTTCGTGACGCAAAGGTTTATGTTTACGTTCGCGGCGACGAGGCCGAGATCGAAACAGCATTGAAAACATTAAGGAACGCGGCGACATTCGTCCGCCAGCAGGTCGCAATGGACCTTGACCTGCGGCACGCCCCGCATCTTCATTTCGTCCGTGATACCGCGGAAGAAAATGCGGGCCGAGTCGGCGAATTGCTCGAGGTTATCGAGATACCCGACGAAGAAGAGATCGCCGAGGTTGAAGAACGGTAGTTTAGGGCTCGCAGACAGCACTTATCTATTTTTTTTCGATCTTCCCGTTTCACTGAATTTATCGTGTTAAGTCAGGTAGTAGAATTAATTGAAAAGAAGAACGATTTCGCGATCACGACGCACATCAAACCCGATGGCGACGGCGTCGGTTCGTCGCTTGGGCTTTGCTGGCTGCTTCGGTCGCTCGGCAAGAACGCCGAGGTGATCGTTCGAGGCGACGTCCCTCCGTCTTATGCCAGCCTGCCCGGTGCCGAAGAGATCCGCGATGTGAGTGAGCTCAACGGCAATTACGATGCGGTTTTCGTGATCGAATGCTCCGACATCGACCGTCCGGGCATTGCGGGCCTGGAAAAAGTATTTACCGTCAACATCGATCACCACGCGACGAGCGAGCATTTCGGCTCGATAAACTGGATAGATTCGACAGCATCGGCTGTCGGAGAGATGATCTACAATCTCTGCAAGGCCGTGGGCGGCCGTATTACGAAAGAGATCGCAGAATGCGTCTATATGGCGTTGGTTACCGATACCGGCTCTTTCCACTTCCCGAATACGTCCGACCGCACGCTAAAGGTCGCTTCTGAACTCATCAAAGCCGGTGCAAAACCGTCGAAGATCGGCGAGGCTGTTTATTACAACTATCCTTGGTCGCGTATCGAGCTGATGCGGCAGGTGCTTTCGACGGTTCGCCGCGATGAGAGCGGCAGGATAGCGATGATGCGGCAGACGCTCGAGATGCGTGAGAGTGCCGAGGCGATCGACGGCGACAATAACGGTTTTGTGAACATTCCGCTCGCTGCAAAAGAAATAAAGGCTGCCGTTTATATGCGCGAGGTCGGCCCGAACAAGTATCGTGCGAGTCTTCGTTCAAAAGGCGATATCAACGTTGCTCGCGTTGCCGAGAAATTCGGCGGCGGCGGACATAAGAATGCCGCGGGGCTCGGCGTTGAAGGCGACTGGGACGAACTCGAGCGTGAGATAGTCGAGGCACTATCGAAAGAGATCGACCGCATTTAATCGGATCTACCTGGGTTACGGGTTGGTTCAAGTTTGCGGCGTGACAACTTCAGAAACATAATTACTTTACGTTCAACCGCCCGCTGCAGCAGGCGGTTCTGACAATGGCAGAAAAACGCTACAAATGGCGGCGTGACGACTATCGCGAAAAGACCCGCGGGCTGCTCATGCTGAACACGGGCGACGGCAAAGGCAAGACGACCGCGGCGATCGGTGTCCTGGTCCGGGCTGCGGGACGCGGTATGAACTGTGCGATGGTGCAGTTCATGAAGTCAAAGAACGACCGTTACGGCGAACACGATTCGCTCGAAAAGCTTGGCGTCGAGGTGCTCACGATGGGCGACGGCTTCACCTGGGACACAAATGACAAAACTCAGGATATTAGAACGTCAGAAGAAACGTGGGCGAAATGCGTCGAAATGATGAACAGCGGTGATTATCATCTGCTCGTGTTCGACGAATTGCTCTATGTTTTAAGTTACGGCTTTTTGGACATCGATGCCGTGATCACAGAGATAAGATGTGTGCGCGAGAAATATCCTTACCTTCACCTGATATTGACCGGCCGAAACGTGGACAACGCCCTCACAAAGATCATAGACGAGGCAGACCTTGTCACTGAGATGACCGAGATCAAACACCCCTTTCACGCCGGCATCTACGCACAGCAGGGAATTGAGTTCTAATGAAGCAGGCAGTCGAAAAACGCAAAGCTGAAGGTTATTTTGACCACCTTTCGCTTGCGCTGACGACGTGGGGCGTTGGCTGTATTCCGGGAGCGCCGGGAACTTACGGTTCGCTCGTCGGCGTCGGAATATTTCTCGTCGTGCGTGATTTGATACTCGTTCTGGGCCTCATTGATATCAAGGCCCTCCCCGAGATCGTCAGCCCTTGGGCGACGGTCATGGTCTGTTTAGGAATGCTCGTGCTGACGCTTGCGGGAGTGTGGGCGGCAGGACGTTCGACTGAGCTATTGGGCAATTCCGATCCTTCGCAAGCTGTCGTTGACGAGGTGATCGGGCAGCTTATCGTATTTTTATTTGTGCCGTTTATGATCGGCTGGCAGTTCATTCTGGCCGGATTCATGCTTTTCCGCCTTTTTGATATCTGGAAGCCGTATCCGATCCGTCAGCTTGAAGTGCTGCCCGGCGGGCTCGGCATCTGCGCCGATGACATGTTGGCAGGCGTTTATGCCGGCATTTGCCTTGCAGTGATCTACCCAGTTTCCTTAAGTTTCTTTTAGATCACTCCCTATCCTCGTTCGGAGAGAAAGTGCTGTGTATGGACGGCAACACGGGATCATCCTTCTGGAAAATCCATCCGCGCCGCCAAAAATACAGCATCAGCAGCAACGCGATCAGCAGCATCACACCGAGCGTAGCGAAGTAGCCTAGCTCAGTTTTCAACTCCGGCATATTCTCGAAGTTCATCCCGTAAATTCCGGCTATCAGTGACAGCGGCAATATCACCGCCGAAATCACCGCAAGCGTTTTCATCACCTCGTTCGTGCGGTTCGCGACGACGGCAAAATGAATGTCAAAAAGGCCGCTGACCAGATCGCGATAGCCTTCTGAGAGGTCCGTTATCCTAAGCAGGTGATCGTGTACGTCTCGATAATACGGCAATGTTTCCGGCGGTATCTGCGGAAACTCTGCATGTGACATTCTATATAAAACTTGAAGCTGCCGTGACGAAATGCGTTTCAGCCTGGCGACCGCACGCCGCACGTCCATTATCTCACCGAGAACCTCCGTGTTGTTCTGCCGCATTGCGGTAACGCGTTCCTCGATGTCGTTGATGGCTCTGTCGAAATCGTCGACGAGCGGCATATAGTGATCGACAAGGTTGTCCAAGATCTGGTGCAAGAGGTATGCGGCTCCGCGCTGCATTACAAAAGGACTGCTTCTTATCTGCTTCTTTACGTCCTTGATGCTGCGAAAACGTTCGCGGTGGAACGTGACGACGTAATTTGAGCCGAGATAACCGTCGAGTTCTTTTGTTACGAAATTGGTCGGCTGCGTTTCTTCGGGTTTTACGCCGTGGACGATGAAGAAAAAATGATCCGGAAAACCTTCGACCTTCGGCTGATTTCGGGTCTCAATACAATCTTCGATAGTCAGATAGTGAAACCCGAAAACGTTTGCTAGAAGTTCTTGGGCCTGTTCGCGGCTTTCCTCGGTCTCTCCGCGAAGGTCAACCCAGACGACGTTGTTCTCATCGCGGAGCAGATCGGGCAATTCCTCACGCGAAAAACCTTCTTCTATCGCGTCAGCGCCTCTTCTGTAAAGAAAGATCTCCATTCCGGTGTAGCGGCAGACGTCCTTGCAAAGAATTCGGGGCAACGTCAGAATAGTTTGTAACACTGACCGCCGACAACTGTCCAATATGCCAAAAGTATTCATCGCAGATGACGTAAACGAAGACAAGCTCGCGCCGCTCGTTGACGCAGGTATCGACGTCGCTAAAGAGACGGGACTCGCTCCGGGCGAGCTGGTAAAAAGGCTTGCCGATGCCGACGGCGTCATCGTCCGGAGTGCCACGAAATTAACCGCTGAGATAATGGACGCCGCCCCAAATCTGCGTGTGATCGGGCGAGCGGGCGTTGGTGTGGACAATATCGACGTCGCGGCGGCGACGGCACGCGGCATCGTTGTGATGAACGCGCCCGACGGCAACACCATCACGACCGCCGAACATGCTTTCGCTTTGATAGTGGCGATGTGCCGTAACGTGCCCCAAGCACATGCAAAGCTGCAGGCCGGCACATGGGACAAGAAAAGTTTCGTAGGTGTAGAACTGCACGGCAAAACGCTCGGTGTCATCGGCCTCGGCCGCATCGGCAAGCACGTTTCGCGGATCGCACGCGGTTTCGGCATGAACGTTGTTGCCTACGACCCTTTCTGTTCATCGGAAGCTGCGGCAGAGCTTGGAATTTCAATGGCGTCGCTTGATGATGTTTTTGCCAAGGCCGACATCTTGACCATCCACACGCCGGTTACTGACGAGACACGCGGCATCATCGGCCGCGACGCGCTCGCAAAGATGAAACGCGGAGTTCGCATCGTAAACGCAGCCCGTGGTGGGCTCGTCGATGAAGCGGCACTTATCGAAGCTCTCGATGAAGGCAAAGTAGCCGGTGCCGCGCTTGATGTTTTTGAGACCGAGCCGCTGCCGGCTGACTCGCCTTTGCTAGGAAGATCGAATGTCATAACTACGCCGCATCTCGGTGCATCTACGGCCGAAGCGCAGCAAGGCGTCGCATTGACCGTCGCCGAACAAATGCGCGACCTGCTGATCGACGGTGTGCTCCGCGGAGCCGTGAACGCTCCCGCGATCGAGCCGGCAGAGGCAGAAGCTCTGCGGCCGTTCATGGAACTCGGCGAGCGTCTGGGCCGCTTTCAGGCGCAGATAACGGCCAATTCTTCGATCGCGG
The DNA here is from genome assembly GCA_016700075.1 of Acidobacteriota bacterium. Classification (NCBI taxonomy): domain Bacteria; kingdom Pseudomonadati; phylum Acidobacteriota; species Acidobacteriota bacterium. Next base: position 836,245 of record CP065000.1, on the reverse strand, counting down.
AAATTCGCCTTGAATACGCCGGCGAACTCGTTGACAAGACAACGGCACCGATAACGAGGGCGTTTCTGGCGGGACTGCTCCGCGACGTGTCGGCACGTGTAAATGCTGTAAATGCGTCACTTATCGCCGAAGAACGCGGCATTGAGGTAATTGTCCAAACCTCAAGTACTACAAAACCGGGCTCACCCGACATCCGCACGGTCGTCAGAACGAACGATGGCGAACAGGCCGTCGCAGGGCTCGTTTTTGCGGGCGGCGAGAGCCGCATTACAGAGATTGGCAGTTTTTCGATCGAGGTCGGCCCGGCCGAGGGCGGCGGAACACAGCATCTTCTCGTAACAAAAAATCATGACGTTCCCGGCGTGATCGGCCAGATCGGTACTTCGCTCGGCCAGGCCGAGGTAAATATCAGCCACTTTTATCTCGGCAGAAAGGAACGCGGTGGGGAAGCTCTCGCCGTTATCGAGGTCGATTCGCCCGTCTCGGACGAAGCCCTCTCGGCGCTCAGTTCGATACCCGCGGTGATCCTGGTCCGCCAGGTCAGGCTTTGAAAGGTCCGTGCTATACTATTAATCCAGACGATCTTACCCCTCGAAAATGTCAGTCGAACTGTATGACGAAATATTTCGCCGCGGCAGCGTTCATTCTTTTTTCCCTTGTTTTTGCCGAAAGGTCGGCCGTTGCACAGTCGGAGCGTGCGATCGCTGAACGATTCGCACCTGTCTTCTACCAAGCTCTCGGCAGCAGTCCGCGCAGCGACTATATAACCAATTTTGATTTCGACGGCGACTGGCGCGGTGATAACAACTGGGCGAATACCGACGATCCGAACTTCAAGCTGCGTGCTTATATCTACTATTCTGTTTCGGAAACAACGACCCATTATTTTGTCCACTATGCAGTTTTTCACCCGCGCGACTACAAAGGCGGCGCAAGACGCGGAACGGCCGTAAGCGGGCTGTTGGGTCGCGCGGCGAACGTGGTCGGCAGACGCGATCCGACCGGATTGTTGGACATGGCGACGCTTGCACATGAGAACGACCTGGAAGGGGTACTTGTGGTGGCCGAAAAGGGAAGCGGACTGTCGTCGTCGCAGCCAATTCTACTCGAAACGCTAAAGCACAATACGTTCGTCTCCTATACGCTCGGTGGGAAAAAGATCGAGGGTCTTCCAACCGCTTCGCTTGATGGGAACAGTGCCGTCATTTACGTTGAACCGTTGGGCCACGGTATCGACGCCTTTTTGGGAACTCCGGACCAGATCGACGGAAAAGATTTTGTTATCTACAGGTTCACAGGCCGTGCAGAAGACCCCGAAGATGTCAAAGAAGGCCCTGTCGGCTATGAACTGATAAGGATCGCTGATACTCTTTGGCCGCGGGCGAACCCGCGTCATCGCAACAGCAAGCTAATGTACGGCGAGTTTTTCGATTATGGCGAGGTGGTGATAACGATGTCGGCTGTCGGAGGCCGAAATATCGACCGCCGTGTTCGGCTGGGAAGGCGCGGTTCTGCATTTCTCGGTCGCGTAGGCGGTGCAGACAAGGCTCGTCCGCCGTGGGGCTGGTTTGACCGCCGCCGCCGCGGCGACGATCTGGGAACGTGGTTCTTTGACCCCGCAAAGATCATCAAACGAAACTTTGCGCTGGATGACAGCTTTTCGACCGCTTACGTCAACATCCCGTTCTGGGCGCAGTGATTTCAGATGTCGAGCGTAAAACTGCGAGGCACGAATTCCATTACACGCAATTCTCCTTGTGTCTTGTCCTTTTTGTTCGGCGCATCTTTGAAAACAATGACCATCGGAATATCTAATGCCTTCATCCCGCATCCGAACTGCACGTTTTCGACCTCGGGCGTGTACGCTCTGAGTTGCGGTGAGTTGTCCTTGACGGAGAGTTTCATTATCCCATCCTTATTTTTTACATAGATAAAGAATGCTTTAGATGTGCATTCGCTTTTTTCGAGCGTGCCGAAACTGCGTTTTTCGCCTGCCTCGGGTTTTGTAAGGCTCTCGCGAATATTATCGAGGATCATTTTTCGCCGCACTGCCTCGCTGTCCTGCGGCTCAGCACTGCCTAATGACGAGATCACCCTTGGCGGAGGAGGCGGGCCTGTAACTATCACTGTGGGTTCTTCTTCCTCTTCGTAGTCATCAACAACAGCGGACTGCTCATCGACAAACCTAAAATTCGCGGGGACGAAATCGATCGCGATCAGCTCGCCTTTTGGACGACCGGCCGCGGCGAGCGTCGGTTTGTAGGTAATCACCTTTTTCACACTGCCAATTGAAGCACCGCAGCCCATTTGGATGCCGTTCGAGGATTCCGTGAACGCGGTCATTATAAGTTCGTCAAAACCCTTGCTCGTAAGCTGAATATTGCCCTCGTCGGTTTGAATTGTGTAGGTCACGTTCATGCCTTTGCACTCGACCTTTTGGATACTGCCGATCATGCGTATCTCACCTTCACCTGGCGGACGCAGTGCGCGGTTCATCTCACGCATCACGGCATCTTCCGCCTTCTTTTCCAGATCCGGAGCAGCGGTGCGCCTTCCCAGTCTCGGCGCGCCGCTGTCGACAGCACTTCCGGTGCCCGAACCGCTTTTTGTGATCGTTTCGATCTGCCGGCGAACTTCTGCGTTGTAGGCCTCGGCCTCTTTGACGCGCTTCAGAAAGCCCACAAGCGATTCCGCCCTTGCCCGCACCTCGTCATCTTCCGCCGTGTCCGCGAGTTTTCGAGCCGTTGCCTCGGCTTGGTCAAACTTCTTCATCTCCATCTGAAGTTCGGCTATACGCATCTTGTACCGGTCGTTACCGGGCTGAAGTATCGATGCCTGCTGCATGAACTTTAGCGCGTCGTCCAGGTTTTGCTTGTTAACCTGGCTGATAAAGCCGAAAAGGTCGTGGCTCTCGGTAAAATCGGGCTTTTCTGAGATCGCTTTTCGCAATAGCCCCGCCATCCGGTCAAATTTGTCCGCCGGGAAAGAGCTCACCATTCCGAATTCGTCGCGGCCTTCGCGGCTGATCAGATAGGCATAACGATATAACGCCAAATGGTTCGTAGGATTCAGTTCAACGGCTCTGTCCAGATTGCGTTTGGCGTCTTCGTATTTTCGCTGCCGCATCTTGACCATTCCGAGCGACGAGAACGCATTGCTGTGCGAATTATCCAGCGAAACCGCCTTTGCCAGAAACGGTTCGGCGGCGTCAAAACGCTGATTTCTGTAAAGCAGATCGCCGAGGAAATAGTTGCTGTCGGCCTCGGTGATCTGGGAGACACGCAGTTCTGTATCGACGGCGTGCTTTTCGCGGAGTTTCAGTTCGTGGTAGTTAAAACTTCGTTTGCCGATATATTTTTGAAGCTCTTTCTCCATCTCCGCGTAGGTCATTCCAAAGGCTTGACCGAATACCTCTTCCTGCGGCTTACCGTCCATGGTCAGCCCGACGAATTTGCTGAGGCCTTCCAATTTTCCGCTCTGGATCATGTAATGGACGGTCGCCCAAGACTGTGCATAAAAAATGCTCTGCGAATGGCCTCCGCCGATGTTCCTGTATGAAAGACGGAAAAAGTCCTTCAGAGGGATTAGCCGTGCCTGCTGCAGCAGCCGCAGATGTATCGCCTGCGGCAGGCCGAGCTTGATTATCTGATCGTCCTTGATCTCGAACGTCTGGTAATATTCCGCGATCCCTTCATTGAACCAGCGAGGGACATTCCCCGATCCGTATTGGGCGTTGATAATGAAGTGCACGTATTCGTGAAAGATGGTGCCGTACATGTCGGCCTCGGTACCGGAAGCCGACAGCGTGATGTAATTCACTTCGTCCGTTGCGAGAAAATAGCCGGCTATGCTGTCGTTAGGCTTGCCGGCACCGTCAACCGGTTTGAACGGCCGAAAATCCGAATCGCTCTTGAAAACGATCACATTCGTCGGTACGGGCGACGTCAGTGTGGCCGATGGGAATGCCAGGCGAAACCCTTCGCGGAACTGCTCCAGCTTTGTGGCGACCTTGCGAATATCCTTTTCGCTCGCGTTGCCGATAAGCATGAAATTCTTGGAATTGACCTGAAGCCATGTGCCCTTTTGCGATGGAAAAGCATCTGCAGAGAGCAACAACGCCAAAAAAATGGCGGCTGTGTAGAGATATTTTGCTGCTATTCTCATTACTTGCCTCTTTTAAGGAACCAGGGTTAAAGCATTACTCAAATGCACCGCTTTTATAATGGGGGATCGAGCAGAATTTTAGCACAAATGGCTTGATCTGCGCGAAAATTGTGACCTTTCAGTGATCTTTACAGGCGAAATATCGATCCTTAAGTTTTTGTTAAAAGGTGCGATACTGTGGTCCATTTGCCCTGTGCTATCGTATTGACAGATATGGAAGGAAACGGCGTTTCGTTAGAGGTATCGGGCGTTACAAAAAGGTTTGACGAGTTTACGGCGGTCGAAGATCTGAGCTTCGAGGTGCGCGCCGGACGCGTGTTCGGTTTTCTCGGGCCGAACGGTGCGGGCAAAACGACGACCATTCGTATGATCGTCGGCATTACCGCACCGGACGAAGGTTCGATCGAGCTTTTCGGTGAGCCGATATCGCCCGCGGTACAGGACAAGATCGGATATCTGCCCGAAGAACGCGGCCTTTACAAGAAAATGAAGGTTGTCGATCAGCTCCGCTATTTCGCGGCACTGAAAGGCGTGTCTCGAGCTGAGGCCGACCGGCGGATCGACCGCTGGCTCGACCGAATGAGGTTGTCGGAATGGAAGGACAAAAAGACGTCCGACCTTTCGAAAGGCATGCAGCAAAAGATCCAGTTCATCTCCACCGTGCTGCACGATCCCGATCTTCTTATTCTTGACGAGCCTTTTTCGGGACTTGATCCCGTAAATGTCGAATTCATGATAGAAGTGCTTGATGAATTCAAACAGGCAAACAAGACGGTCATTTTTTCGACCCATCTGATGGAAACGGCAGAAAGGCTGTGCCACGACATAATCCTGATCAATAAGTCGCGAAAAGTGCTCGGCGGCAGCCTGCGTGAAGTAAAAGAAAGCTACGGCCACGACCGTGTCGCACTTCGCATCGTGGGCGGCAGGGAAGTTTTGAACGACACTTCGCTTGTTGCACACATGACTGAACACGCAGACCAGATCGACGTTGAACTAGCCGAAGGCGCCGACGCGCAGCAACTTCTGACAAAACTCGTCTCGGCCGGTGCAGCTGTCTCGAAATTTGAAAAGGTCGAACCAAGTCTGAACGATATATTTATCGAACAAGTAGGCGGAGGTGTCGCAAATGCGTAAGTTTACCGCGGTTCTTTGTCACGAGTATAAAAAGATCGTTCTGAAATGGACGTTTCTGCTTGGAACGCTGCTGTTTCCGCTGATGGGGCTGGCGTTTGCGATCGTGCCGGCATTCATTTTTTCGATAAAAGGTGAGGCGACGCGGCTCGTCGTCGTTGATCCGACTGACAAGATATTGCCGCGTCTGAAAGGCAACATGTCAGCCGAACGCATGGCGGAAAGGCAGAAACAGGCCCTGGACGAGACGATACGCGGCGTTCCTTCGGGGCAGGGCGAACAGATGTCGCGAACAGCCCGTCAGATGGGCTCGTCGTTCTCGTTTGTGGATATGGAGTTTGGCGATAAGCCGTTGGATGACATCCGTGCCGAGTTGAATGCGAAAGCCGCCGCAGGCGACATCGACGCGTATCTGATCATACCCGGCGATATTGGCTCGCGTGATGTGAAATACGAATTTCGTACGCGAAAGGCCGGTGATTTCATAGGCAATGAGGTGTTGAAGGACGCTCTCAATGAAGCCGTACGAGCACAGCGGATGGCCGACGCGAATATTGACGCCGCGGCCGTTCGCGACATCAGCCGAAACGTCACCATTGAGACAAAAGCCCTCAGCGACAAGGGCGAGGAAAAGGACAGCGATATGCTTTTCATCGCGTCGCTGGTGATCGGCATGATGATCTACATCTCGCTGGCGATCTACGGCCAGGTCATCATGGGCACCGTCGTTGAGGAAAAGGAGACTCGCATCGCTGAGATATTGTTCTCATCTGCGAGGCCTTTCGAGCTGATGCTCGGAAAGCTGGTCGGCGTCGGGCTCGCCGGTCTGACGCAGTTAGGGATCTGGGTCGGGTCGCTGCTTGCTCTCTCGATATTCCTGTCGCGTCAGGCGGACCTTGCACCGTTCCTGCAGTCTGTCCCCGACATCACACCGATGATGGTGGTTTATTTCCTTGTATATTTTCTGATCGGCTATTTCACGTTCGCAGCGATCTTTGCACTGATCGGTTCGGCGGTGACGACGGTTCAAGAAGGCAGCCAGTTCGCGTTTCCGCCGATGATATTGATGCTGACCGGATTATATTTCGGCTTCGCGGTCATCCGCGATCCGAATTCGACGATGTCGTTCTGGGTCTCAACGTCGCCATTCTTCGCTCCGCTGACAATGCCCGTACGCATACTCGCCGAGATGCCGCCGTTCTGGCAGATAGCTCTATCGGTAGGCGTCAATATTCTCGCGATCGCAATTCTAGTCTGGATCGCGTCGCGTGTATATCGCGTGGGTATGTTGATGTACGGAAAACGCGCAACAGTGCCGGAGATATGGAAGTGGATCAGGAAAGTATGAGACGGGAGACAAGGAGACAAGGAGATGGGGAGACAGGGAGAATTGGGTTTCGGTTTTTCTCTCACTCCACGGGCTTGGCGGGCTTTGCGTTGAATTTGTGTCGTGAATCCGTCGATGCTTGAGCCTAATAGATCTGTCTGATGATAGCTAAGCTCGTTGTGTGGAAAATTCTGGTGGCATTGGTGCTCTTGTCGGCATGTTCGCGGCCGGTGCCTCTGAAGAATTCTGCTGCGTCGCCCACGCCCGAGATGTCGCCAACGCCGGCTGTCAGCGAGCCGGAAAAGATCACGCAGGACACTAACGTCAGCTTTTCAACATATTCCAACGATTGGCCCGTCGGCTGGCGTTGGGTCGACCCCGACGAGGCTCACAATCCAACGCCGCATGACGTGAAAAAAGGCGTTCTTCGCGTCCGCATTCCATCGGGCAAGGAACTCCGCGGGAAATATTCGAACGCACCTCGATACATAAAGGCGATCGCGGGCGATTTCGAGATCGAGACCCGTGTCCGCTTTCGCCCGACCGAGAATTATCAGGGTGCGGGCCTGATCATATATGTAAATGATCAGAATTATATACGTCTTGAGCGAGGCTATGGCGGTGTCGGCGGCGGCGTCGGTGCTATCAGATTCGACGTGCGACGCAACGGCGAATTCTCGCCCATCGCACAGCCCGGCGAAATAGAGACCGACGCCAACATCGTTGACCTTAAACTCGTGCGAAGCGGCAACCTGATGCTTGCGTATTGGCGTCTGGACGAAGAGAATCCGTGGCGAGAGGCAGGTGAGTACGAAGCCGCATTTCCGGAAACCGTCCTCGCCGGCCTCATCGCCGCGAACACCGCACGCGAAACGACGGCCGAATTCCTTTACATCAAACTATCGCCGTCGATATCGAACTGAATATCGTGTTAGACTTAAGGAAATATCTGACGGAGGACTCGAATTATGATCTCGCAATTGATCGGTGGATTGATAGTCGGAATAATCGCCCGCTTTATCATGCCCGGAAAAGAGGCTTTGCCAAGCGGCATTGTTGGGATACTGTTGACGGCTTTACTTGGCGTCGCGGGTGCATTCGTCGGCGGTTTTATCGCGTCGTCGCTTTGGCGTGCGGGCGATGATACCTATGTCGCGGGCTGGGTGATGTCCATTCTTGGGGCGATCATTTTGCTCGGCCTGCTTCGTCTGGTCATGGGCAGCGGCGACAAAAAGTCAGGCTGAGCCCTCAGGAAGCTCCATTTTTACAAGCCCGTCAAAGGCGACGTGATATGCGACGCCTTTGACGGGCACTGCCATTTCTTCTTCAGTTTTTCCTTCCGAATTAGCAATACTTACGCTAGCGAAATAGCAGCTTCCGCCGCGACTGTTCGCGTAGGCAACCAACTTTCGAAATGTGTCCTCTCCCTCAATGCGGCCGCGGTTCGGGTACATATCTGTTCGGACCACGAAAAAGCCGAGTTCACCGTCTTTCATTGCTGTGATCTGAGGGAATTCGAGCGGATCGGCATAAACGTCCGCGGATTCGATCGACCAGCCGGCCTCGACGAGCTGGTTGTGGACGATCTCCACGCCAAAAGCGTGAATGTCTTCGGCGGTCATCAATTCGCGGCTACCGTTGCTGTCTGTCATAAGCAAGTAAATTATCAGATGTTAGCAGACGGTATTCAACCGCCCGGCCGCGAGTCGCAGGAAATTCAATTATTTCAGCATTTCGGGTTTGCATACTGTGCTGTTAACCGTCATTCTTTATTTAGTTCCTCCTCTCGCGTCTAAGGTGGCGCGCTAAAAAGAACGATTTTTGGATCAGTTTGAGAGCAGGTCGGTTATTAGGCAGCAGAAGTTTGGCTCTCAGATTTTTTGAGCATCCGAGATCGTTCCTTCGTCAGTTTCATTTTCTACGAAGCATTTCGATCGACACTTCGCATAGGATCCCGGAAAACGGGAAAGGAAAACAATTATGTCAACGAAACTTTACGTAGGAAATCTTTCATTTAACACCACGGCGCACGACCTCGAAACGATGTTCGGCGAATCGGGTACGGTTCAGTCGGCCAATCTCATCGAGGACCGCGACACCGGCCGTTCACGCGGATTCGGTTTTGTGGAAATGTCGTCGGCAGACGAAGCGAACTCAGCTATCGAGAGCTTCAACGGCAAAGAGGTGGACGGACGCACGCTGACCGTTAATATCGCCAAACCCCGCGAAGATCGCGGCGGCGGCGGATTCGGCGGCGGCGGCGGCCGCGGCGGCAATCGCGGCGGTGGCGGCGGCGGCTACAGGTCACGCTACTAAGGTTTGGATTCCGCTTGCCGGAAGTCGTATAATGCCTCCGTTCGTTAATTCGTGCGGAGGCATACGTCTTCCCGGGTTCGGAGCGCTGTTTTTGAGTTTTTATGAAAGAAGAAATGATAGAAATGTCGGGCGTTGTAATCGACAAACAGCCCAACGCTTTCTTTAAGGTGAAACTGAACGATTCAGATCATATCGTGCTTGCGACCATATCGGGCCGCATGCGCCGAAACCGTATTCGCATCCTTATGGGCGACCGCGTGGATATCGAACTCTCGCCGTATGATCTGACCAAAGGCCGTATAACCTACCGCCACAAGTAGATTGCCAGTGAAATTTTTACGGATCCGTTCGATCTAATTCGAGCGGGTCTTTTCTCATTTTTGCTTCACTGGCGTTTTGAATGACGTCGTTTGTCACTATGCTCACATATCTTGTCACCTACATCCGGTCCGTCGGCCCCCGAAATCACCAGAATCCCTGCAAAACTCGCGTCTAATGCTTTGGCACGACAATTGACTTGGAAATTGATTGGCGGCGGATCGAAATATTGCCGTACCTACAATTTAGGGGTAACAAACTAAAATTATGACAAAAAGTAGCCAGAAGGGATTCTCCCTTATCGAACTTCTCATCGTCGTCGTGATCATAGGCATCATCGCCGCTATAGCGATACCGAACCTCCTCGCATCGCGTCGATCGGCGAATGAAGCGAGTGCCATATCATCAATGCGAGCGTATCACGGAGCGCAGGCGACGTATGCCTCGACGTACGGAAACGGCAACTTTGCCGGTGTACCGTTCGTCACGAATGCATTCACCACATTGGGCCAGGTCAGCATTATTGACAGCACACTGGGCTCGGGTCTTAAAAGCGGCTACGCGTTCGCCGGCCATTCTGTGCCCGCAACGTCAACGACACCCGCGTGTCACTTGGCTCAAGCTTACCCAGCAGTCAGTAGCGGTGTGACACAGACTGGTAGCCGCATTTTTGTCATCGCAACTGAAGGTGTAATGAATGCCGGAACCTTTACAGGGGCAGCAGGTTGGGGCCCCGGAATATGCGATATAGCGGCAGACCTTTCGCCGATGGACAACTAGCTGATTGACACGAGCAACGAATATTGTCGTATTGAATGCCCCGCCATTTATTAAGCGGGGCTTTTTCTTTTCTGCGTTGATTGGCGTAAATTGACAGCGCGGTCGTATGATAGAGATCAGGGTACTTCTATGAAAAGAGCATTTTTCTTTACAATTTTGTCGGTCGGTCTGGTCTTTGCGATCTCAGGAAGCTTGGCAGCGAATAGTGATACAGTCGCTGGCGAATGGGATGTTGTTTACAACACGCCCGGCGGGCCGCGGCCTTTCAAACTGGTGTTAAGCGTTGATGGCGAGAAACTGACCGGCACCGCAAAACGCCCCAACGGCGACGTGCCCGTTGAAGGCACCATCAAAGGCGATGTCATCACATTTGCCTACACCATAAACTACGGCGGAAATGCTTTGACCCTTTCCTTTAGCGGCAAGGTCACCGGCGACAAAATGGCCGGATCTGTCATCATAGGCAGCACGCAGGAAGACTGGTCCGCGACTCGGGCGAAATAGCTATTTCACAAGCGTCTGCTGTTCGCTCTTGAGCAGCCAGCGGTCGTCGCTCCGCACAAACGTATCGGTGGTCTGCGCCTTTGCGGTCCTGCCGTTCTTGCCCGTCACTTTCAGCGTATACGATAGAACGGCGGTTGTTTCGTCCAGGCTGACGAGCTTTTCGTCGAAGATCTCAAACGATTTTATCGCACGCTCCTCTTTCACCTCAGACAGCACTTTGTTCTTGCCCTGAACCTTGCCGTCGATATCCGTGAGCTGAAAATCGTCGGTGGTGATCTTTGCCAAAAAGGTCACATCGCCGTCCTTTGCCGCACCGGCGATCTCGCGTGCAAGGTTCGTTAGTTCGGTCTTTACTTCGTTGCGGTCAGGTGCCTTCTTTTCAGGCTTGCTCTCCGCGGGTTTGTTACTCGTCGCAGGCCCTTCAGGCTGATCGCCAAGGCCGCAGAAAGCCCACATCAAAGTAATGATCGCAAAAGGGAAAAGGAGTTTCATAGAATTTGTATCCCTGCACCGAGAATGTGCAGATTTTAATCGAAGAGATCGAGACAAGCAACTGATTCGCGGCGGCGCAGAGTTTTCAGAATTTTGATTAAGCGTGCTGATTCGGCTATCCTCGCTTTATATGGAAAAACCTATCGAACGAAAGACCGCAGAAGAATATCCGCAGGAACTGCTCGACCTGTTTCATGAATGGCAGCACGGTAATATCGACCGCCGGGATTTCTTTGCGGGGCTTGGTAAATTTGCGATCGGCGGCGTGACAGTTGCGGCATTGGTTCAGAGCTTAACGCCGAATTACGCGTGGGCGCAGACCGTCGATCCGAAAGATAAGGACATTCGCGTCGGGTATGAAAGCGTTGATTCGCCTGCGGGCAACGGCTCGATCCGAGGCTATCTCGCTCGTCCCGCAAAAGGCAGCAAGTTCCCGGCTGTTCTCGTCATTCACGAGAACCGCGGCCTTAACCCGTATATCGAGGATGTGGCACGGCGTTTCGCAAAGGCCGGCTTTCTGGCATTCGCACCGGACGGCCTGACGTCGGTCGGCGGCTATCCTGGCAACGAGCAGGACGCCGCTGCAAAGTTTCGCACGGTTGACGGCAAGAAGATGACCGAAGATTTTGTCGCTGCGGCGATGTGGCTGAAAAAGCGCAAGGACAGCAAAGGAAAGCTCGGGGCTGTCGGGTTTTGTTTCGGCGGCGGCATGGTGAATCAGCTTGCGGTGCGTCTGGGCAAGGACCTGAACGCCGGCGTCGCATTCTACGGCAGCCAGGCAGGCGTCGCCGACGTCGCGAAGATCGCGGCACCGCTGCAGTTTCACTACGCCGGCAACGACCAACGCATCAACGCCGGCATCGAGGCCTATGAAAAAGCCCTGACGGAAAATAAGAAGACCTACGAGTCGTATATGTACGCCGAAAAGCAGCACGGCTTTCACAACGACACCACGCCTCGTTATGACGAAGCCTCAGCGAAACTCGCATGGGCCAGAACGCTGGAGTTTTTCAAAAAGTATTTGAAATAGCTTCATTCCCCGGAACCGCAGGCTTCCAGACTATGTTTGAGTTGCCCCGCTCTTAGCAGCGGGGCTTTTGCTTGGCCTCGCGTTCTAGTCACGAATTGAGCCCAAGCACTGCCGTTTATTGTCTTTCGCGCGAAATCTATTGACAGATATAGTCATTTTGACAGAATCGGCTTGGGTCTGCCGCGGCTCTTTGGAGAGGTGACCGCACCAATAACTGATTTATTGCCAACATTTACTCAATTGGATCATCCTCACGTCAACTTGTGGCACGTGATTTGTTTAAGGGATGGCGAGTTTGGGCGAGAAACGCCCGGACATAAAAATTCCGCAGGAGACCCCTTCAGTCCATGAAAAACAACAAAGGCTTTTCGCTAATCGAACTTCTCATCGTCGTCGTCATAATCGGTATCATCGCCGCGATCGCGATCCCCAATCTCCTTGCTGCTCGCCGCAGCTCGAATGAGGGCTCCGCGATCTCGTCGGTTCGCACGATCCACAGCGCACAGCAAACTTATGCTTCCACCTATGGCGGCGGCAACTATGCCGGTGACATGTCCGGCGGCAACGGCGTGGTTACGCTCGCGACACTGGGCTTGGTCGATTCAACGATCGGGTCAACCAACAAATCCGGATATTATGTAGCGACCCACGCAACTGCTCGTACGACCACGCAGCCGGCGACGATGATCGTCGGTGCCCATCCTCTAACGGCCACCGGCGTGACCGCAACAGGGGCTCGTCACTTTTTAGCAGCGACCGACGGTGTAATTTATGCCAGTGTCTATGTCGGGTCTACCATGTCTTGGGACAACAGCGGCGGCCCGATCGTCGTCACCGGCGGTGCTCCGCTGAACAACTAAGAGACATTCTTTCTTCTCAAACATACTCGGCGGGGAATTCGCGTTCCCCGCTTTTTTGTGTTTTGGCTGAACAAAAAGGCCTCGCTTTTTAAAGCGAAGCCTTTTAAGAGTTTAGTCAAAGCAGGCCGGCAGCCTGCGGTCCGGCGGGAATTACATTCCCATGCCCATGCCGCCGCCCATGCCGCCCATGCCGGCCATTGGGTCGCCGCCCTTGTCGTCTTGGATGTCGGCGATCATAGCTTCGGTGGTGAGCATGAGGCCCGCTATCGACGAAGCGTTCTGCAGAGCCGTGCGGGTGACCTTTGCCGGGTCGATGACGCCCGCTGCGATCAGGTCCTCGTACTTCTCGGTAGCTGCGTTAAAGCCAAAGGCCCCTTCGCCCGCTGCGACCTTCTCGACAACTACTGCGCCTTCCATACCGGCGTTGCCGGCGATCTGGCGAAGCGGCTCTTCGAGAGCACGGCGGACGATGTTCACGCCGATCTGCTCGTCGGTGTCCTCGGCGTTTGCCGTGAAACCATCGAGCACTTTGGCAGCACGTACCAGAGCGACTCCGCCGCCCGCGACGATGCCTTCTTCGACGGCAGCACGCGTGGCGTGCATCGCATCTTCAACGCGTGCTTTCTTTTCCTTCATCTCGGTCTCGGTTGCGGCACCGACCTTGATCACAGCAACACCGCCGACGAGCTTCGCCAGACGTTCCTGCAGTTTTTCGCGGTCATAGTCCGACGAGGTTTCCTCGATCTGATTGCGGATCTGCTTGACGCGTCCGTCAATGGCATCGGCTGCACCGGCACCTTCGACGATGGTCGTGTTCTCTTTGTCGATGACGACCTTTTTCGCACGGCCGAGATCTTCGATGGTGATGGATTCGAGCTTGATGCCGAGATCCTCAGAGATGACCTTGCCGCCCGTCAGAACAGCGATGTCCTCGAGCATTGCCTTGCGGCGGTCGCCAAAGCCCGGAGCCTTGACGGCTGCGACGTTGAGTGTGCCGCGAAGCTTGTTGACGACGAGCGTCGCCAGAGCTTCGCCTTCCACGTCCTCTGCGATGATCAGCATCGGACGGCCCATCTTGGCGACCTGCTCCAGGATAGGCAGCAGATCACGCATGTTCGAGATCTTTTTCTCGTTGATCAGGATGAACGGCTCGTCGAGCGTCGCTTCCATACGGTCAGCGTCCGTAACGAAATACGGCGAGAGATAGCCGCGGTCGAACTGCATACCTTCGACGACCTCGAGCAGCGTTTCCATGGTCTTGGATTCCTCGACCGTGATGACGCCGTCCTTTCCGACCTTGTCCATCGCCTCTGCGATGATCGTGCCGATGGTCTTGTCGCCGTTGGCTGAAACCGTTCCGACCTGTGCAATAGCGTCGCCCGAAACCGGCTGTGCGAGCTTGTGAACTTCCTCAACGACAGCTCCGACGGCCTTTTCGATGCCGCGCTTGAGAGCCATCGGGTTTGCACCTGCGGCTACCGTGCGGACGCCTTCTTTGAAGATCGCCTGAGCGAGAACCGTCGCGGTCGTCGTGCCGTCACCGGCGACGTCCGAGGTCTTCGAAGCGACTTCGCGCACCATCTGTGCGCCCATATTTTCGAGCGTGTCTTTCAGCTCGATCTCTTTCGCCACCGTCACACCGTCTTTGGTGATGGTCGGCGAACCGAACTTCTTGTCGATAACGACGTTGCGGCCTTTCGGGCCGAGCGTAACCTTTACCGCATCCGCGAGCTGGTTTACACCACGCAGGATCGCGGCACGTGAATCTTCACCGTGAATAACTTGTTTTGCCATTGTAATTAGTCTCCTGAGTCTAGAAAGTCTTGGAAGTCTAGGAAGTCGGGGCGTTCGGGAAACGGTTGAAAGTCAAAGACTTTCTAAACTTCCGAGACTGCCTCGACTGGTCAGACTTGCTACGCTGCTGCTCCTGCGCGGCTGATGATGCCGAGGATCTCGTCCTCGCGCATGATGATGTACTCTTCGCCGTCGAGTTTGATCTCGCTGCCCGAGTACTTGCCGAAAAGAACACGGTCGCCCGCCTTAACGTCAAGCGTCTGACGAGTGCCGTCCTCTTTATATTTGCCTGCACCGGCTGCGATGACCTCGCCTTCTTGCGGCTTTTCCTTTGCAGCGTCCGGGATGTAGAGCCCGCCTGCGGTCTGATTGACATTGTCCTCGATACGCTTGATGATCACGCGATCGTGAAGCGGTGTTACTGTTGTCGCCATAGTTTGTTACTCCTTTCTAAATGTTCTTATAAGTAATAAGATAACGAACTGGCCCGAATATTCTCAGTCGATTTAGCACTCCGGGTCAATGAGTGCTAATTTACAAAACGCGGCTAGAATTGTCAAGGGTTTTGTGCGTATTCATAAAATATGAGTGCAGCACTATCAACTTGGTTTGTGGTATATGCACGGAATGCGTCGAGATGAATTGCGGGTTGTGCCGCATGATCCGGAGTGGGCAAAAGATTTCGGGGCTGAGAGCGAACGCATCTTGAATTGTATCGGCGGTGAGAATGTCCGGATCGAGCATATAGGCAGCACCGCAATTGAGACGGTTCATGCGAAGCCGATCTTAGATATCGCGATCCTTTGCGACGAAGATGGATTTGCTCGGTTGATCGATCATTTGAGCGAACTTGGTTACGAATATCGAGGACAGTACGAGGACGAGACCGATCATTATTATGCCGTTCACGACGACGGAGAGATCCGTTTTTGCCAAATGCATATTTACACGAATGCGACGCCGGATTGGGAGACGAAACTGCTTTTCCGCGACGTTCTCCGCCGCGAACCGGACCTGGCGGAGGAATACAGCGATTACAAGATCGCGTTGGCAGAATCGGTGGGTGATAGGAAACGGTACGCTAAGATTAAGGACGATTGGGTCAACAGCTTTATGCCGAAGATACTGAATTCGGCTGCGGGAAAATAGGCTCACCGGACGAATCACGCATTCGATAACGTGTCCATGAAGATCTCGGAGATAAATATTTACCCGATCAAATCGCTGAAAGGGATCACGTTGGAAAGTTCGACCGTCGAAAGACGCGGGCTTGAGTTTGACCGGCGTTGGATGATCGTCGATGCCGCTGGCAAGTTTCTTACGCAGCGTCAGGAACCAAAGATGGCGACGATCACCGTGGAGGTGACGAATGTCGGGTTACAAGTGACAAGTGAAAACGGGAGTTCGATGAACGTCTCGAAGCCGGGCGATGACGATTCGCGCATTTTGACAAAGGTTTGGGGCAGCGAGAGCGAGGCGTTTGAGTGCGACGTTGAGGCGAACGAGTGGTTTTCGGACGTACTCAGTAGGGAAGTGCGACTGCTCTATATGCCCGACGACGCCGGGAGGCCGATAAATGAGCGGTTCAACCGCGGCGGCGAGTTGGTGAGTTTTGCGGACGGCTATCCGTTGTTGATCACCGCGGAGCCCTCATTGGCTATGCTGAACCAAAAGATCGCCGAAACGACGAATGCAGGCAGGCTGCCTGCGCCACAAATGCTGCCGATGCGGCGTTTTCGGCCTAATCTCGTGGTTTCGGGCAGCGATGCATTCGCAGAAGACGATTGGAAACGAATTCGAGTTGGAAATGCTGTATTACGCGTGACGAAACCCTGTGCCCGCTGCGTTATGACGACGGTCGATCCCGAATGCGGCAAATTCGACGCTAAGGAGCCATTGAAAACACTTGCGTCGTTCCGTATGGCACGAGACGTGATGCCGGAGCGGCTAGACACCCTCGGCCTCGAGCCGACCGCGGTGTTTTTTGGAATGAACCTTGTACCCGAAACGACAGGCGTTGAGATACGCGTCGGTGACGAGGTCGAGATACTTGAAAGCTTCTAAAACCGCAGATCTCTTCCCGTCAGCAGCCGATACGCGTCGAGATAACGCATTGCTGTCGCGTTCACGATCTCCCGAGGCAATGGCGGTGCGGGCGGCGTCTTGTCCCAATCGAGAGTTTCCAGATATTCGCGAACGAACTGCTTATCAAAAGACGGCTGGGGTTTGCCGGGTTCATATTTGTCCGCCGGCCAGAATCGTGAGGAATCCGGCGTCAGGGCCTCGTCGATCAGTATGATCTCGCCGTTCGGTAGCCGGCCGAATTCGAATTTTGTATCAGCGATGATGATGCCCCTTTCGGCGGCATATTCGCTTGCTTTTCTGTAGATCGCGAGCGTTGTCAAACGCAGAAACTCCGCGGTTTCTTTGCCGACAATTTCTTCGAATTTCGCGTAGTCTATGTTTTCATCGTGGCCTGAAGATGCCTTGGTCGCGGGGGTAAAGATCGGCTCGGGCAGATTGTCGCATTGCCGCAAACCGGCCGGAAGTTCGATGCCGCAAACCATGCCGGTCTGCTGATATTCCTTCCAGCCTGAGCCTTCCAAATAGCCGCGAACGACGCATTCGACCGGTAATACTTCCGTTTTCCTGACAATCGTCGCCCGGCCGCGAAGAGCCTCTTTCGCCTTATCCAAAATAGGCATTTCGTCCGTATCCGTAGAAATTACGTGATTCGGCACCACATCTTCCAACAGATGGAACCAGAATTTGGAAAGCTGCGTCAGGATCACGCCTTTTGCGGGAATCGGTGTCGGCAAAATGCAGTCAAACGCGGATAGCCTGTCGGTAGCAATGAGAACCAACCGATCATCATCGACGCCGTAGATATTGCGAACTTTTCCTTTATAAAGGAGTTCAAGGCCAAGATCAATTTCCTCAAATACGGATCCGGAAGCCATAAATATATTCTGGAATAGATAATACGTTAAAACTCTAATAACATTGCCAAAATTTGTGGTGACAAATTTGAGGCTTTAGTGCATAATAGAAAGCGGTGTCGATCAGGCATTTTGCCGTCGATGCCTCCGCACTATCCGAACTCACTCGTTCGACTCAATTTTACCCGCAATTTCACAACATTTCATGCATAGGAAGTATCATCTTGCCGGTTTCTTTTCCGCATTCTTTGCGGCACTCACCATTCTTGCCGCCGATCTCAACGCTCAGAGCACGACGGCCGCTGAAAAACAGGCCATTAATTCTGCCGGCGATCCGCTATGGATGTCAGTCGCTCTCATCATTGCAGTGGCCCTTCTTGGGGCGGGCGTTTTCTGGTGGAGAAGCCGTTCAAAGAAATACGAGCCCAATCTGACTTTTGAAAATAGCCAGCAAAATGCTGCGGCATTGTCATACAGCGGCGAAGAGAGTGTTGACGCTGACGCTGAATTTGAATGGCTGCGTCAGGCCAAACGGCCAAAGGCCGCCGCGAAAAAAGCGGCGATCGCTGCTCAAAACGCAAAACGCGAAGAAGAGGCCAAGCTCGATACGAAGATCTTTCAGGAAAAGATGCGGCGGCTGCAGTATTCGCAGCTGCCGATCAATTCTTTCAGCCAGCTCGCTCCTGCTAAACGCTATGAGCCGCTTCCGGATTCTGACGATCCCGCATTGTTGAACGCAATCGACCAGGCAAATGATGAGTTCGAAGAAGACGAAGCTGTAAGGGAGCTCGCCGTGAGGGTGCTGGCGGCATTCAGGACAAAGAACTCAGTCAACGCTCTCTCGCAGATCGCTCTTTACGACCTTTCGTCAAATCTCCGATCCAAGGCAGTAAACACACTGACCCAATTCGATCACGAGTCAGTGTTCGAGACGATCTTGCTTGCATGCGCCGATCCGACTCGTGAGGTTCGAGCAGCATCGGCACGCGGGCTTTTTCGGCTAAGTTTCGATCGAGCTCACGCCTGGAAACGCATCATCGCCGCAGATGACGAATTTCGCATGATCCAAGCAGCACGTGCCGCCATCGAGGCGGATATTGTTTCAAAATCCTTTGATCGCCTGATCCACGAGGATGTAAAGATCGCTTATGAGGCATTTGCACTTGTGTCGCTGCTGATCAGGTCCGGCGAGACAGAAGGGCTATTTGAAGCTCTGGCAAGTCATCGGGACGAGCGAGTTCGTTTTGCTTTGCTCCATGTGCTGCGTGTACAAAAGGATCCGAGGACCCTCGACGAACTCCGGCGTTTGGGCAGCATGCACAATAACTCAAAGGACCTCGCAGAAAGGCTCAGAGATACGATCAAGAGTATCGAAAAAGCCGTCGCGGTCGAGCAATAGCAGCAAAGAACTGAAGATCACCCTCCATCTATCAACGCGGCGAGAAACTCGCCCGTGCCGGGTATTTTAGAACGAATGGAGAATACAAAAGATCTACCGCAAATTGGCACCAAGGCTCCGGATTTTTCGCTTCCCGCTGATAACGGTATTGAATGGCGGCTAGCCGACCACCGCGACACGGTGGTCGTTCTGCTTTTCTATCCCGGCAACGAGACGCTCGTTTGCACACGGCAGTTGTGTTCGGTCCGCGACAATTGGCAGCGATATCTCAGAACGAATGCGACCATCGTCGGTATCTCACCCGGAACTCCCGAGGAGCATCACGAATTTGCTCTGAAACGCCATCTCCCGATCCCATTGCTTGCCGATCCCGGCCGAAGGATCACGCGAGCATTCGCGAAACATTGGCTCTATCCGATCAGCATCACCCGCGGTATCGTCGTCATCGACGCGAAAGGCATAATTCGCAACCGCGACATCATGCTGCGTGCGTTTCGCCCGTCAGACGACCATCTTATCCGCGATATCTACGCCGCACGCGGCGATGAGATGACGGAAAAATATGAGCGCCTGAAACTCCGCAGCCGCATTTTTCTGCGTTCGCGAGAACGGGCATGACACTCGCCGGCGTCAGCGAATTTCCAATTTCAGACGGCATTATTGTATGCTTAAGGTGTGCAATTTCGTCTCATAAGTGAAAATAAGCCGACCGGCGATCAGCCCGAAGCCATACGCCAGATCGTCGAAGGGCTCGACCGCGGAGAACGCGATCAGGTGCTGCTCGGCATCACGGGTTCGGGCAAGACTTTCACTATTGCAAATGTAATTGAGGCGGTTCAAAAGCCGACGCTTGTATTGGCGCACAATAAGACACTTGCCGCACAGCTTTATCAGGAGTTCAAGGGCTTTTTCCCTGAAAACTCGGTCGAATATTTCGTCTCGTATTACGACTACTATCAGCCGGAAGCATACGTTCCGGCGTCGGATCTATACATAGAAAAAGAGGCGACGATAAACGATGAGATCGACCGTCTGCGGCTGTCGGCGACGCGTGCTTTGTTCGAACGGCGTGACGTAATAGTCGTCGCGTCGGTCTCGTGCATATACGGCCTCGGCGATCCTGATGCGTATTTCGGGATGCTGCTATTCATCGAGCCCGGAATGCAGCTCAAACGCGAGGACTTTCTAAAGAAGCTCGTCGAACTGCAGTATGAACGCGTCAACGTCGATTTCGACCGCGGGACGTTCCGCGTCCGCGGCGACGTTGTCGAGGTGTATCCGAGTTATCAGGATCAGGCGTACAGGATTGAATTCTGGGGCGACGAAATTGACTCCATCTCGACCATCGATCCGCTGCTGGGAGAGGTGCTTTTCAAACATACTTCCAGGCTGCCCATCTATCCGAAAACGCACTACGTGATGTCGAAAGACACGATAAAACGTGCGGTTCAGACCATTCGTACCGAACTCGACGAGTATGAGGAAAAGCTTGTTGCAGAGGGCAAGATCGTCGAGGCTCAGCGGCTGCATCAGCGGACGATGTACGATCTGGAGATGATCAAGGAGATGGGATTTTGTCGCGGTATCGAGAACTATTCGCGGCACCTGACCGGCAAAAAGCCCGGCGAACCGCCGCCGACGCTGCTCGACTATCTGCCGTCAGATTCGCTGATGGTCATCGACGAATCGCACCAGACGATCCCGCAGCTCGGTGCTATGTATAAGGGCGATCAGTCGCGGAAAGGAACACTCGTCGAATACGGATTTCGTCTGCCAAGTGCAAAAGACAATCGTCCGCTTAATTTCGAGGAATTTGAGCAGCGTCGCGGCCAGACGATATACGTTTCGGCGACGCCGGGCAATTTCGAACTCGAACGTTCGCAGGGCGAGGTCATCGAACAGATAATTCGTCCGACCGGACTTCTCGATCCGATCGTCGAGGTTCGGCCTGTGAAAGGCCAGATCGATGACCTGCTGGAAGAATGCCGGGTCCGAGCCGAACGCAACGAACGCGTGCTTGTGACGACGTTGACGAAACGCATGGCGGAAAGCCTGAGCGAATATTTCGCTGAGGTCGGCGTCCGCGTGACGTATCTGCACAGCGATATCGAGACGCTCGACCGAATCAAGATACTTCGCGATCTGCGAAAGGGCGAATTCGACGTCCTTGTCGGCATCAACCTGCTTCGCGAAGGGCTCGATCTGCCTGAGGTTTCGCTCGTCGCGATCCTAGATGCCGACAAGGAAGGCTTTTTGCGATCGGAGCGTTCGCTGATCCAAACGATCGGTCGAGCGGCTCGCAACTCGGGCGGCATGGCGATACTTTACGCCGACAAGATCACCGATTCGATGAAGCGTGCCATTGACGAGACCGCACGCCGACGCGAGATCCAGGAAGAATACAACCAACTCCACGGCATCACCCCGACAACCATCGTCAAACCTATCGAAGCCACGCTTGTGACGGCGTACGAGGCAGATTATTTCAAGGTGCCGCTCGATCTGGACGCTGTCGAGGACTATTCGCCGAAACAGCTCAAACAAACCATCGAACAGCTTGAGGCCGACATGCGGGCCGCCGCACGCGAGATGAAATTCGAACGAGCCGCCGAGCTTCGCGACAAGCTGAAATACCTCCGCGACCGCGAGCTTGAATATCGATGACGACAGTTTCAACGCATGGACTCTGAGACGCAAAGCCGCCAATTTGCTTTGCGTCTTCGCGACTTCGCGTCTTTGCGTTAAAATTGCGTTAGTGCAGGTAAAGACCCAAACAGAAGAACTGCAGAATTATCTCTCCGACGCCAGCAACATGCCCGGCGGGCATGGAGAAAGGCTTTTTGTGCCGGAAACGGAGGACGATATCGCGGCGATATTGCGCGACGCGAATGAAGCGGGCGTTGCCGTTACGATCGCAGGTGCCAGAACCGGAAACGTCGGCGGTGCGGTGCCGCTCGGCGGCTGGGTGGTATCGCTGGAAAGGCTGAACAAGGTCAAGAGCATCGACAAAGAGGCGATGACCGCGGTCGTTGAGCCCGGGGTCATACTTGCCGACATTCAAAAGGCGGTCGAGGCCGAAGGGCTGTATTATCCGCCCGATCCGACCGAATGGAGCTGCCAGATCGGCGGCAACGTGGCGACGAATGCGTCCGGTGCACGCAGTTTCAAATACGGTGCGACGCGGAATTTTGTTAAAGCGTTGAGTGTGGTCCTCGCCGACGGCGAGATGCTGAAGCTCCGCCGCGATGAGATCTTCTCGAATGCCGATGGCACCGTCGAAATTCCGACCGTTTCAGACAAAAAGATCACGGCAAGGATCCCGACCTACAAACGGCCGAACGTGCGAAAGAACGTTTCAGGTTATTACAACGAACAGCCGCTCGATGCCATTGATGTTTTTATCGGCAGCGAAGGCACGCTCGGCGTGATCACAGAGATCGAGCTGCGGCTGGTGCCGAAGCCGGAAGGTTTGTTCGCGGGGATCGTGTTCTTTGCGGATCACGGCGACCTGCTGGCGTTTGTTGACGAGGCCCGGCAAAGCTCATTTCAGGCCCGGCTTCAACCACCCGCTACCGCAGGTGGTTCTGACGTGAATGCCACGCTGCTTGAATATTTCGACGATCGCTCGCTTGAGTTCATTCGCGAAAAGTTTCCGGAAACACCGGACAACGTTGCGGGAGCGATATTTTTCGAGCAGGAAACGACCTCTGAGACGGAAGACGCGTTGTTTGAGGCGTGGAATGCTCTGCTTGAAAAACACAACGCCGACGTTGACCGCTCGTGGTTCACGACAACGGATCAGGATCGCGAAAAGATGCGTGAATTTCGACATGCCTTGCCGGTCGCGGTGAATGAGCGGCTTGTTCGCACCGGACAGAAAAAGGTCAGTTCCGACATGGCAGTGCCGGACGAGAGTTTTGCGGGCTTCCTGAAATTTCAAAAAGAAATGATGGCCGACAGCGGCATCGACCACATCATTTTCGGACACATCGGCGACTGCCATCTGCATGCGAATCTGCTGCCCAAAACTGACGAAGAAGCCCTGCGGGCTCGCCATATTTACGGCCGTTTTATCGCTCAGGCGATCATGATCGGCGGTTGCGTTTCGGCCGAGCACGGCATCGGCAAGATGAAATCGAAATATCTTTACGTAATGATGGGCGAACGGTATTTGAACGAGATGGCAGAGCTGAAACGGGCATTCGACCCGAAAGGAATACTAGGTCGCGGGAATATGTTTGACGAAAAATTTATATGATCAAAGCAGTCTTAATGGATTGGAACGGTGTCGTTATCGACGACGAGCAGGTGCAGTGCGACGCGTATCGCGAAGTAATGAAACCGCACGGCGTAGAGCTAACCAACGAGATGTATTACGAGCGGATGGGAATGAACGACCGCGTTTTCGTGGCGTCGGTCTTTGAGGCAGCGGGCAAAAATGCCGACGAAGCTACGATCGACGAAGTTGTCGCGGGCAAGACCGAGAAATGGCGAGAGAGCGTTCAAAAGAGCATTCCGCTTTTCGACGGCGTCGAGAACTTCATTGCTAAGACGGCGAACGAAATGGAGCTCGGCATCGTCAGCATGGCAAAACGCGAAGAGATCGACCTGATCCTAGATCTGGCCGGCCTGAGAGAGTATTTCTCCGTTATTCTAAGTGCCGAAGATATTAGCACTTACAAGCCCGATCCTGCGTGTTATCGCGAGGGATTTCGGCAAATTGACCTCGCACGCGTCGCGAAAGGCCATCTTCCGATGGTGCATGCTGATTGCCTCGTGATCGAGGATTCGCCCGCCGGCGTCAAAGCGGGAAAGGCCGCGGACCTGCCTGTTTTGGCGGTCGCAAATACTGTCTCTGCCGATGAACTGCGTGCTGCCGGAGCAGATTCTGTTGCGACGAATTTGAACGACTGGTTCCCGGATTCGCTGCGGCGAGTCTTTTAGGAAAATTCACCAAAGAGAACAAAGAGAGCAGGGAGCGGGGTCGGTGGTCAGTTGTCGGTAGCCGGTCGCCGGAATCAACGAGACGAAAGACAAAAACCAAAAACCAAGATCCAATTAACCTTTTCTCAGTGTTCTCAGTGCGCTCTGTGGTTAAGAAACTATGCGTGATCATTTCATTACTCTCGAAGCGGCGGAGTCCGACATTCTCGATTGTGCCGCGTACATCGCGGAACGTCAGCCGAGTGCCGAAGGGCACGCAGATGCAATTCGCCTGATAGTCCCGAGGTACCTTGAGCGCGGGAATGTTGATCTCGCGGCGGAGTTGGCGAATGTTGTCAACGATCCGCATTCGCGCGATAAACTGCTGACTCAGATTGCCGAACGTTGTGCTCGTGACGGCGATGATGACTATGCGTTGCAGCTTGCCGATGCGATCGAGGAGGACGGGCTTCGCGATCAGGCGTATGAGAATCTGGCACTGATAAAGGCCGAAAACGGCGATTTTGCAAAGGCGGAAGAGATCGCCGGATCGATGCTGCATCCTGATTATGTGTTCGCGGGTATAGCGTTTCATAGGGCGGCAGCCGGCGATATGGACGGTTCTGACGAGGCCCTGGCGAAGATCGAATTTCCTGCTGCTGAGGCATCCGGACTGCTGCAGATCGCAGGCATGACCATTGAAAAAGGCGACAAAGCCGCAGCGGTTGAATTCATAGATGACGCTCTCGCCGCCGCCGAAGAGATCGAGCACAGCGAAGAACGTATTCGCATGATCGCTGAGGCCGGGCACCTCTATCGCGAAGCAGGTGCTGTGGAACGCTCGGTCGAGGCGTATCTGCTTGCACGTGGAGATGCTGAGGTTTTGACAAACATTCATCGCGATTATTTCATCGTCGTTTGCTCACTCGGCCTGCTCGAATGCGGCGACGAGGATGCTGCGGACGAGACGCTTGACCTGCTGGTTGACAAGACTCAGATCGCTTCCGCGTTGGTCGGTTTCGGGCGTTATTACTGGAAGAACGAGCAAAAGGATGAGGCGATCGAGGCTCTGGACGAGGCTGCCGAGGTCCTGCGATCGCAAAAAGACAACGAGACCCGCGATACGCGTGCACGCAATGCGGTCATCACCTCATTGGCCGCCCAGTTCGCCGGATTCGGCAAAGCCGGAAGCGGCATCGAGATGGCGTTAGAGAATTCCGACCCATCAGAACGTGCGTCCGCGTTGCAGCAGATAGCACAGGTTTGTGCATTGCGCGGTGACGACGAATTCGCCCGTGAGGCCGTTTCGCACACTGAAGAAGAAGGCGATCAGGCATTCGCACTGCTCGCGATGGCCGACGCAAAAGAGAAGATCGACGCAAAAGTCGAGGCGGCATCGCTTGTTGACGAAGCTATCGAACTTGGCCGAAGTGCCCCGCAGGCACTTGTGCGGCCGAACGTTTTTATCGAGGCCGCGTCGCGTTACCGGTCGCTGGGAAATGATGAAAAAGCTCGTCAGGCATTCGCAGATGCTTTTCCCGCGATCGAAGAAATTCGCAGTTCATCGGCACGCTCGGCGGCGCTCGCCGAACTTTCCGCTTTGCAGTCAGCTGCAGGATTTGAGCTCTCTGCAGACGAGAAAGAACGCCTCGGCAGGCTCGCTTTTACAAGCAAGAGCTAGACGTCGTTCGCGACGAGGTCCTCAAAAGAATCGCGTCGGCGAATGAGTTCGACGCTGCCGTCCGCTCGCGTCAGCAGTACCGCAGGCAGAAAGCGAGCGTTGTACTGCATGCCTTGCGCCAGCGAATATGCACCGCAATTCAGGAATGCCAGCACCTCGCCGGGCTGAACATTCTCCGGCAGCAAGCGATGATCGGGCAGTCGCCCGTGGCCTTCGATATCAAAATAAACGTCGCCGCCATCGCAGAGCGGACCCGCGGCCTTGTACGGAGTGTCGTGCGGCTCGCCGGCACGTTCGGCCGAGATGAGTTGGTAATACCACTTGTAAGTTTCCATCGACAGCAGGATGTGGAAACCCGCGTCCGTTAGCAGCCAGTGGTCAGTGGCCGGTGCTGTGTTTTCTGTCGGACGCTGTTTTGCGTTACGGACCGTCGTCAGGCAGATCGCGGCGTCGCCGATGATCGAGCGGCCGGGTTCGAGCAGCAGCGTGATGCCCTCGAGCAGATCGACGGCGTTCTCTTTTTCGGCGGTTTCGCGGACTGCGTTCCAAGCGGCGGCAATGGCGTCGGACGGTTCAAGGTTGGCTGAAAAAAGCTCACGTTGCTCTGCGGGGAAATCGTTCGCCTGTGCATCGTCGCGAAGGTAATTGACCGGAAAACCGCCGCCGAGGTTTATGTGCTGCAGTCTGACGCCGCACTCGCGATATATCCGCAGCATCGCCGCAAATACCTCCTCAAAAGCCTGTACATAAACGACCTCCGAAGGATTCTGTGAGCCGATATGCAGGTGAATTCCGGCTAGGTTCAGGTATTCGGAATCGCGATACTTCGCAAACGCTTCGAACGCCTCCGCCGGCATCATGCCGAATTTTGACGTCAGAAGCGCTGTCTGCAATCCGGAATGCGTCGCCGATTCGATCTCAGGAACAAGGCGGAGGCTGACATTCGCTCGCTTATCGAGCCGGCATGCCGTTTCTTCGATCAACTCAAGCTCGTGGATAGAATCGACCTGAATCGCGTATATGTCGTTCTCTATCGCCAGCTCAAGCTCCCAGACCTCTTTGCTCGATCCGTTGAAATTGATGCGGTCTCCGGTGAAGCCTGCTTTTAGCGCCTTCCAAAGCTCGCCGCCGGAATTCACTTCTAGGTCGCAATTTGCATCGCGAACCGCACGCAGCACGCCCATTGTGGACATCGCTTTTGCGGCGTAGAAAAGTTTCAGCGGACAACCGATCTTATCGCCGACACGCCGCAGCCGGGCGATGTTGTGACGGATACGCGGTTCGCTGTAAATAAAAAGCGGCGTGCTGTATTCGTGTGCGAGGTGGACGGCGTCGTGGCCGTCGATATGAAGGCGGCTTTTAGCCGCGGTCAAATAGGTATCAATTTCCCAAGCCTTGTTCATTCTACTTTCTTCAATTGAATTCCTGTGCCGCGTGGGTGCAGGTTCGGCAGCGTGATCGGAAGCCTGCCGCGAATGTCCTGCGTCCCCAGGATCGACCGTGCCACCGCCATTTGAAGGCTCGGCATATCGCCGTAGGCTACCAAATATGCCTGCATATCGGGAAATGCCGTCAGCAGATAGGGGTTCCCAAAACTGATGCCGACGACCTTTTTATCAGCTCGCAACGCCTCGCGGAGCAGTTCCGCTCCGTTCTCCGGAATGCCGACGCTCGACCGCAGACCCGAACGCACGCGGCCGTAGAGCCCGAAAATGACGATGTCTGCGTCCGCGATCGCGGTGCGTGCCTCATGCGAAGCAATTGCTAGTGAGTTTTCCTGCAGATAGGCCTGTGCAAATCTAAGTCCGCGTGACCTCAGCTCTGCAGCAAAAGGCTGCATCGTTGCCGGCCCGTCAAAGCCGTTCGAGATGCCGAGGACGGCGATCTTTTTGTTTCTGTCGAGTGGCAAAATGTTGTCGCCGTTGCGGACGAGCGTTATGGCTTTCCCCGCGATCTCGTCGGCGAGTGCCTCGGTTTCGATGCCCGATACGGCCTTGTCGATGTGGTCGAGCGGAGTTTGACGGTTGGTAAAAAGCCCGAACTCATATTTCCAAGCAAGCTGGCGTTTGACGGCATCGTTGAGCCGCGGCAACGGAATTCTGCCGCTTGCGACGGCGTGTTTTATGCCGCAGATCATCGCGTCAATATTCTCCGGTTTTTCGAGAATGTCGGTCCCGGCGAGGACGGCACGGACGCCCGCTTCTTCCTGTGTGAAATAGAGAGTGAGCCCGCTCATCGACATCGCGTCTGACACGATCAGGCCGTCGAAACCCATTTCCTTTCGCAGTATCTCTGTCTGCACTTTGTAGGAAAGCGTCGCAGGGACCGTCGCGTTCTCGCTAACTATCTCGGAGCCCGGCTCGGCATCGCCGCCCTTGTAATATGCGAGCGGCCTAATGACCTCGCCGTCGATCTGCGGGAGTGCGATGTGTGCGATCATCACCGAGCCGATGCCTGCTTCGACGGCACGGCGGAAAGGGAAAAGCTCGACGGCATCGAGACGTTCACGCGGCAGATCGATCACCGGCAGACCGCGGTGAGAATCGACGTGCGTATCGCCGTGGCCCGGGAAATGTTTTGCGGTCGCGAGTACGCGTTCGCTTTGCAGTCCCTCGGCGAAAGCGACCCCGAACCTTGCAACGTCCTTCGGATCTTCGCCGAAACTTCGGACGTTAATCACTGGATTTTCGGCGTTGTTGTTAACGTCCAGCACCGGAGCGAAAACGTGGCGTATTCCCAAAGCTTTCGCTTCGCGGGCCGTAACGACGCCCATTCTGCGTGCGAGCTCGGGCTCGCCGGTCGCAGTAACAGCCATCGCCCAGGGGAGATTCACCGCGTCCATGAACCGCATTCCTATGCCGGTTTCGGCATCAAGCGAGATCAGTAGCGGATGTTTTGCCAGCGACTGCATGCGGTTTGCGAGGTGAGCCATCTCGTAAACCGGAGACACAAAAAAGATGATGCCGCCAACCTTGTTTTCGATGACATGGCGGCGGAGTTCGCGAAAATAGGTGCTGTCCTGATTGGCGAAACGCGCCTGAGTGCCGATGTGGATAAGCTGGCCGATCTTCTCGTCCGTGGTCATGGCGCGGAGCGTTCGTTCCGCACGCTGCAGTGACAGTTTCGACGGCCTCAGCGGCGCGGCGGCGATCGAATTAACGAAAACCGCCATCGCAGCGATCAGGAAAATCAGACATTTAACTCTTGTCGATCTCATTTATACGAAGTGCATTGCTTTACGTCTCTGCGTCTCTGCGTCTTTGCGGTTAAAAGAAAATGGTCTGAACGCAGAGACCGCGGAGATCGCAGAGAAACGGAACTTAACTTCTTTCCAACGCTTTCCCGCCTCCAAACACAACACTTACGAGAAATCCGACGGAAAAACATATCGCGGTTCCGATGGGAACGTACCACGTCCACGTGATCGGCGTTAGGTTCCAGATAGCTATCATCGACGCCATCGAAGTAAACATTCCCGCAACGACACCCTGCTGATTCGCCTTTTCTGTCAGCACGCCCAGCAGGAATGCACCAAGCATCGGCCCGTAAATGAGCGATGCGATCGCGAGGCCGACCGTCAGTACCGAACCGACATCACGCGACAAAAATGCAATGCCGATCAATACAACGCCCCAAACTGCGGTCAGCCGACGAGAGAATTTCAGAAGTTCAGCGTCGTCGGCGTCAGGGTTGAAAATGGGCTTGTAAAAATCGAGCACGCTGCTCGACGCGAGTGCATTCAGCGAACTGCTCAGCGTGGACATTGCCGCCGCGGTCAACGCCGCGATCATCAGCCCGGCGATGCCGACCGGCATATGTTCTACGATGAAACGCGGGAAGACCTCGTCGTTCTTCGCGAGTTCGGTTGCCATCGGGAAGTGCTTGTAGAAAACGAAGAGCATCACGCCGACGAATAGCAGCAACGCGAATTGAAACAGGATCACAAAGCCGCTCGTGACGATCGCTTTCTTTGCATCGCCTTCATTTCGGCAGGCGAGAAGCCGCTGGACGATGATCTGATCCGTTCCGTGCGAGGCGGTAGTCAACGCGATGCCGCCGATCAGCCCGGCCCAAAATGTGAACGGCACTGTCGCATCAAACGCGAACGAAATGAACTCGAATTTACCCGCATCGGCCGCGACCGAACTTATCTCCGCCCAACCGCCGGGAATCGCGTTCCATATAACGACAGCGGCGATCACCGCACCCGAAACGTATATCACCAGCTGAACGAGGTCCGTCCACAGCACCGCGATCAGCCCGCCCTGATATGTGTATATGAGCGTCAGAATGCCGACAGCAAGTATCGATATGGCCGTCAAATAGCGAAGTTCAGGCAGCGTTACCGCGAGGACGGCGCTTATGACAATGGACGCCGCAAACGTACGCACGCCGTCACCGACCGCACGCACAACGAGGAAAAGCGACGCGGCGAAATTCTTAGCTGCGGTGCCGAAACGTTCTTCGAGCAGCTTATACGCGGTCTGAAGTTCGCCCTTGAAATACGCCGGAACGAACAGCAGACTGACGATGAAACGCCCGATCACGTAGCCCGCGACGATCTGCAGGAACATGAAATTGCCGCCTTGTTCAGGTCTCGCAAAACTGCCGTATGCGATCGCGGGAATTCCGATCAGCGTAAGCGTGCTGGTTTCGGTCGCGACGATCGACGCACAGATAACCAGCCAGTGTGTATTCCGCTTTCCGATGAAATAATCCGAGGCGGTCGTCTGTGCCCGACGGAACGCCACGCCGAGAGCCGTAACGCCGACGAGGTAGCCGATTATTATTGCGAGGTCGATGAAGCGCATCTGCGGCTGTTTGTTCTGTGCAGAATCTGCTGTATATTCAATCACACCCGTTCATTCGACGCGAAACCGCACGCAACGATATGGAGATAAAGCAGTTAAAAGCGTTTCTCGCAATTGCGGAAACACGCACTTTCACCGCCGGTGCCAAAAAGCTTAGCTTGACCCAGGCCGCTATCTCGATGCAGATACGCCAGCTAGAGGAACAGGTCGGCGCGCAGCTGTTTACGCGCACGCCGCGTCGCGTGATCTTGACGGAAGCGGGCGAAATGCTGTTGCCGCGTGCGCGTGCGATATTGCGCGAACACGACGCCGCGATCGCCGAGATAAAGGAACTAAAAGGCGCGGAACGCGGACGATTGCGTATCGGTTCGGCGTCGGGCGAATTCGCGGCGGTGCAGCTTCCGTCGATACTGCACGGCCTCATCACGGCGTTTCCGCATGCCGAAATTTCCGTCGCCGCCGCCACCAGCCACGCCCTTATCGACCGCATCACGCACGGCGAACTCGATATCGCATTCATATCGCTGCCGGTCGACAATCCGCTGGTCGAAACGCAGGTCGTGCTTGCGGACAAGCTGGCGGCGATAGTTCATCCGTATCATCCTTTTGCAAAACTTCGATCGATAACCGCCGAAAAGCTCGCCGCCGAACCACTGATCCTCGGCGAAAAAGGCGGAAACACACGGCGTATGATCGACGCATTCTTCCAAATGAAAGGCGTCAAACCCAATGTGGCGATGGAGCTTTCGCGTCAGGAGGCCGTCACGCAGATGGTCGAAAAAGGCCTCGGCGTCGGCATCGCAGGTGCGAAATCGGCCGCAGGCGAGGTTCGCAGCGGACGGCTCGCAACCTGTGCCATTGAGGACGCGGAACTTAAGCTCGAACTCGGCCTCGCACGGCTCCGCGGCGGCCACGTATCGCCGATCGCTGAGGAATTCGTGCGGCTGTGCGTCGCGAGTTTCGCCGAACGCGAGAAGGAGATGAAAGCGAGAAGGTGAGACTTGGAGAAGAGGAGACTGAGAGACGGGGAGACTGGGAGACAGGGAGACAGGGAGACAGGGAGACAGGGAGAGGTTGTAATATGTTCCGCTTAGTTTCAAGAATTCCGTTTCTCTTGATCGTCGTTTCTTCTCTGTGTCTCTGCGTCTCTGCGGTGAATGTCCTTGCTCAGGGGCTACCCGTGGCAAAGCCTGCCGCGGTCGGCATGGATGCCGGCAGACTCGACCGAATCGAAGCTCTTGTACTCGCGGACATTGCTGTGAAGAAACTGCCCGGTGTGGTCGTTCTGGTCGGCAGAAAAGGCAAGATCGTTTATCGCAAGGCGTTCGGCAATCGCTCGCTCGTGCCGACCTTTGAGCCAATGACGGTCGATACGATATTCGACGTTGCAAGCCTGACAAAGCCCGTCGCGACAGCCACTTCGATCATGATCCTGATCGAACAGGGGAAACTGCAGTTGAATGACACCGTCGGCAAGTTCATTCCCGACCTCGAGGACGATCAGTTAAAAAGCGTAACGATAAAGCAGCTTCTCACACATACATCGGGGTTGAAGCCAAGTTTTGACCTCAGCGAAAAATGGACCGGCCGCGACGGCATGCTCGCCGCACTTAAGAAGGAAAAGCTCCGAAATCCGCCCGGTACAAAGTTCGTCTATTCGGATATCGGGTTTATGACGCTCGGCGAGATCGTGGAAAGGGTTTCAGGGGTTTCTTTGGATGGGTTTGCCGCTGTCAGTCTTTTCGGACGCCTCAATTCTGTTGATTCGACGTATAGACGGCGCGAGGGCTTTAGGCTTAGCTCGCCAATGCTCGATCCGAGTGAGGTCATAAAGGCATACGAATTAACAAGATATGCCCCGACCGAAACGGTGAAAGGTCAAAGGAGCTATTCGGGAAGCAACTTCTCTTTAGAAGAATCTGTTGGGAACGAAATGCTTCGCGGCGATGTTCACGACCCGACCGCATTTCGCATGGGCGGTGTTGCAGGCCACGCGGGGCTTTTTTCGACGGCAGACGATCTGGCTCGTTATTGTCAGATGATATTGAACGGCGGCGTCTTGTCAGAACCACCTGCGGTAGCGGGTGGTTTGACGCGAAACTCAAAGAGGCCGATATCTGTTCGTCAACCACCCGCTACCGCAGGTGGTTCTGACGGGCGTCGTATTCTTTCCGCACAGACCGTCGCGATGATGACAAGGCCTTACGTCGTTTCCGAAACAGGTGCGACCCGCGGGCTCGGTTGGGACATGAATACCACCTTCTCACGCAATCGCGGTGAGCTTTTCCCGCTGGGTTCTTTCGGGCACACGGGTTTTACAGGCACTTCAATATGGATCGATCCGACGTCGGAAACCTTTGTCGTTTTCCTTTCCAACCGCGTTCACCCCGACGGTAAGGGTGATGTCGGCGACCTGCGTGCGAAGGTCTCCACCGTCGTCGCGTCCGCAATAACAGACATTCCGCTCGAAAAATGGCGCGAAGCCGAGGCTCGGTATTACGCAGCCGTCAACGCCCAACTCGCGGCATTCCCAAAGACGCCGCCGCCGAAATAAGAGCGAATTCCTACAGACTTTGCGTCACTTTGCATACTTCGCGGCTTTGCGGGAAACAGATCTTTTCACCCGCGAAGACGCAGAGCCCGCCAAGCATCGCAAAGTTGATCCGCGGAAGTTCCAAAATCGTAAAATCGCCTTTGTCGCGATACGTTAATTTCTGTAAAGAAATGTAAAACCTGCCCTCAGCCGCTTGTTTTTGACGTAAAATCTTCGTGGTATGGATAAGGTCCTTATCATCGACGACGACGAGGAACTCTGCGAACTTGTCTCGGAGTATCTGGGAGTCGAAGGGTTCGAGATCGATTCTGTCAATGACGGAGCGGCGGGTCTCGAACGCGCGCTGTCTGGCGATTATGACATGGCGATACTCGACGTGATGCTGCCGAAAATGAACGGCTTTGACGTTCTTCGCAATCTCCGCGAGCAGTCCAAGCTGCCGGTGATCATGCTGACGGCCCGCGGCGATGATATGGAACGCATCGTCGGCCTCGAGATCGGGGCAGACGATTATCTGCCGAAACCTTTTAATCCGCGAGAGCTTGCGGCTCGTCTGCGTGCAGTGCTGCGTCGGACAACAGTTACTGAGAATGGCGATGCGGCAAGCGAGAAATTGGACGTTGACGGCATCGAGCTTTCGCCCGCGTCGCGGACGGCGATCCTGAACGGCGAGGAACTTAATCTTACATCGGTCGAATTCGAGCTGCTGCACGAATTGCTCAAAGAGGCCGGTAAGGTCGTCCGTAAGGAAACTCTGAGCGAGAACGTGCTGGAGCGGAAACTGTCGCCGTATGACCGCAGCTTGGATATGCATATCAGCAATCTCCGTAAAAAGCTCGGCAACCGCGAAGACGACAGCGAACGAATTAAGACTATCCGTTCGGTCGGTTATATTTACACCGTAGTATGAAGCTTTTCGTAAAGATCTTTCTCTGGTTTTTGCTCGCCATCTTCGCGACGATCGGCGTGATGACCTACATTACCCGCACCTTTCAGACCGAGCCGATGTCGAGCCGCATGGAACGCTCGCGGCGTAATCAGATGACGATCTTCAGCGGAACGGCGACACAGATCGCCGCCGCAGAAGGCGAGGCCGGCCTTAGGGCGTTTTTGACAAGGCTTCGCGACACAGATCCGCCGCGAAAAGTAGATCTGGTAGAGACGAACGGCAGCCTTTGGTTTGGTGACAGCGGCGAAATGGCAGGTTCGGCGGACGTTGTCAGCCGTGCGCTCTCGTCGGGCGTTATCGAATTGCAGTCTGACGAAGAAAAGGCTCTCGGCGCAGCTCCCGTGGATTTTCCCGATGGGCGCCGTTTGGTGCTCGTCATTCAATGGGACCGTCAGGCACCGCCGGCGTTGTTCTTCGGTTCGACGACGGGTTATTTGCGTCTTGCCGGACTTATCGCGACCGCGATCATTGCGTGCATACTTCTCGCGTTCTACATCACTTCGCCTATCCGCAAACTGCGTGAGGCGGCGAAAAGGCTTGCCGAGGGCGACCTTGCGACGCGAGTCGCCGGCAAGATCGGCCGCCGGCGAGACGAGATCTCGGACCTTGCCCGCGAATTTGACAGAATGACCGAGCGGATCGAATCGCTCATAAACAATCAAGTGCGTTTGAACCGAGATATATCGCACGAGCTTCGTTCGCCGTTGGCTCGAATGAATGTCGCCCTGGAGATCGCGCGATCCAAGGCTAACCCTGAAACAACGCCGATCCTGAACCGTATCGAATCAGAATCCGAGCGGCTTAATGATATGATCGGCCGTCTGTTGACGCTCGCGAAATTGGAAAGCGGCTCTCACGACATTGAGAGCCTGCGTATCGACCTGGACGAACTTGTTAAGGACGTCGCCGCTGACGCCGATTTTGAGGCTCGAGGAAAGGGTCGCTACGTTAACGTGTCAAAGGCCGATCATTGCGTTGTCCTCGGTAGTGAAAATCTGCTTCGAAGTGCCGTTGAAAATGTGTTGAGGAACGCCGTGCGCTATACAAAAGAGGGTACGGCGGTCGATGTTTCGGTCGTACGGCAGAATGGCAAGGCAGTGGTCACGGTCGCCGATCACGGCGGCGGCGTGCCTGAAGATGAACTGAAAAATCTCTTCCGCCCGTTCTATCGTGTAGGAGAGGACAGAACCCGCAGCACGGGCGGGATAGGTTTAGGACTTGCCATTGCAGAGCGTGCGGTAAATGCTCACAAGGGAGCAATTTCCGCACGCAACGAGAACGGCGGCCTTGTCGTAGAGATCAAGGTCGATGCCGTTAAGAACGGAAACAATTAATCAGCGGATCGTGCGGCGATGAAAGACCGCACCGCCAAGATCACAAAGATCAAACACAGCAGCCCCGTCACTATCATCGAGATAATGGCGGGGCTCATCGTCAGGCTGCCGGACCTTCGCACAAGTTCGGCCGACATTCCGATAAAACCAAGCAACGCGACCAAAACGGACGCATGCATCAGGTGTTTGCGAAGGTTTTCCTTCATTCCCGCAACCAGCCCGAAAATCGCCATTGGTATCCCGAAGAAAGCCGGTATCGCGGCCGTAATGCTCGCCATGCCGCTCATAAAGTAGCCGATGAGTCCGATCAAAGTAAGAAGTATTCCTATTGCTAGTGATAATTTAGGCATCTTGTTAGTTCAGAGGTGTGTCGATCAGCTTTTGCAGCCTTTCGGCCAGAGCCTTGTCCAATGCATCCAATTTGATCTTCTGCTGCCTAGCGAGATCAAGCCTTCCTTGCGCCCTGTAAACTATGCCGACGCCGTAAGTGGCGCCTGCATGCTGCTGATTCAGTGACAGGACCTTGTTGTATGTTTCCAGGGCAAGCGGCATCTGGTTCGTGTTGTAGTATGCATCCGCGAGGTAAAGCCAGCCCTGCTGGTAAGTCGGACTGATCTCGACAGTCTTTTTGTAATGCGGTATGGCCTCGGTATATTTCCGGTCATTATAGAACGAATTGCCGAGCCCTAAATGAGCCGTCGTGAACCTGGGATCGATCCTGATCGCGTTGTTGAAGGCAGCCTTAGCCTCCGGATAACGTTTTAGCTCGTTCAAGACGTCGCCCGCGGATTTGTACGCTGATGCGTTCGACGGGTTGAGCCTGGTCGCTTCCTGGTACATTCTGAGAGCATCGTCAAAGCGTTTAAGGTCGTAGTAATTCTCGCCGAGTTCATAATGTGCCCAGCCGGTCTTGTGGCCAAGTGCGATCGCCTTTTCGAACATCTTTGTCGCATCGGCGGGCCGCTTGAGTTCATTGTAAACTACGCCCAGTCGATATGGCGTCACGCTGTTCTGCGCGTCGAGTTCCATCGACCTCTCGAGATCTTTAGCAGCGAGTGGAAAATTCTTCTGAAGTTCGTGGGCGATCCCCATTTCGCGATAAACGCTCGCGTTGTTAGGGTCGTAATCGAGAATCTTGCGGTACTCTGCTATCGCTTCCGTGTACTTGCCGGCATAGTCAAGTGCATTCGCCATGAAAAGCCGCGCGTCCGTGTATTGCGGCCTGAGGCGTACCGCGTCTCTATAAGCCGCAATCGCTTCGTTATATCGTTTCAGTTCGTAATAGCTGCTGCCGAGCCAGCGATAGTATTCGGGGACGTCGGCCTTTATCCGAATTGCTGCCTGAAAATCATTGATCGCATTCTGATACTGTTTCAATTCGAAATAGCACAGGCCGATGTTGAAAGGAGCCGAGGGTTCATTCGGCATCAGCTGCTGAACACGGCGGAATCCTGCAATTGCGGACTCACATTTGCCGGCACGCAGATCTGCGAGCGCTTGGTCAAAAATAGCTTTTCCATCCTGGGCGGACGCAATTGCTGCAAGCAAGAAAATGATCGAAAGAGCGACGGTTACAAGGCGATGGTTCTTCATTGGATGAACTCCTTGAGGAGAGAATATCAGAAACTTCAATATGAAACGACGAAATATCTATTTCCTGAGATCTGCGATCATTCCGGCGATCGTGCTTTTCAGATGAGCGGTAACCAGTTCGTATGCCTTCTCATCGCCCGAGACCAGCTGATCGCCCAAAATGTCCTTTGCGTAGAACGGTTCGCCAATTCGTATCTTGACCTTCGCCGGGCGAATTTTCCATGATTTGCGAGCCCAGACATTTTGAAGTCCGTCGAGGGCGACGGGAACGATCGGCAGGTCCAGTTCGGTCGCAAGTATAGCGGCGCCCTTCTTGAATTCGTGCAGCTCACCATCGAATGCACGTTCGCCTTCGGGATAAATGTTCAGAACCCGGCCGCTTTTCAACCCAATAGCACCTGCCTTCATGGCGCGCATAAGCTCAGTGTCCGGATTTACCGGTACGACATAGAGAAGCTTTGCGACGCGCTGCATGAGTGACCCTTCAAAGAATTCGCTGGCGCCGACGTGGAAGAAATTCTTGAAAAGCCGAAACCTATATGTCGAGGTCAGCACGAAAGGGTCTAGGAAGCTCTGATGATTCGGACATATCAGGAAAGCCCTGCCTTCGCGCGAAGCAATGTCGAGGTTATCGCGGCCATGGACCTCCAGACGCATGAATCCCTTGCAGAATACGTAAAATCCGCGCATCACTAAGTAGGCGAATGTTGCGAACAAAGGTCGGTTCTTCAGTACGGATCGCACCTCAGGCAGGTCCTCGTCGGCGTCACGGACGATCTTGCCCCAGTTCAGATCGACGTTGACATCGCGTTGTTCGCCGCCTGTATGTTTCTCGATCAGGGCGACCACACTGTCCACGGTTATCGCGGCGGCCGCCTCCTCGCCGTCAAATTCCACACCGAACGCCTGTTCCAACGCCGCAAAGGTTTCCGCACGAGCCAGGCTGTCGAGGCCGAGGTCTATCTCGAGATTCATTGCGGGATGGACAATGTCCACGTCTTTAGCGTTGTTGCGTATCGCGGATTCAACCGCACGGGCGGTCGGCGATGCCATTCGCAGCTTGTCGGCGTCGGTCAATGTCCAGGCCTTTGTCTCGCGTGCCTCGCCGGCGATCACACCCGATTCGATCTCCTTTTTCAATTGAAAACGCTTGATCTTTCGCGTAGCGGTTCGCGGCAGCGGTTCGGCACGAATGATATAGTCGCGAACGCGCTGATATTCCGGCAGTTCGCGGCCGAGATTGTCCAAAGCGTGGCGGATGGCTTCTTTAGAATTTGCGATCTTTTCAAGCCGCAGGTAGTCAAAATCAGGTACCACAACGGCAGCGAGCTTTTCTGCTCCCGCACGTGCTTCGCTCTCGTCAGCGATGCCTACCACCGCAAGCTCAGCGACGAGCGGGCATTTGAGATAGTGAACTTCGAGGTCTTCGGGGTGGACGTTTTTGCCCGACGAAAGCACTATCACGTCCTTCGCACGCCCAACGATGTAAAGATGGCCGTCAACCAGTTTACCGAGGTCGCCGGAACGGAACCAGCCGTCCGCGGTGAAAGAATCGGCGGTCGCTTCCGGGTTCTGATAATAACCCGAAAATACCATCGGCCCGCGTATCAGCACCTCGCCGACGCCTTCGGCATCCGCACCTTCGATCTTAATTTCGGCACCGTGCATCGGCTTTCCGACGCTGCCGACGCGGTTGTCGTTCTCATAAGTAGCGGTCGCCGCTCCGCTGGTCTCGGTCAGGCCGTAGCCCTGCAGGATAGTGAAGCCGAGGCGATGAAAATCCAGCGCTACGTCCGCGTCAAAACGAGAGCCGGCGGATATCGCTCGGTGAAGTTCACCGCCAAAGCCTTCGTGAACCTCGCGGAATAATTTCTTGCCGAGATTGATGCCGAACATATCGCGCATCGCACCGTTCGTTCTGAGCATGCCACTCACCAGTGCCCGGACAGGAGCCGGTTTCGCGGCGATGGCGTCGAAGATCTTCTTGTGAAATACGTACCAGAGCCGCGGTACTGTGGTGAGCATTGTCGGCTTGAAACGCTTCATCGCGTCCGACAATTCAGCGGGCGTCAGTTCCTTCAAATAGCCGACCTCCACACCGTAAGTCGCTGCGACCCAGAGGTTTACTATCTGTAAATAGGCGTGAAAAAGCGGCAGAAGACTTAGAATGCGATCATCGGGTGTAATGCTGAGCACGGGATCGACGCCGGCAAGTTCGGCGACGATGTTGCCGTGCGTCAGCGGAACGCCTTTCGGCGTGCCGGTCGTTCCGCTGGTGTACATCAGCAGTGCGATGTCCTTTTCGTCGGTTTCCGGCACCGTTGCCGCGTATTCGCCGGGGAATGGCGTTTCCGCCCAATCTTCAAATCTTTGAAAGCCATTCATCGAGGGCTCGCCGTTCGTCTGCCAAACGACCGCCGGAACCTTTCGCCCAAGGCGTTCTTCTATTTGCTGAAAACGTTCTGTCTGATCGGGTGAAAGGAAAGCGACCTTTGCTTCAGAATTTTCTATAAAATTCGTGATCGTCTCGATCTCGCCGTGCGGGTCCATCGGGACGATGACGGAGCGGTTGTAGATGGACGCAAGATAGCAAATGGCCCATTTCGGATGATTCTCGCCGATCAATGCGACGCGGTCGCCGCGGCCCACACCTTCCTGGTCAAGACGGTAAGCGACCGAACGCATAATCCGCAGCGATTCGCCAAAGGTGTATGTCGCATCATCGGTCCCGACGATGCGCATCGCGACACGGTCGGAATGCGTTTCGAATGAATCAACGAGCCTTTGGCAGAATGTGCGCGACATAGGTTTCGGGAATCTTTAGCTTATTCCCGAACCAGCCTCTGTGCAAGCCCGTGAGCCTGTCCGCGTATCTCGGGAATGGCGGTAGATTCCCACAATATTCCTTTCATCGCCGTTCCTAGTGTGAATACTACGTTGGATGGCTTCCCGCCATTGTCTATCAGGCTACCGTCCGGCGTCGCCTCAAGCCCCAGACAAAGTTCGTCGCGGCATACCACGCCTTTGTCCAACAGGTCGCGGACGAGGTCGGAATCGAGCTTGGAATAATCGCATTCCGAACCAATGCAGTTAACAATGGCGTTGGTTTGAATGTGGTGCCGCTCGCCAACTACGGAAAACTCTGTGTCAAACACGCCGTCGGTGTAAGTTATGTCCTTTAGCCGTCCTTTCAGAATCGCGAGCTTGCCGTATTTCTGCAGTTCGTCCAGAACGTTGCCTACCTCAGCCGGCATGCGATGACGGGCGACATTCCAATAACGGCTGAGATGCTGCATGAAATACCGCTTTTCATTCGTCGGCAGGTCCATCCAGATCTGCTGCGTGTGCGGCCGCAATCTGTCGATGACCGCACGCCAGTTACTGCCGGTGGCGTGCGCGGTTCGAATGTGGCGGCGGACGGTTTTCAATATGTCAGTGATCCGCGTATTTCCTTTTATCTCGTCGTAAAACGACGGATATGTAAAGCCCAGTTTGTGCCGTGCCGGCAATAGCCCGCGCGTCGAGATCGCATAGATCCTGCCTTTTTGGCCGCGTGCGGTCAGCTGAATGACCACATCGACCATCGAAAGTCCTGTACCGATAATTAGTACCGAATCGTCGGGTGAGATCTTTTCCGTGATGGTTCTGTCCCACGGACTTCCGAAATATTTTGGGACTGCGGTAAAGCCGAGATCCGGGACATTCGGATGCGGCGGGTCGAAATTGCCGAACGCGAGCACGACCTTGTCCGAGGGGAGAACTTCCCCGGAGCGTAGTATCACGTCTGCCGAGGCAGAATTCGGCGACAGACCGATCGCCTCGTCGTCAACTAGGTTCAGCTGAACGCCGTTCATACCGTCGGCGATCTGCGTTGCAAAGATCGACCGGAGATACTCGCCAAAAAGGACCCGAGGAACGAAATAGTCAGGGCCATAGGGGAGTTCTCGTTCCTGCAGCCATTTGTGAAAATGTCCGACATCATCGGCGAACGCCCCCATCCTTCCGGCGGGGACATTAAGCAGATGGAGTTCATTCTCCGTTCCGAATGCCACGCCGCGGCCAAGCCGTGAGGACCGCTCGACCAGATTGAGGGTGACCGGTTCGTCGGAACCGAGTTTCAAAATGTTGAGAGCCAACAATATGCCGCTCGCACCGCCGCCGATAATAGTGATCCTTTTCATAGTTTTCCCCCAAGATACAAAAAAGAGCCGTGAAGCACAGTTCACGGCCCTTTGATAGACGATGAATGCCCTTCTTCGTGGCGCCTACGAGGTTAGCTGACGGGCGGGAAGCGAAGAAGTCTTCTTCTGAAATTCAGATTAGCCCCGATCCTGCGATCCGCAGGAAACTGGTTCCCCCGCGTTGTGAAACACAACTTCGGCGACAAATTTAGGAGAGTGTACACAATTATCCGGTTGCTTGGCAAGAAAAATCGTAATAGCTCGGCGTCACTTCGTTTTGATCCGCCACGTTGTCCCTAAGACATGCAGATCGCCCGTCCGTGAGGTGCCGTCGTTCTGCCGCATGTAATAGACATCTAGTGTGAGATGGTTATTTACCTTTCTGCTGATGCCGGCGCTGATGCGATTCCGCGAGAACCTTCCGGCGACAGAGACGTAGAACACTTCTTCCGTTATGAACAGTTTTGAATCTTTGATCCAGTTTTCAGGGAGTTTCTTTTCGACGGTCACAGCAGCACGGTAGCGCCAGAAATTCCCGAGCCTGCGGCTTTGGTATTCGTAGGTGCTGCGATGTGACAGGCCGATCTTTTTGACCGGAAAATTGTAGCCACCGCGAATTGTGTATCGGTGTTCGGTGAAAAACCGTGAAACCGCATTGCGAGATTCGATCAGCTGGTAATTAGCTCCGGCAGAGAAGCCTTTGCCTAGATCGATCGCGACACCTGCACCGATGCGTCCATGTTCGAAACGGGTGATGTTCTTCCCAAATCGTGCCGTCGCAAGCAGCTGCAGGTCAACCTTTTCACTGACAGGAATACTTATCTGCAAATCGTTCCAGGATTGATTGTCGGTATCGTCAGCGGTTTGAGAATGGAATACCGTGGCCGACGCGAGAACGAGGACAACGGCAAATAAGATTGATGACGAGCGAAGCATCTAAGCGTCAGCGACGCCTAGAGTCTAGTTAACAGAGAAAGCGGAACGCAAACGGAGACGTAACATTTCTGTAACATCGTGTTAACACGTCACTTGGGAATCCGCACTTTCAATGCATTCGGAATGATCTCGTAGATTGCGGGCAAGCGTCCGGGAAGTTCGCCGTCGGTTTCGATGTGAATTTCGCTGCCGTCCGATGATTCTACATAAATGCGACGAGCGAGTGTTGAACCGACCTCGCTGAGGCCGAGATGAGTGCCGCGATAGAGCGTGTAGGAATTGAGCAGAATACGTGCGGTGCCGATGTCGCCGATGTTCACGACATCAAAAAGGCCGTCATTCAGCCGAGCCTCAGGGGCGATCATCATTCCTCCGCCGAAGTACCGCGAATTTGCGACGCACAAAGCGATACTTTGAATTGTTCGCGGTTCTTTGTCATCAAACTGCACACGTACCGCGAAAGGCTCGAGTTCCGCGATCTCCTTCAGCGTCGATACGGCGTAATTCACCGTCCCGCGAAGGCTTTCGATCGGCAGCCACGACGCGGCTTTCGATGCTTTTACACGTTCGAGAATTGAAGCTGCGAGGCCGACAGACGACACGTTCAGGAAATAGCGTTCCGCGTCGCTGCCGTCGTGTGCCGTAAAGGTCACTTTGCCGACGTCGATCTTTCGTGTGACGCCCGTTCGTAGAGCAGCGGCCGTCTCGCGAGTGGACAACGGCAATCCGAGCGCACGTCGAAAGTCGCCGCCGGTTCCCGATGGAATTATGCCGAATTCGACGTCTTTGCCTGAACGTAGAATGCCGTTCGCCGTCTCGTTCGCTGTGCCATCGCCGCCGCATGCGATGATGAATTTTCTGCCGGAATTTGCTGCTCGTTCCGCAATAGAAACGGCGTCGCCGGGGCCTTTTGTGAAAGCGATGCTGAACGGCCCAAAATGAGCGCGAATATCGCTCGCCATGCCGGCCCATTTTTCACGGGTCGAACCGCCCGCGGAATGCGGGTTGACGATGATAAGCGGCAGGGAATTGTCGCCGTTTTGAATTTCGTTCGGCATCGGATACGTAAACCTACGCTTACAGATGTTACGGGTTTACTTTCCGCTGTCAAAACTGCCGTCAGTGCATCGCCGCGGTGAATACATTCTTGGTGCGTTCATCAAAGCGGCGGCTAAGCTGCACGTGCTTCGGAGCGGCTGCCATGAATTTTTCAATATCAGCTATCGTGCGCGGCAGGTCGCCGGTCATCCATTTGACGCCCGTCGGAGTGACGAGCAGGTCGTCCTCGATACGGACGCCGATGTTCTTGTACTTCTCGAATGCCGGCCTTACTTTTTCCTTGAAAGCCTTCATGTCCGGAGTGTCGGGCAGATTATCGAGTGCGTCCTCGCGAATGTAGATGCCCGGCTCGTTCGTAAAGACCATCCCGGTAGCCAGCGGCCCTGAATACGAACCGACGTCGTGGACGTTCATGCCGAGCCAATGGCCGAGGCCGTGCATGAACCAGATACGGAATTGTGCGGAATCCTTATCGGTGGTCAGGCCGAGCTTGAAGAGTCCTTCTTTGATGACATTTTGAGCGATAGACGTAAGTTGAAAGAACGAAACGCCCGGCTTCGTCGCGGCGGCGACCGCTTCTTGAGCGTCGTAAACTATCTGATATATTTCGGCCTGTTCTTTTGTGAATTTGCCGTTCACGGGAAATGTGCGGGTCACGTCGGCGGTGTAATTTTCATATTCCGCGCCGACGTCGAGCAGCATCAGGTCGCCCTGTTTGACCTCGCCCTGCGATTCGACATAATGCAGCGTCGTGGCGTTCGGGCCGCAGCCGACGATGGAAGGATAGCCCCAATAGTCAGCGTTGCGGCGGCGGAATGTGTATTCGACCTCCGCCTGCACTTCGTATTCGTAATTCGCACGTCCGATAGTTGCCATCGCGCGTCCCTGAGCTTCCATCGTGATATCGACGGCGTGCTGAAGCAGCTTGATCTCATATGGCGATTTGACGAGTCGAAGTTCTGCAAAGATCGGCTGCAGGTTCGTTACCTTATCGCCGGCAAGGCGTTTTGAGAATGCGTGCTCGCGGTCGAATTCCTTCATTCCCGTGCCGTCGTCCTCGCTCGACGGCAGCACCATATAAACGTTCTGTATTGTGGCATCGCGTTTTTCCGCGATGGCGTTCAGCACCGCAGGCTGTTCCGAGGCGTCAATGATCTGTTGAATCCCCGAAAGACGGCGGGCGTCTTCGTGCGAGTACATCTTTCCGTCCCATGTCTCGCGTGAAGCGTTGCGGCGCGGCAAATAGATGACTTCGGACACTCTGCCGGCAGTTTTTCGCATGACCAGAGTCGAGCCCGTCTGTTTCAGAGCGGTCAGGTAATAGAAGTTATTCTCCTGCCGGTAATG
Organism: Acidobacteriota bacterium; assembly: GCA_016700075.1. Taxonomy (NCBI): domain Bacteria; kingdom Pseudomonadati; phylum Acidobacteriota; species Acidobacteriota bacterium. The sequence continues at coordinate 791,820 of CP065000.1, read as the reverse complement.
ATAATTCACGTTCTTCGCGTAGATCTTCGGCTCGGCCGCGAACATCACCAGAACGCTGTTGTCCGCCATCTTTGCGGCGACCGCTGCACGGCGTTTTGCAAGTTCGGCATGCCGCTCGGCGTCGGTGAATTTCGGCGCCGCCGGCGTAATGCGGATCGGACTCGCGGGATCGCGAGCCTCGACCGCGAACGGAGCAAACGCAAGAAACGTGAAAACCAGAGCAGAAGCGATAAATTTCATCTTTTTACCTCAAATTGAATGTCCTTTGATGTGATATTGCCGAAAAAGTCGGCGGCGTTGACGCGTAATGTATAGATGCCGTTCGAGAGTGTCGAGATATCCAAGAAACCTTCGCGAAATTCGTCGCCGTTAACGAAATTGGTAACGATATAACGAAACCGCGTCTCGCCGGTCGCACCCGACCGGCTGCCATTGGCGTACGCAAATCGAACGGCGTCATTCGGCGGGAACCGAAGAAAATTCAGCGTCCAAACCGCATCGAAAACCGGCTGGCCGCCTGATGTCAATACCTCGTAGCCGGCGCGGTAAACGCCGAGCTTTCTGCGTTCGGGATTACCGTCCTTCTGATCGAAAGCCGCCGCGACAATACGGACCTTGCCGTTCAAGATTATACGCCCGCCGCCCGCAGGTGTTTCAATAGGCTCCCAATTCTCTTCGAAGAGCTCTACAACTTCGATCACGGGCGGACGCGAATCCGAGACGCCCGGCAGATCGAGCGCCGCGAGTGCATTAAGCTCATTTCCGCTGCGTCCCGCGATCAGATGGACGTGATTCATCGCATTCAAAGTACCGATCGGCTCGCCGGCGGAAAACTTCGTGCCGCGGCGGACGCGAACGTCAATTATCTTTCCCCCCGCGTCACGGTCGAACAGAAAACGCTCGTCGTCGAACGAAATATTGTTGACATCGCGGCCGAGCCGAATGTGGATATAGCCGAGCTGCGGCATTCGGATCAGTTCGCGAAGCGTGCCGAAGAGTTCAGCGGCATTCGGGCGCAACACCTTTTCAGTTCTGATGAACCTCGCGGTCTCGCCATAAGCTCCGGCGATGTCGAGCCCGTTATGGAACCATACTTGATCGCTGCCGGGTTCCATATCACCGCGTATCTCGGCAAGCGTGCCTGCGATATCGCGCTTTGCGTTTGGCGGATCGTAAGGCCAGCGGCCCCGTGCGAGCGAGCGAAAATTCTCGGTTGCTTCCGCTGCATCCGGCTTTCTGGCATATGCGTTAGCTTCCTCGATCGGCGATAAGATACGGATCGCAGCATTGTCGCTGTCGGCAACGAAAATGCGGCCATCGGGCATTTCTGCGATGCCGGAAGGGCGATTGAACCGGCCAAAAAGTCCCGTGCCGTCAGCGTGACCGCGCCGCTTTTGAGTAATTGTTCTGACCGTGGCGGCTGCGCCGCCTGTAATTGCTCGGACCGAGTCGCTGTCAGCAACGAGGATCGTTCCGTTCTCTAAAACACTGACCGCCGTCGGATGCGAGAAAGCGGCATCAAGGAGCAGCCCGTCATTGATGTCGTCCGAACCTGAACCGGCCAGCGTCCACGCACGCCCGTCGGCTTCGACCGCGACGATGCGGCGATTGCCCGAATCTGCAACGAGCAGCTTGTCGTGCCGGACCGCAAGACCGAGCGGCGTGCGAAAACGCTTTCCGTCCTCAGTTCTATCGGCGAGTGTCCTGACGGCACCGGTCTCGATAATGCGGATCTTGTCGTTATATGTATCGGCGACGTAGATCCGTCTTTCGCCGTCAACTGCGATGCCGACCGGGCCGTTGAACGTCGCATCAGCCGACGGTCCGTCGTTCGATCCGGCCTTTCCGCGAACGCCCGCAACGATGCTGCGCTCGCCTTTGGCATCGATCTTTTCGATGGTGTGGCTTCCAGTGTCAGCGACGAACAGATCGCCGTTCGAGTCGAAAGTTATATGCGAGGGTGTAACAAAACCTTCCGCAAATATCGAGAGTTCTGTGCCGGAAAGTTTCCAGATTATGCCTTTCTCGCCGTCGGATACGAATATCTGACGTTTCCATTCTGCGATCCCAAATGGCTCGCCGATCTCGCCGCCAGTGACATTCAAGGTAGCGACAAAAGCCAGTTGATTTCCGCTTTTACCTATCGCACATGCGGCAAAAACTACCGCCGAGATAACAGCGATCAGAGTTTTTGCATTGCCTGAGAAATTTGTGCGTGACATCAACGCGGTCGTTACGGCCAAGGAAGAGTGCCTGTGATATCATTATTGCAAGTCGGACAAACTAAATAAAAACGGGGGAGATAATTATGTTTTCATTACAGGACCTTTTAGGACAGGAACAGGGCGAAGCGGCAATTGGCGAGATATCGCAGACCGTCGGAGCTGATTCGTCGTTGGTTAATTCAGCTATACAGATGGCGCTACCAGCGATATTGAGCGGGTTGGCTAACAATGCAGCGACGCCTGAAGGAGCGCAGAGCTTGGACTCAGCTTTGACGAATGATCACGACGGCAGCGTTCTAGGGAATCTGGGCGGATTGGGCAGCCTAATTTTCGGACAGCTCCAAACTCCCGAACCGACGCCTCCTCAGCTTAACGCAGGCGGAATACTGAACCACATTCTCGGCAATAATCAAGCACCGGTCGTTGAAGAGGTAAGTACTAAAACCGGGCTGCAAATGGGCCAGGTCGCACAGATACTGTTGATGCTCGCACCGATCGTAATGGGTTATTTAGGAAAGGAAAAACGTCAACAAGGCGTCGGTGCAGATGGGCTGGGCGGCCTTCTCGGCGGATTGCTCGGCGGCGGACAGCAGGCCGCACCGCAGTCATCCGGCAACGCGATGATGGACCTTGCATCATCTATGCTCGACCGCAACCGTGACGGTTCCGCGATGGATGACATCGCGTCAATGGCGTTGAGTTACATCACCAAGCGTTGACTTATCAGCGGTGGAATTTTAAGCTTTTGTTTTGAAAACGTGGTGAGTTATTGCGACTTGCGGCCACGTAAAATAAACGGCTAAACAGCAAAGAGTCATGTGTTTTAGCGAGAACTCTGTGCTGCGATGCGGCACGGAGTTTTTGTTTGGGAGATCTGCCCGCTAAACACGCGAAAGATAGCGAAAAGGAAAAGCTCTTACTTTTTTATGTTTCGTGTGTTTCGCGGGAATGTGAATATGGAGTTTCTTGATCTACTAAAAGAGAAGATCATCGTCTTTGACGGTGCGATGGGCAGCAATTTACAGTCGCTGGAGTTGACGCTCGACGATTGGGGCGGAGCGAATTTTGAGAACTGCTCGGAAAATTTGCTCTACACGCGGCCCGATGCGATTCGGACGGTACATAAGAGCTTTTTGGATGTTGGATGCGACGTCATCGAAACGAACAGTTTTGGCGGAAGCGAGGTCGTTCTGACCGAATTCGGCATTGCGGATAAGACCTACGACGTAAATAAAAAAGCTGCCGAACTCGCGAAAGAACTAGCCCGCGATTATTCGACCTACGACAAACCGCGATTTGTCGCGGGTTCGATAGGGCCGGGCACGAAATTGCCGACGCTCGGGCACATCAGTTATCGTGACTTGAAAGAGGCGTATCGAGAGCAGGTTCGCGGGCTCATTGACGGCGGGGCGGACATAATGATGGTCGAAACCTGCCAAGATCTGCTGCAGACGAAAGCAGCGTTGGCGGCTATCTTTGAGCATTTTGAGAAACACAAGATGAAGCTGCCCGTGATCGCATCGGTGACGATCGAGGTTTTCGGGACGATGCTTAATGGCACGGAGATCGGGGCTGCGTTGACCGCACTTGAACCGTTTCCTATAGATGTCATCGGTATGAATTGCGGCACCGGGCCAAAGCACATGGCGGATTCGTTCCGCTATTTGTGCGAAAACTCGCCGATCCCTGTTTCCGTGCTGCCGAACGCCGGTTTGCCCGAGGTCAAGGACGGCAAGCAGCATTACGACGAGACGCCGGAGAGTTTCGCGGCTCAAGTCGAGCATTTTGCGAATGATCTCGGTGCAAACGTTGTCGGCGGATGTTGCGGAACATCGCCCGAGCATTTGCGGCTGGTCGTCGAACGACTGAGTGGCGTTTCGCCAAAAGATCGCGATGCTAAATTGCAGCCTTCGGCGTCGTCGATATACTTCCAGCAGCCGTATACGCAGGATGCATCGTTCCTTATAGTCGGCGAGCGGGTCAATGCGTCGGGATCGAAGAAGATGCGTGACCTGCTGGATGCCGAAGATTGGGACGGCCTTGTAAATCTGGCAAAATCGCAGGAGAAAGAAGGCGCACACATCCTCGACGTCAACGTCGATTTTGTCGGCCGCGACGGCGTGGCCGATATGCACGAGCTTGCATCGCGGCTGGTGACGAACGTCAAGATCCCGATAATGTTCGATTCGACCGAGTGGGAGAAGATGGAAGCGGGCCTCGAGCACGCGGGCGGCAAATCGATCTTGAATTCGACGAATTATGAGGACGGCGAGCCGCGTTTTCTGAAAGTTCTCGACCTTGCGAAAGAATACGGGGCCGCAGTCGTCATTGGTTTGATCGATGAAGAGGGAATGGCGCGCGCTTACGACGACAAGATCCGGATCGCACGGCGGGCATACAAGCAAGTGACGGAATACGGCATTCCCGGGCACGATATTTTCTTCGATCCGCTCGCTTTGCCGATCTCTACAGGCATCGAGGAAGACCGTAAGAACGCCGATGAGACGATCCGAGCGATCCGCGATATTCACGCGGAAATGCCGGATGCGAATATCATCCTGGGCGTATCGAATATATCGTTTGGGCTGAGTCCTGCGGCTCGAGTCGTGCTCAATTCAGTGTTCCTGCACGATTGTGTAGAGGCAGGGATGAATTCTGCGATCGTCAATGCCTCGAAAATACTGCCGCTGATGCGTTTTTCGGAGCACGAGATCGACACTGCGCGCGATCTGATCTATGATCGGCGGAAATTTGACGGCGATGTATGCGTTTACGACCCGCTGACGGAGTTTACTAAGCTGTTTGAGGGCAAAACTGCAGCTTCGATCAAGCCGGATATCACGAATCTGCCGGTCGAAGAACGCCTAAAAGAGCACATTATAGAGGGTGAGAAGATCGGCCTCGAAGATTCGCTCAAAGAGGCTCTCGAAAAGTATCCGCCGCTCGACATTATCAACAGTATTTTGCTCGATGGGATGAAAGTCGTCGGCGATCTGTTCGGTGCGGGGCAGATGCAGCTGCCGTTCGTGCTGCAATCGGCCGAGGCGATGAAGTCTGCGGTGAAGTTTCTCGAGCCTTTCATGGAAAAGGTCGAGGGATCGAACAAAGGCGTGATGGTATTGGCCACGGTCAAAGGCGATGTGCACGACATCGGCAAGAATCTGGTCGATATCATCCTCACAAACAACGGTTATAAGGTCGTAAATCTGGGCATCAAACAGAATATCGACGACATTTTGCGTGCTGCGGAAGAACATAACTGCGATGCGATCGGGATGAGCGGCCTTCTGGTCAAATCAACGCTCATTATGCGGGACAATCTCGAGATAATGAACGAACGCGGCATCAAAACGCCCGTTATTCTCGGCGGTGCGGCTTTGAATCGCCGTTATGTTGACAACGATCTCATTCCTTTGTTCAACGGCAAGCTGTTTTACGCCCGCGATGCATTCGATGGACTGCACGCGATGGACGAACTTACGGCCAACGGGACCGTTGCGGAGAACGCGGATGCCTTAACGCATTCGACGGAAGGCTCTGCTCAAACCGCTGAAGGCTCTACGCAAATTACCAAAGGCTTTGCGCAAACGGCGGAAGGCTTTGCGCAAACCGCTGAAGGCTCTGCGCAAACGGCGGAAGGCTCTGCGCAAACCGCTGAAGGCTCTGCGCAAACGGCGGAAGGCTTTGCGCAAACCGCTGAAGGCTCTGCGCAAACGGCGGAAGGCTTTGCGCAAACCGCTGAAGGCTCTGCGCAAACGGCGGAAGGCTCTGCGCAAACCGCTGAAGGCTCTGCGCAAACCGCTGAAGGCTCTGCGCAAACGGCGGAAGGCTTAGCGCAAACCGCTGAAGGCTCTGCGCAAATAATCGAAGGCTCGTTGCCAAATGTAGAAGACCTTGTCGGCGAGGATGCAAAGCTTGGCGTTGAGGCGGCGCGTATTTCTTCGCGGTCAAGCGGCGATACGTCGCATACGACGCGTTCTGACGTTGCCGAGCTTTCAGAAGTTCCGAAAGCCCCGTTTTATGGGACGAAGGTCGTCGCGATCACCGATCTGACGAAGGTTTTTGATTTTATAAACGAGACGGCTTTGTTCAAGGGGCAGTGGCAGTACAAGCAAGGGAAGTCGTCGGCAGAGGAATACGAAGAACTGCGGCGTTCGACGATCCTGCCGAAATACGAAGAGATCAAGACCAAAGCGATCCGCGAGAAACTGCTCGAAGCAAAGCTCGTTTACGGCTATTTTCCTTGTAATTCTGACGGAAACGACCTAATTATCTGGGACGATGACCTAAAGACCGAGCGTATGCGGTTCAATTTCCCGCGGCAACCCATCGAGCAACGCGGCGGTAAGAACCTGTGCCTGGCGGATTTCTTTGCCCCCGTCGGCGGCGTTACCGATGTTGTGGCGTTTCAGCTTGTGACGATGGGACGACGGGCGAGCGAACATTCGGCTGAGCTTTTCAAAGCGGATAATTATCAAGATTATCTGCTGTTTCACGGCCTCTCGGTCGAATCGGCTGAGGCCCTCGCCGAAATGTGGCACAAACGCGTCCGCGAGGAACTCGGCATCGCCGACGCGGACGCTCCGGAGATGGCAAAACTGTTTCACCAGGGCTATCAAGGCTCGCGATTCTCGTTCGGCTACCCCGCGTGCCCGCGTATCGAGGACCAAACAAAACTGTTCGAACTGCTCAAACCCGAACGCATCGGCGTTGAACTCACGGACGAATTCATGCTCGAACCCGAACAATCAACGTCAGCGATAATCATCCATCATCCGGAAGCAAAGTATTTTAATATCGAGTAGGTGGTTGTGGTAATATTCGGCTATGAGCTATAAGGACATCATCACGATCGAACCCAATAAACGTGGGGGAAAGCCGTGTATTCGTGGAATGCGAATAACCGTCTATGACGTTTTGGAATACCTTGCATCAGGTATGACCGAAGCCGAGATCCTCGAAGATTTTCCGTATCTGACTCACGAAGATATATCTGCGTGTTTGGCGTTTGCAGCGGACCGCGAGAAGAGCCTTCTCTTTGCCTAGGTCGATGCGACTTCTTTTTGACCACAACCTTTCACCAAAGTTGATCGACATATTGGCAGATCATTTTTCGGGTTCTGAACATGTCTTTCTACTCGGATTGGACAGGGCCGACGATCCGAAGATCTGGGAATACGCAAAAGAGAATGACCTTATCATTGTGACCAAAGATGCGGATTTCGGCGATATTTCAGTGCTTCGCGGATTCCCGCCTAAGCTGATCTGGATCCGTCGCGGAAATTGTAAGACTACAACGATCGCAACAATTCTAATTGAAAATCGTGATGCCATTTCAAATCTGATAGCGGACGAGCGTGCCGGAATGCTCACACTGCATTGAGTGATCGCAACTTCCCTGATCTAACGAGACGCGACGAATCGACCGAAGAATTCCAATTCGAACCCGAACGATCAACGTCGGCGATCATCATCCATCACCCTGACGCGAAGTATTTTAATATTGAATAGTTAGGTGCTAAAATTTGCCCATGAACACGGAAGTTGTATTGCCTCTCGACAAAATGACCGTCGCTGAAAAGATGGACGTCGTCGATCGCATAATGGACGATCTGTCGCGAAACAGCGCCGACGTCCCGGTGATCGGCTGGCACGGCGATGTTCTGGCTAAACGTGCCGCAGACATTGCGGTGGGACGCGACAAGTTCATAAGCCTCGCCGACGCTGAACAAAGAATTCGTGAAAAGACCGGCAGACAATGAACATCGTCATCACCGAATCTGCCGCCGACGATATTGCGGATGGTTTCTAATTCTACGAAGCTCAGGCCGTTGGGCTCGGTGAATATTTTGAGACAACGATCTTTGCGGAGATAAGGTCGCTAACGATCTTTGCTGGTATTCACGAAGTTCACTTCAATATTTATTTTCGAAAGATCACGGCACATTTTCCATACGCCATCTATTACACCATTGAGGACGACGCGGTCTTTGTACAGGCGGTGCTTGATACCCGACGTGACCCCGACTTGATATCGGAGAGATTATCGTAAATGCTGAGGAATTTCACTCGATTGACGAGTGGGAGACTGGATCTGCTGTCATTCGTTGAATGTCGGCTCGTTCGTTTTGTTTTAATATCTCGCTGATTGGAAATGTTCGCCTCGTGATTGTAGAATAGTTCTTCTTCGTTGGACTAGTTACTTTCCATTATGACAAAAACAATTTTCATCGCCGGTTCCGGCGGGATCGGTGAGGCCGCTGCGCTATTGCTGCGTGAGTGGAGCGAGTTTGATCTGACGCTTATTTTGGGCGATATCAGCGAAGGGAATTTGGCGAAGGCGAAAGAATCCGTCACCTCGGGTTCGGATAAGACGACGGCTGTCGAGACGGTTTTGATGCCGCGAGACGGCGAGTCGGACGAGATGATCGCGGCTTTCGATCGTGCTGACGTCCTGCTCGATTGTTCGCCGGGCGGGCAGGCGCCGCGGATGGCTCGGTATGCTCGCGATCATAAAATTCATTACGCGAACCTGACCGAATACGTCGCCGAAACCGACGAGATAATGGAGCTCGCGAAAGACGCCGAGACCGGATTCATCCTGCAAACGGGCTTGGCTCCGGGCTTTATCAACGTTCAGGCGATGGCGTTATATCGCGAGTTTGTTGCGAAATACAACAACGAAAAGGTCGAGCGCGTCGCGATGAAGGTCGGTGCGTTGACCGCACATGCACATGAGCCGCACTTTTACGGATTCACATGGTCGCCGATCGGCGTGGCGACGGAATATGTGAAAGACAGCCGCGTGATCCGCGATTACAAGATCGCCGAGCGCCCCGCGTTGACCGCTCGCGAGACGATCGTCATCGGTGCGCGGACCTATGAAGCGGACATTACGTCGGGCGGAGCTGCCGACCTGCCGGAATTCTTTGAGGGCAAGGCTCGCGACCTTGAATACAAGACGCTGCGTTATCCCGGCCATTATGATTGGGTGCAATCGATCATCGAGACACTGCCGCGTGGCGACGGAATGCCCGACGCTCTGCAGACGATGATGCAGCAGGCGATACCTTCGGTCGAGGACGACCTGGTCGTGCTCCATGCATCGGTTGACGGATTTGACGATAAAGGCGTCCGGCGAATGCTCGAAAAGGCTTATTTCGTCGAACCTCTCGAGATCAACGGCAAGCACCTGCGAGCGATCCAAACAACGACCGCCGCACCGCTGTGCGAATCGGCGATGATGCTGCTGACCGGAAATTACAAGGGCGTCGTTCTGCAGAGCCAGATCGATCCGGACAAATTCATCGGCGGGACATTTGTTTCGAACATATACAAATAGACCCTTTTTAGAGCGAAGCTGTAAGAAAAGGCCAGCCGCATATAATTAAGAAATAGCACGAATGTGAAGGCCGCAATTCAACGCGTCCACTCTCATTCGTGCTATTAATTTAAGAGCCCGCGGGCTCTTTCTTTATTCTTGTCCGGTGAAATTCAATCCCGATATATTTCCGCTTACGTTCAGATTTTGCGGCGTGAACCGGAATAGCCGCGACGCTACTGAGATAGTGTAGGGCCCCGTCGGAACGTCCTCCATCAGATAAAAGCCGAACGTGCTGGTCGTCACGCGGCGAACCACGCCGCCGCCGTTGCTGAGCGTGACCACCGCATTGCGAAGTGAGGCTCCGCCTGCCGTGAACACCTGCCCTGAGATCGAAGCGTTTGCCGCGACCTGGTTAACTGTAAAGTTCACATTCGACATATCCCAAAAGATATTGTCGACAGCTTCCACCTTGATGCGGCCCTGCGAGGTTGCAACATTCGGGATGGTAATCGATTCACTGCCGTCGTTAGGCGTGCTGTTGACCAGCACGGTCGGGAATGTCAGCCCAGCGTCGTTCGAGAACAGTATTCGCACGTTCGCGGCATTGACAGGGGCTGCATTCGAGCCTGCTACGTTCCATGTCACGGTCTGAGTCGAATTGCCGTCGAATGTCACGTTCGTATTCGGTGCCGTGACCGCAAAAGGACCGCTGTTGCCGTCAACATTTACCGATACCGTGGCGGTATTTACACCGCCGCCGCCCGCGCGATTGTCACGAACCAGCACCTGAAAGGTCATGGTTCGCGTGATCGCGGACATGAGCTCGCCGGTCAGCACACCGCTAGTGAACGTCGGCGGAACGTTGGCGTTATTTCTGATAAAACCAAGCGACGGGAAGTGCCGCGTAGGATTTGTGGTCGGCAGATAATTGCGGAAAAGAGGCCGCGGGATACCGTCGGCGTCGGAATTTGGCGTCGTGGACGCCGCGCCTGCAGATCCGCCGGCATTGTACTGCTGCCAATCGTAGGTCAGCGTGTCGCCATTCACATCCGTCGCGCTCGCTGTAAGCGTGAAAGGCGACTGTTTTGGAATATTGAATGTTGTTCCTGCCGGCACCGTGACCGTCGGCGGCGTGTTGCCCGTAGCCGAAGTCTGAGCGCAGGTGTTGCCGTTGCCAACTTGGCTAAATGCGACGATGACCTCAACACTGCGGACGTGGAACGACGCAATGCTGTTGAACGCTAGATCCTGAGCGTCGCAAAGCCCCGCATAGCCCATTATCGTAATGCCGCTGCCGGGCTCGAAAGAGTTCGTATTCGATCGATTGCCGCCGCAACCGCCGGTATTTGCATTGAACGTGTGGTTCGATCCCCATTGGTGGCCCATTTCATGAGCGACATAGTCGATGGCGAACGGGTCACCGAAAGGACTCGGCAAGCCGGTAACGCCCTGTGCCTTACTGCCGCCGCAGGGGCTGTTCAGCGTAGCGACTCCGCCGCCGCCCGTCGAGAATACGTGACCTATGTCGTAATTTGCAGTTCCGATCACAGTGTTGACGGCGCTCTGGTTCTGGCTCAGCATCGCAAATCCGTCATTATTCGTGTAGGGGTCGTTGCCCGACGTGCAGTTCGCGCCGCCGGTTCCGACAGGGCAGCCGGTATTGTTGCCCGCAAAAACGATCAGATCGTTGTTGGCGATGATGTTCATACGGATAGCGACATCGCGCTCATAGATCTGGTTGACGCGGTTCATGATCGTCACCTGAGCCGCAAGGCAGCCCGCAACAGTGTTGCTGCCGGCGACGTTGCAGTATTCCCAAGTTCCTGCGAGCGCCAGCCGATATTGACGCAGCTGAGTTCCGGAGATGACCTCCGGCGAGAATGTCGGCAGATACGCTGAATGGTCGATATCGATGTCGAAATTCAGTTTGTCGCGGTTGGTCCCGACCTCGCAAAAGAAGGAGTTAAGGCGCGGAAACTCGCTCTTGTCGTAAACGATGTAGTGCCGGTCGTCACCATCAGCGTATGGATCGATCATTTTCGTGCCTTCGGTCGAAATGACCATGGCGTGAAAGCCCTTTGGCAGATAGTCAAAGCGTACGGTTGCGGTTGGATCGTCGATGCCTTGTCCCGTGTAAGTCTCGCCAAGCTCGGGGAATTTCTTCAGCAGTCCGGGCTCTACGATCAGTGAATGATAAACACGAAAACGCTGCAGCGAACCGTCCGGCATCGGCAGAGTGATGATCATTTCTTCGCCGTCATTCGCAAACTCCTGCGGAGCCTGTGATAGAGCGGACCGCATCGCATTAACGTCGAGTGCGAACGTCCGGAATTCCTTGGGCCGCGGAGCGTTGCGGGCCGGGCCGCGGACGAGCGATTCGGCACTGACCTCACGCCACAGATCGGCAGATGCCGATGCTGAATAGACGTTTATACCCGCAAGAAAAATGATGGCCGTCAATACGGCGAGAACTGATCTAGACATAACGATTCCTTTAACTGAGCGGCCGGCGGCAGCTGCGAACTTCGAAACAAAAAGGTAAGGACAAGACACTTTAGTGCGTGCCGGCAATGAGGGGTTCTGCGATCGCTGCTCTGTCCTATTCATTCACTGTGGCAACGGTGATCTTACTGCAAGACGCGAGCGCTATCATCGAATTCACTTAATCCGAAATGATAACTAAGGATCTGGCTAATGTAAACACAAAAAAACCGCAGCCCGAGCTGCGGTTTTTGCTTCGAAAGGAAGGGCTGCCCATTTACATCGTTCTACTCAAGTCCGGTGAAGTTCAGGCCTGTCACATTACCGGACAGGTTGATCTCCTGCGGATTGAAACGGAACAACCGGGAGCTGACGGTCACAATGTAAGTGCCTGCCGGTACGTCATCGAATTGGTAGAAACCGAAGGAACTTGTATTTACACGCTGCAGATAGCCCTGTTCATTGGTGATCGTGACCACCGCATTACGCAAAGTACTGCCTCCGGACGAGAAAACCTGGCCCGAGACGCTTCCGTTAGAAGCGACCGTATTGACAGTGAAGTTCACGTCCGAGACGTCAAAGAATATGTTGCCGACGGCCTCGACCTTAATGCGTCCTGTTGTCGTATTGACGTTAGGGATGGTAACTGATTGACTGCCGTCATTTGGCGTGCTTTCTGCGAGAACGGTCGGGAATGTCTGGCCGCCGTCAGATGAGAACGAGATCTTCACATTCGCCGTATTTATCGGTGCAGTGTTAGTGCTGCTCACGTCCCAAGTCACCGTGTGGCTGCTGCCGCCCGGAAATACGACGTTGGTATTGGGCGACGTTACTTTGAACGGCGTGATCGTATTGACCACGGTAATAACGGTTGCCTGATCGGCGATGCCGCCCTTGCCATCGCGGACCGTCACGCGGAAATTCATTGTCCTGGCCGCAGACGGAAGGTCCTCGCCCGTAATACAAGTTCCCGCACATACCGCGCCGACCGCCGACGTCCCGGAATAGGTGATCGGGGCCTCGTTCTGGTTGTTCAGCACATACGTCATGCTCGGGAAATAGCGCGTCGGGCTCGCCGTGGGCAGATATGACCTGAAACCGGGACGGAATACCAAACTGGTGTCGTCGTCATCGGTCGTGCCGGGATAATTTGATTGCGATGCGCCCGGATCATTCTGTTCCCAATTGTAGGTCAAAGCATCGCCGTCGGCATCGGTCGCACTCGCCGTCAAAGCGAATGGAGTATTGAAAGGTATTGTGCGATTCGGGACAGATGCTACGACCGGGATGGCATTGGGCGTGGCGGTCGTGCCGCAGGTGCCGCCGGTCCCGCCCATAAACGTGATCATTTCGTTCAGGTTGTAGAAATGAAAGATATCAATGGAATTGCGCGATATATTCGACGTGCTGCTGCAGATGCCCGCATAGCCCATTATAGTCACCGCACTTCCTGGTTCGCGGCGTGCGGCCGTCGGCGAACTGCCGCAGTTCGCGGCTGCGTTGAACGTATGATTTCCGCCCATTTGGTGCCCCATTTCGTGAGCTACGTAATCTACGTCGAACGGGTCGCCCTGCGGATTCGGCAGCCCCGAAAGCCCTCGGGCTTTGCTCGTGCCGCAAACGGATGAAAGTTGAGCGACGCCGCCGTTCGCGGTCTGGAAAAGATGGCCGAAATCATAATTTGCCGAACCGATGACCGAATTCACATTGGTTTGGTTGGCGTTCAGATCAGCCGATGATCCGTTGTTCTGATAATTCGACGGAGTTTCCGGGTTGGTCACATAGGTCAGGTTGGTATCTGAAACGAGACTCAGGAACACGGAGAGTTCCTTGCGGTAAACCAAATTGATCCGATTCACACTGACCACGACCGCATTGAATGCCCGTGCCTGTGCCTGTGCGTCGCTGTCGCCGGTCAGACGGAAAAAGTTCGTGTATTCGAACGTTGTTGCGACAGCAAAACGGTATGTGCGTACATTCGAGCCGTGCGAGAATTCCGCCGTCGGCTGAGAGTTGAAAATGCTTTCGTCCGACTTCTTTGTAACCGATCTTTCGCTTTCCTCAAATGCGTCCTCGACCTCGCAGCTGAAGTTTTCGCGGGTCTGCGGGTAATGCTTCTTATAGAAAACTATGTAATTCTGCCTGTCGTTAAGACGGTACGGATCGATATTGAAAGAACCTTCTGACGTAAGCACATATCCGTGGAATCCGCTGTCGGTCCAATCCAGCCTGCCCTGCATCGTCGGATCGTCAACACCCCAAACGTGATAGGTCTTCCATGACGGGAACTTTGCCGCGACATGCGGGGCGAGCATAGGCGATTCGACAAGACGGAACCGCAGGAACTTGCCGTCCGGCGACGGAATCTCAAAGTTAGGCATTGCTTCCTTTGAGGGCCGTGAATCTTCGAGCGGTGCTTGTCGAAGCACGTTCTCAAGAGCCCCGGCGTTAAGCCGAAACACTTTGTAAAGTTCAGGAAACAGCTTGCGGTCATTGCTCTCGCGCATAGCTGAACTTTCAGCTACCTGTTTCCACACACCGTCCCGCGACGTTTGGGCATAAGAGTTGCCGGCCGCCGAAAACGCCAATACCGCCACCGACAAAGCGGCGAAGACATAACCTCTTAGTGACATATAATTCTCAATCCTAACGATACTTCGGCCCGCGACACGCGCCGAACATTTCGGAGGGCAACGAAAAGTTATTCCAAAAATGCCCGAAAGAACGTCATCTTTTGTCGGAACATTTGATTCCGCTATAATAGCGACTTTGAGGTGATTTGTCCACAATTTAAGCCTGTAACTTAAGCCCTCCTGATGAACCATACTGACAAGCCAAGTTCCGCGACGCTGCCCGTAAAGGCTGATGAACGGGGCATCGTGCCCACGGCCGAAGAACTCTCTGTCTTGGGGCCGATAGACAAGGCCGGGTTTTGGCTCACAGATCGAATGAACCGCGGCAGGTGGAAACGGCTGATGACGTTCTTTCAGCGGCACATCGGCTCGCTTTGGATCTATCTGGCGACGAACAATTTGATGAACGTATTCGGCATTGAGAACGTTGAAAATTCGGATGCATCGAGGCCGGTCGTTCTGGTCGCCAATCACCGTTCATTCTTTGATATGTACACGGTCTCGAGTGTGCTGTTCCGGCGGACGAAGCGGCCGATGGAACTTTTCTTTCCGGTACGTGCAAAATTTTTCTACGACAATCCGCTCGGCTGGGCCGTCAACTTTGTAATGGGCTGGATGTCGATGTATCCGCCATTCTTTCGCGAAGCAAGAGACGAGAGAAAGCGGGCATTCGACAAATTTTCGATGCGGAAACTGATCGAAATATGTGCGGTCGGCAAGAGCCGCGTTATCGGATTTCACCCTGAGGGCAAGCGCAACCTCGAAGGCGGGCCGTATGATCTGCTGCCGGCGCAGCCGGGCATCGGAAAGGTCGTTTATGCCGCACGGCCGCAGGTCATTCCCGTTTTTATCGCAGGCCTCGGCAACGATCTGCCGAAACAGATCCTCGGCAACTGGACCGGCGGCGAAAAGATACGCATTTGGTTCGGTGAAGTGATAGACCTGGACGAGTTTTACACGAAGCCCGACCGCCTGCGTACCCACAAAGAGATCGCAGACCATCTGATGGACAAGGTCAGGGAACTGGCCGACAAAGACAAAGCCGAGTTTGGGAATTGATCAGTTCGTGCCGGCAACGGGCGGTGCGGAATTGGCATCGGGACTTGTCGCAGTCGGCTGCTGAGCCTCATTCTGCAGCTCTTCGGGCGTTAACCAGCCGGCCTTGCGAAGCAGCTCGATCGCAAAACGGATCGGCACTGCCATATTCGCCGCCGTGCTTTCCGTAAATACTCCAAAGTTCACGCCTATAACGCGGCCTGCCTGGCCGAACAGCGGCGCGCCGGAACCGCCTTCAGCGGTCTTTGCGTCATGTACGATGCGGCGTGAATCGAGGTCGGTAATAAGGCCGGACGTGGTCAGCGGAGCGATACGCTGCGACTGTGCGAGGAAGTTGATAAGATTCGTCCGCGAGTTCCCAAAACGCTGATTTATGGATTTCGCTTCGTCATCGTCAACCATCGCAAGCAAACGGTCCGGTCCGTTCGGATAGCCCATCGAGACCACCGTCTTGCCGATAGCAACCGACTCGACGTCCAGATCGATGGGCAGCGTCGGCACCTCAGGCGGCAGCATAGCAGCGTCGATGGTGCCGACAGCGACGTCCTCACGCTGGCCGAGCTGACGCATGGTCAGCGTAAAAGGCTGGGCGAAATTCGGGAAGTAAATGACGAGTTTCTTCACACGCGGGCGTCCGTTGGCCATCGCCATCATTTGTTTGACCTGCTCGTCCTCTTCCCATGGCCTGACGACGTGCCGGTTGGTCACTATGTATCCGCCTCCGACGTGAAATCCGGTGCCTATGAAATCATATTCTACGGGCGAGCCCGAGCCTTCGGTCGTCAGCCCGAAGGCCGGCGGAAACTGCGGTGCCGAAGGGTCTTCGGACGGTGCTGCCTCATATACCTCGCCGCGCATGGATGCCGGGTCGGCATAACGAAGCTGCTTGCCGCTGCGTTTGTCCACGAGGTCGTACACGCCGACGATCAGGCACACTCCGCCGCCGTATTCCACCCGAAGATTCGGTGCCAGCGACACCGTCTTCATCAGATCCTTGTTCGTTTTATCGAGCTGGCCGATCTGTTCGTTGGTTTCGCCCAGTTTTTCCTCGAGCTTTTTGATGATGTCGCTTTGCTGTTCGGATTGACGGCGGCTTTCGTTCAATTCACGGCTGACCGCATAGCCGATATACAAAATTCCGGTAAGAAACGCCGCGACGAGTACCAACGATATCAGCTTTGTCGTCAGCGAGATCTCGCGCGAGAGTTCGCGGACGAATTCGCGGAGGAACATCTTCGCATCGTCGCGTTTCGCCGTAGCGGCCGACTCAAGAGCGGCCTCTTCGATGAACTGTGCGATATGGCGCTGTTCGCGTTTCGTAGTGATCAGCGACGAGCGGTTCTCGAATGAGAAGAACGAGAAAACGATGCCCGCTTCCTCGGCTACGATCTCGTCGCCGTCCGCGATCGCGATAAATCGGCGGATCGGATTCCCGTTAACGGTCAGCCCGAGCGACTCGTCAAAATCGACGATACGGTAAACGCCTTCAGAATCTTCCAGAGCGAGCCAGATCGCTCCTTCTTCCGAATCGGGATGGCGTATCTGCAGGTCGGCGCCCTCCAGCGAGCCGATCCGAATTCTCTCCTGCGAAAAGAATTCGGTCCGCTTTTCGCTGCCGAATGCGATGTGGATGACTATGCCTGCCGCCATTTATCGTCGAGCCGATGCCAAAATCAAATTCTAGCATAACGGCAATATTTGCAACGGAAAATCGTATTGGGCATACGTTTCAATTTTGCGGATTTTCGCGTGTTTTGCCGGTGTAAATTCTGATAGTCTATTCGAAGATGGCAAAGCCGAAATTCATAACCGACCGAGAAAAGCTGGAAAAGCTCGCACCGATGCTCAAGGCGCCGATAAAAAGGCAGGTTTTCGTCTGCACGGGCAAGTCCTGCTCCGAGGTCGGCGGCAGGGAAGTGATGGCGGAATTCGACCGGATTTTGGTCGAAAAAAACCTCCGCCAAGGTAAAGAGTCAAAAGGCCGAAACCCGATGGGCGAATGCGTCCTGACCGAATGCGGCTCGATCGGCTTCTGCTCCATCGGCACCGCAGTTATGGTCTATCCTGACGGCACAATCTACGGCCAGGTCCAGCCCGGGGACGTTGCCGAAATTGTTGAAGAACACCTCGAAAACGGAAATATTGTTAGGCGACTTGCGTTGATCGAGCTCTGATACCCGCAAAAAAAGGCTCCCTTTTGATCTAAGCAAGGGAGCCATATTCTATCTGCAAAAGTCGGCTACTGGTCTATCTCTTCGCCATCCGTGGCGGTCGGCGTAGTCGTTGTTATGGGTACCTGGATCGCGGTAAATGTTCCGGTTCGAATCGAGTAGAGATTGGTCGGAGTGGTCGCGGGTCCGGCGTTGTTTTGGACAAAGACCACGCGTCCGTGCAAAAGGCCGGTGTTGCCGTTGATAGCCTTAAATACCAGTGTGCCGGTCTCAGTTGTATTGCTGACCGGCAGCCGCACCTCGCCCGAAAAGCTCAAAAAGAAAGGCTGCGGCATATCCCACAACGCACGGTTCCCCGCACGAAGGTTTGATGTCGTCGTCGGCAGAGCATTGGCCGGCATGAAAAGCCCAGTTCCGTTCGCGTATTGAATAAAGCGTATCTGCCGCGTCACCGTGGTCGTGTTGTCGAACGTGTAGTTAATGTCCCAGATCGCAACAAGCGCTGCAGGGCTCGGCGTAATGTTCTCAACATCAGCCTTATCCTGTGCAAAGGCTGAAAAGGCAAAGAGGGAGATAACGAGACCAGTCCAAAATGTGCGTTTCATAAAAATTACCTCCGTTTCTAAAACCGCATCATATTCCGAAAAGCGGATCTCGGCAAGCGGAAATAAAGTATATAGGTGAAAAAACGGCCACTCCCCTTTGTAAGGAGTGGAGCACGCTACTGACTAACCCCGCATCGCGGTTAATATCTCGTCCACGACTTTTTTGGCATCGCCGAAGAGCATCAGCGTATTGTCTTTATAGAACAGCGGATTATCAACTCCGGCATATCCGGACGCCATCGAGCGTTTCATCACGACGGTGTTGCGGGCTTCCCACACGTGCAGCACGGGCATGCCGGCGATGGGCGAATTCGGGTCGTCGAGTGCGGACGGATTTACGATGTCGTTCGCGCCGATCACCCACGAAACGTCCGTGCCGGGGAACTCATCGTTGACCTCTTCCATCTCAAAAACGATGTCGTACGGAATATTCGCTTCGGCGAGCAGGACGTTCATGTGACCGGGAAGTCGTCCCGCGACCGGATGAATGGCGAATTTAACTTCTGTTCCGCCGTCTTTCAGGATCTTCACGACCTCGGCTAGCGAGTGCTGAGCCTGCGCGACCGCGAGGCCGTAGCCGGGAACAATGATGAGCTTTTTCGCCTGTTTCAGCATGTCCGCGGTGCTCGCTGCGTCGACCGAACGGACCTCGCCCGCCGGCTGTCCGTCTGCTGAGGCGACCGTGCCGCCTTCGGTACCAAATCCGCCCAGCATTACGCTGATGAACGAGCGGTTCATGCCTTTGCACATGATGTAGCTAAGGATCGCGCCGCTGGACCCGACAAGTGCACCGGTGATGATAAGCAGGTCATTCGACAGCATAAAGCCCGCTGCCGAAGCCGCCCAACCCGAGTAGCTGTTGAGCATCGAAACGACCACAGGCATATCCGCGCCGCCGATCGCCATAACGAAGTGCGCACCCAAAACGAACGTGATCACCGTTGCCGCGATCAAATAAGGATGCCCCGAAGTTCCCGGAGCCATCACGAACATCACGCCCATTGCGATCGTCGCTATCAGCATCAGTAGATTGATGATATGCCGGCCGGGCAGCATCAGCGGCTTGCCCGAAATAGTGCCCTGCAGCTTTGCAAACGCGATAACCGAGCCTGTGAACGTGACCGCTCCAATGCATACGCCGATGAAGATCTCGACCAGCAGCATCGTCGCACCCTCACGCGGTCCGCCCGTCGCGAACTGCGCCTCATACGTGCCGAAGCCGACCAGCACCGCTGCCAAACCTACAAAGCTGTGCAATATAGCGACGAGCTGCGGCATGGACGTCATCTGAACGCGTGCCGCAACCGTAGCTCCGATCAAGGAACCCATGAGTACAACGCCGCCAAGTATCGGCCAGCCGCTCGGGTTCATTGCCGCGACCGTCGCCGCCAGAGCGATCAGCATCCCGATGATGCCGTACCAGTTCCCGCGGCGTGCGGTCTCCTGCTTTGACAAGCCGCCAAGGCTCAAAATAAACAACGCACTCGCGGCGATGTATGCGATTGTGATCAGTCCGGTTTTCATTTTCTAAACATCGCCAACATTCGATTTGTGACCAAAAATCCGCCTGCGATGTTGATCGTGGCGATGAGAACGGCGATGGCGCCGAGGATGGTCGTCAGATTAAGGTCGCCCGAAAGCTGCAGCATGCCGCCGACGAGGATGATGCCGCTGATGGCGTTCGTTACGGACATTAGCGGTGTATGCAGTGCGGGCTTGACGTTCCACACGACCTGGAAACCAACGAAAATTGCCAGCATGAACACAGTAAAATGCGACAGCTTGCTTTCGGGTACGGCATAACCCAATCCAAGCAGAACGAGTCCGACCGCGACGAGGACTAGCGGATTCATGCCTTTCCCTTCGTCCGAGCCGTGAGCGGCCGCTTTGGCCGCGACAGATGCAGAACTCTTCGTTGGAACGCCCGGTTCGGGCGGAGGCGGAGGTGCGGGCATCTCCTTTACAGGGGCCGGCCACAGCATTTTCCCGTCGTGCAAAACGATCGCTCCGCGGACGACCTCGTCCTCGAGGTCGATGTGCAATTGGCCGTTCTCGTCCTGCAGATCCTGCAGTAACGCGGTCAGACAGGCTCCGTAAAGCTGCGATGCCGTCGAAGCCATACGCGACGGCAGGTCCGTGTAGCCGATGATCGTCACGCCTTTGTGCGTGACGACCTTGCCGGGTTCGGTAAGGACGCAGTTGCCGCCTTGTTCAGCGGCGAGATCGACGATCACGGAGCCGGGCTTCATCGATTCGACCATGCCCTGTGTGATGAGTTTCGGTGCCGGCTTGCCCGGAATCAGTGCGGTCGTGACGATGATATCGACCTGCATCGCCTGCTGGGCAAACAACGCCATTTCGGCTTTCAGGAAGTCGTCGGACATCTGTTTGGCGTAGCCGCCCTTGCCCTCGCCCTCTTCTTTAAAGTCGAGTTCGAGAAATTCCGCACCCATTGACGCGACTTGATCTTTTGTAGCAGAACGCGGGTCAAACGCACGCACGATCGCACCCAAGCCTTTCGCCGCACCGATCGCCGATAGCCCGGCGACGCCCGCTCCGATCACGAGCACCTTTGCCGGATCGACCTTGCCGGCAGCGGTTATCTGCCCGGTAAAGAAACGCGGGAAATGATTCGCCGCCTCGATGACCGCGCGGTATCCGGCGATATTTGCCATCGCAGAGAGCGTATCCATTTTCTGTGCACGCGTGATGCGCGGGACGGAATCCATCGCAAAAACGGTCGCTTTCCGTTTTGCCATTTTGTCAACGGTCTCGCGGTTCTGCCCGGGCCAGACAAAGCCGACCAGCCAGCCGCCTTCGCGTATCAGTTCGGCCTCGCCGTCCTCGGGCGGACGCACCTTCAGGATGACGTCGGACGAGGCCCACAGTTCGGCCGCGTCCTCGACGATGGTCGCTCCTGCCTCACGATATTCGCTGTCGATGCAATTGATGCCGTGCCCCGCATGCGTTTCGACCTGAACGTCAAAACCCATTTTCTTGAGCTTCAAGATCGTCTGCGGCGTCGCCGCCACACGCTTTTCGCCCGGATGCGTCTCTTTCGGGATGCCTATAATTGTCATATTTTGAATGAGTTGCGATGCGCCTTTGACAGGAATTTTATTTTGATATGTGGGACGGCGTCAAACAAAGAAGCCCGGTATTATCGCCTTTCGACGAAAACCGGGCTTTGGGGTCGTGAGATCAAGTGCGGAAACAAGGCCGCAAAACATGGAGCACTAAATATTTTCAGACCAATGCGAAACCCACTTATCTGCAAGCATCGGCAGTAGCAGCAATTGAGCAAATGCTGCGGGTATTCCCGGTGCCATCGCGGTGGCCAAATAGCTGCCGAACGATGTCGATATCCACCCGATCATCAACGCCGCAATAAGGAAAATCACGCGGCCGCCGACCAACGAGGCGAGAGCCGAAATTCGCGTCGAAAGCCCGAAAGACTGTCTGGCAAATCCCGCAAGGAAACCGTATGCGGCAAGCTCGAGTGTCATTGCCGGCAGCACTGCGGCGGGCGGCATTCCCGAAACGCCGAAACTCACAAGCGGCGCTGCGATGCCTATCAGCAGGCCCGAACGCCAGCCGTAACATAGCCCCGCGAGTACCACTGGCCAATGCATCGGCAGCAGCCAGCGGACAGGCAGCCCTGTGAGATGTGCGAGCGAAGGCAGAACGAATGCCGCTGATAGAAGCAGAACCGCCTGAACGATCACTGCGTCAGTTTTCAGAGCCGGCAGAACGAGCGGCCGTTGTGTGATGGTGTCGGAATTTGCCATATCTATTGAGTTGTAAAGATAATCTCAGAACCAGCGTTCCTACAAATAATCAGAATTACCTTTTTCGCAGAAACTCTTCGGGATCTATGTCTGCCTGCTTTAGTATTGCTCGCAGAGTACCTTACGGCATATCACCGGGATGATTTGGAATCGTGGTATATCTGTCCGTTTCAGAGGCGAACCAAATTTCGTGACTGCCCGCCGCCTGGCGATGAAATTCAAAGCCGAACTTCTTAAGAATGCGAACGATCTCGCGGTATCTGAAGCCCGAAAGGCGTCCCGTTTCAGACTCCGATAACGAGCGGATAGTCAAAACTATCGGCAAATAGCGGAAGTTCGCCAATTTCACCGTCCTGCGATTCGATCAACTTTTTAGCAACGTCCCTGGCGATCTCAACCGTTTCGGCAATGGTCCTTCCCTGAGCGACGAGCCCTTGAATACTGTCGGATGTCGCCAAATAAACGCCTTCCGGCAGCTTTTCGATATGAAGATTGATCACGCGTTCCATATCCCTTATCCTACGCAGATTTCGTCGAAAATTCCATATCCTGCTTCCAGCGAAGAACCGGTTTGCGTGCCGCGGCGGCTTCGTCGAGCCGTCCGATACGAGTTGAATGCGGAGCGTTGGTTACGAGTTCCGGACTTTCCGAGATCTCGCGGTCGATGCTCTTCATCGCGTCGATGAAAGCGTCCAGATCCGCACGCCCGACCGATTCGGTCGGTTCGATAAGCATCGCACCCTCGACGACAAGAGGGAAGTACACCGTCGGCGGATGGAAGCCGTAGTCGATCAAACGCTTTGCGATGTCGAGCGTGACGACGCCTTTTGCCGATTGATATTTATGCGAAAAGATCGCCTCGTGCATGCAGTCTGCGTCATACGGTTTGTGATAAGTGTCTTTCAGTCTTTCGGCGACGTAGCGTGCATTCAGCACGGCCGTTTCCGTTGCCTCGCGCAAGCCTTCCGCACCGTGAGTATAAATATAAGACAATGCCCGGACCATCATTCCGAAATTGCCAAAGAACGCTTTGACGCGGCCTATCGATTCAGGCAGGTCGTAATTGAGATGGTAGCGATCGCCCGTTTTCTCGACGCGCGGAGTAGGCAGGAATTCGCTGAGTTCAGCTGTGCAGCAGCAAGGGCCGCAGCCGGGGCCGCCTCCGCCGTGCGGCGTCGAAAATGTCTTGTGCAGATTCAAGTGAATAACGTCCACGCCCATATCACCCGGCCGTGCCACGCCGACTAGGGCGTTCATATTGGCACCGTCCATATAGACAAGCCCGCCTGCGGCGTGAATGGTGTCGCAGATCTCGCGGATGTTCTTTTCAAAAATGCCGACCGTGTTCGGATTGGTCAGCATCAGTCCCGCGACGCCGCCTTCATCACATAGCTGACGCAGGTGCTCCATGTCCGTCAATCCTTCGTCGGTCGAGTTGATCGTCTTGACCGTGAAGCCCGCAAGTGCTGCGGACGCAGGATTGGTGCCGTGAGCTGAATCGGGAATGAGCATTACGCGGCGGTCTTTCGATGCCTCGCCGTCGCGTTTGTCTAAGAAAGCACGGATCAGCATCACGCCCGTCATCTCGCCCTGAGCTCCCGCAGCCGGCTGCAGCGAGACGCCGGGCAGGCCGGTGATCTCGGCAAGGTCTTCCTGCAGGCGGTACATCAACTCAAGTGCTCCCTGCGATTCTTCTTCGGGAGCGAGCGGATGAAGATTTGTATAGCCGCCGATGCGAGCCATCTTTTCGTTCAGCCGCGAGTTGTATTTCATCGTGCAGCTTCCGAGCGGATACATTCCGAGGTCGATGGAATAGTTCCACGTTGATATGCGTGTGAAATGCCGTATAACGTCCACCTCTGACACTTCGGGCATGCCGTCCAGATCATCGTCGCGGCGCAGCTCCGTCGGAATGGCGTCCGTTTCGGGCACGTCCAGCTTCGGCAGTCGATAGCCCACGCGGCCGGTCTGCGACCGCTCAAATATCAAGCCCTCATTCTGTGTCGGGTGCTGTGTTACTTTTGTGATGCTCATATCAAATGTCCCCTTTTCGCTTCTATTTGAAAAGCGGAGTAGAGATCTCCTTAAAACAATGCCTGCAAAGATATGCCTCCGGATTAAGTGCTTTTCCGCAATGCGGACATGGCGACAATCCGCGCCAGCGTTCCTTTCGGTCCAATGCCAAATTCTGTGCAACAAATCCCAATCCGATAGTAAGGATAACGGCCATTACTACCGAAAGGCACAAAACTATCTCGAGCGCTCCGAACAACATACGCTCACTGAAAATCTAGCTGAGGGCGGCGATCAGCTTGTCGATGTTTTCCCTCGATGCCGTCTCAGTCACGGCGATCAGAATGTCGTTGTCGTGACCGGAGTAGTATTTCGACAACGCCAATCCGCCGACGATGCCTTTCTCGCGGACGGCTTCCAAAACTTCCGTTGCCGGACGAGGGCCGCGGACGACGAATTCATTGAACGTCGGGGCCGAGAACGGTATCGAAAAGCCGTTGACCTCAGCGATCTTCGTTTTCGCGTAGGCTGCTTTTGCGGCGTTCTGTTCGGCGACCTCTTTAAGGCCTTTTTTGCCCATCGCTTCCATGTAAATGGTGGCGGCAAGTGCGATCAGGCCCTGGTTCGTGCAAATGTTCGATGTCGCCTTTTCGCGGCGAATGTGCTGCTCGCGTGTGGAAAGCGTCAGCACGAAACCTCGATTGCCTTCCTTGTCATACGCGACGCCGCAAAGACGGCCCGGCATCTGGCGGACGAATTTTTCCTGGGTCGCGAAAAAGCCTACGTGCGGCCCGCCGAACGACATCGGAATGCCCCACGACTGGCCTTCGCCCACGACGATATCGGCACCGCACGAGCCCGGCGTTTTCAGTAAACCCAACGAAATAGCTTCGGTTACCGTGACAACAAGCAACGCACCGACCGCGTGTGCGGCGTCGGCAAGTGCCTGCAGGTCTTCGATGCAGCCGAAGAAATTCGGCGACTGCACGACGAGAGCGGCAGTATCATTGTCGAGAGCTTCTAGGCCCGCAACGCGCCCAGTTTCGTCGTAGCCGATCTCAACGATCTCAGTGTCGCCGTGCTGAGCGTAAGTAACCGCAACATCACGGTATTCCGGATGAACCGACTTCGCAACGACGATCTTATTTCGGCGCGTCACACGCTGAGCCATCAGATACGCCTCCGCCATTGAGGTCGAGCCGTCGTACATCGAGGCGTTCGCGACCTCCATTCCGGTCAGTTGGCAGACGAGCGTTTGAAACTCAAATATGTACTGCAGTGTTCCTTGCGAGATCTCGGGCTGATACGGCGTGTAGCTCGTGAAAAACTCGCTCCGCTGGATCAGATGATCGACTATCGTCGGCGAAAAATGCGAGTAAACGCCCGCGCCGAGAAACGACGGTTTCGTCGCTGCTGTGTTCTTTGCAGCCATCTCTTCCAACGCGGCGATCACCTCAGGTTCAGCAAGAGGGTCGGTTACCTTCAGCGGCCTGCCCATTTGAACGTCGGCCGGTATCGAGCGAAAAAGCTCGTCTGCGTTTGAGAGGCCAAGTTCGGCCAGCATTTCCTGTCTTTCTTCAGTTGAATTGGGTATGTATCTCATTAATTTTACCGCGCCGTCTAGCGGCGGGCAGCACTGCTAGATTCCCTACGATAATAGCAAATCGACGTCACTTTCTCGAAAGCTCAGACGGAACACGGGATTTGATATCAAGAATTAGCAAAATTTAAGTATTTCTGTGCAGGCAAAGCCAACTTCTAACGTTCAGTAAGGTATGGAAAAGTTAAGTTGACTATGTTTAAACATCTGATACACTTTTTTTGAGATCGCACTGACAACTTCGTTTCCTGCCGCAAGGCAGATTCTCTGAGGGATTCTGGGAGGGACTATGACACCTATTCGACCATTCGCCGTACAGATAGTGCTGTGCATTCTGTTATTTGCATTTACCTCAAATGCACAATCTACCGAGTTTACCTATCAGGGCCGCCTGCTTGATACGGGGCTGCCTACGACGGGCAGCTACGACTTCGAGTTCAGCCTGTGGGATTCACTTGTTTCGGGAACCCAGCAGGGTTCTACAGTGACCGTAACGGGCGTGGCCGTGACGAGCGGTATCTTTACAGTCCGACTGGATTTCGGCGCGCAGTTTCCGGGAGCAGCGAGGTTTTTAGAAATTTCGGTAAAACCTTCCGGTCCCGGCCCTTTTACTCCGCTCGCTCCGCGTCAGCCGATCACGTCGGGGCCGTATGCGATACGCAGTCTTAATGCGGGCAACGCCGACACGGCAACAAATTCGCTTAACCTCGGCGGAGTGCCGGCGGCCGATTATGTTGTGACAACCGATCCGCGAATGACGGATGCCCGTGACCCGCTGCCGGGCAGTACGAATTATATTCAAAACACGACCTCGCCTCAGCCGACAAGCGACTTCAATATCAGCGGAACCGGACAAGCCAATATATTGCGGGCTGAAACTCAATATAATATTGGTTCCAACAGAGTGCTGAGCATCGCGGGAACGGCCAACCTTTTTTCAGGTGCAGGTGCGGGTGTGAGCAATACAAGCGGCGGGTTCAACGCATTCCTGGGAAACAACGCAGGTAACCTAAACACGACGGGCTCCAGTAACGTTTTCGTGGGAGCGAACGCCGGTACCTCGAACACGACCGGCAATTCGAATGTGTTCGTTGGACGAAACGCAGGTCTGTTCAATGTTTCCGGAGTAAATAATTCCTTTTTCGGATGGAATGCAGGGCAATCCAACACAAGTTCTTCCAATTCTTTTTTCGGCGCGTCTGCCGGTTTCAATAATACCTCCGGATCCGAAAATGTTTTCGTGGGAGCGTCCTCAGGCACGCTGAACACCGCCGGTAATCTGAATACTTTCGTCGGACGCAGTGCGGGGCAATCCAACAGCACCGGGTCCAACAATGCATTCTTCGGAGCCCTCGCCGGCCTCAATAATATTGCAGGTATCAATAACACGTTTGTTGGAACCAACGCGGGCAGGATGAACGTATCGAGCGGAAACACGTTCATCGGGGCGAGTGCAGGCTTTGCAAACACGTCGGGTTCCGCCAACGTTTTCGTTGGAAACAATGCAGGAACGTTAAATACCACTGCTGCAGGCAACACGTTTGTCGGCTCGAGTGCCGGTCAGGCCAATATTACAGGCACCGATAATTCGTTCTTCGGTACCAATGCAGGCTTCTCGAACACGGAAGGCAGTTTCAATACATTTGTCGGCAGCTCATCCGGCGGCGCAAACACAACGGGAGTGTCAAATGCGTTCTTTGGTCTGAATTCTGGCGCTTCGAACACGGCGGGATCCAATAATGCCTTCTTCGGCACAACATCGGGCTTCTCGAACACGACGGGTAACTCCAACGCATTCTATGGCAACGCAGCGGGCTCGGCGAACACCACCGGTAGTTTCAACGCATTCTTTGGTACCTCTGCCGGCCTATTGAACACCACCGGCACCGGCAATGCCTTCTTCGGCAATTCCGCGGGTCAATCGAACACAATAGGCACCGGTAACGCATTCTTCGGCCGCTCAGCGGGACAAAATAACACCACAGGCGCCGATAACGCTTTCTTTGGCACCTCCGCAGGCCAATCTACCACGACGGGCTTCGATAACGCATTCTTTGGCAGGAATGCAGGATTATCGAACACGACGGGCGACAGTAACGCATTTTTTGGCCGGTCAGCGGGCCAGGCTAATACGTCGGGAGATAGCAACGCCTTCTTTGGCAGATTTGCAGGCTTTGCAAATACGACGGGCTTTGCTAACGCCTTCGTTGGCACACAAGCGGGCCAGGCTAACACTACAGGCGATAATAACGCTTTCTTTGGCAGGAGTGCGGGAATTTCGAACACAACGGGCGTAGCTAACGCTTTCTTCGGCTCGAATGCTGGCCCTGCGAACACGACAGGCGGCAATAACGCTTTCTTTGGCAATAATTCGGGCGCAGGGAACACCACGGGAGCTAATAACACTTTCATCGGAGCCAGTTCCAACGCCAGCGCAAACAATCTGACATTCGCCACCGCGATCGGGTCGAATACGATCGTTATGGCGAGCAGTCAAATTCAGCTTGGCCGTAACGGGTTGGATACGGTCAGGATCGGAACACTGGCCGCCGCCACCGCAACAAATGTGTGCATAAACGCTTCGAACGTGCTCGCAGTATGTTCATCGAGTGCCCGGTATAAAGAGAACATACGGCCTTTTAATGGAGGATTGGATCTTGTAAACAAGCTGCGGCCGGTAACTTACGACTGGATCGAAGGCCAGGCGGCAGACCTCGGCCTCATCGCCGAAGAGGTCGAAAAGGTCGAGCCGCTACTCGTCACCCGCAACGAAAAAGGCGAGATACAGGGCGTGAAATACGACCAAATAACCGTCGCGCTGATCAATGCGGTCAAAGAGCAGCAAACTGAGATTGACGTCCAGCGTTCGGCTATCAGCCGTCAGCACTCAGTGATCGAACTTCAGCAAAAGCAGATCGACGCGTTAAAGAAGATCATTTGTTCGCAGGATCTGAAAGCTGAGATCTGTAAGCCTTGAGCAATGGAAAAAGTACAAGAAGCTTTTGCGATGCAGCCACTGTTCGGGGATCAGACACCGAGTAATGTCAAAAAAGTTAAACGGGCAATGGCCTAACTTAATTCAATACTTGTTGGAGGTACTTTATGAAGCAAACAAAAGACCACGTTACTATGATCGGTATGGCAGTATTGCTTATGGTGGTTCTCTTAGCCGCCGGCGGTTCTGCTCAGACAACGGAGTTCACATATCAGGGGCGGCTCCTTGATACAGGGCTGCCGACGACCGGCAGCTATGATCTCGAATTCAGCTTGTGGGATTCGCTGGTTTCGGGCACACAGCAGGGCCCGACGCAGACCATAACGGGCGTTGCCGTAACAAGCGGTATCTTTACCGTGAGGCTTGATTTCGGCGCACAGTTTCCTGGGGCGGCGAGATTTTTGGAGATCGCTGTCAAACCTTCGGGTCCGGGACCATTCACTCCGCTCGCACCGCGGCAGCCGATCACGTCGGGGCCGTATGCGATACGAAGTCTTAATGCGGGCAGTGCCGACTCGGCGGATTCGCTCTCCGCGGGTTGCGTCGGGTGCGTATCTGCTGCACAGATCGGCAGCGTGAACGGCAGTGCTGTAACGGGCACCATACCTGTTTCAAGCGTTCCGGCGGGAAGCGACAACTATATACAGAACTCGACGGTGACGCAGCCGTTGAGCGATTTCAACATTAGCGGAACCGGCACGGCAGATATTTTCAGCGCCGGAACCCAATACAATATCGGCCTGGATCGTATCCTGAGCAATCCCGGTACGTCGAACCTATTTGCCGGTGCCGAGACCGGCTTTTCTAACACGACCGGAAGTCAAAATTCATTTTTTGGGCGTGGTGCAGGGTTTGCGAATACGACAGGTACGGGCAACTCATTTTACGGATCCAACTCGGGTCACCTGAACACAAGCGGAGATGAAAACTCCTTTTTCGGCTCCAATTCCGGGTTTGCGAATACATCAGGAATCGCCAATTCTTTCTTTGGAAGGAGTTCAGGTGTTTCAAATACCACAGGGGGCGCCAATTCCTTCTTTGGGCACTTCGCCGGCTTTTCTAATACGACCGCCGGCAACAATTCATTTTTTGGCCGCCGTGCCGGCTATGCGACCACGACGGGTGGCGGCAATTCTTTCTTCGGAGCTTTATCAGGCCAGTCCAATACAACGGGTTTCGGCAATTCGTTCTTTGGACTCTTGTCCGGCTCGGCCAATACGACCGGCAACGACAATTCTTTTTTTGGAGTTGAATCAGGCAGAGACAATACGGGCGGCACAGATAATGCCTTCTTTGGAGCCCGATCAGGCCAATTGAATACGACCGGCAGCGCCAATTCCTTTTTTGGCCGGTCTTCAGGATTTAACAACACAATCGGGGCAAACAATGCATTTTTCGGCTCAAATTCGGGGGCTTCGAATATCGATGGCGGCAGCAATGCCTTTTTTGGAGCATCTTCAGGACGATTTAACACCTCGGGCTCCGGCAATTCTTTCTTTGGCTCTGCATCCGGAGAGGCGAATACTACGGGAATAAGCAATTCCTTTTTTGGCTTCTTGTCCGGCGCGGTCAATACTACCGGCAACGAAAACTCATTCTTTGGACACTCGTCGGGTGTTTTCAACAATACGGGCTTCAACAATGCGTTTTTCGGCTCTAGTTCGGGATACTATAACACGACTGGCTCCAACAATTCCTTTTTCGGCCGGGCGTCCGGTTTTAACAATACCGTTGGGATAAGCAATGCCTTTTTTGGCACCTCCGCTGGCGCATCGAACACGACCGGCAGCTTCAACGCTTTTTTTGGTAGGAGTGCAGGCCAAGCCAACACGACCGGCGACCAAAATGCTTTCTTTGGCGCGTTTGCGGGCGTCTTGAACACGGTCGGATCGAACAACGCTTTCTTTGGCTCAAATTCAGGTGGGGCGAACACGACCGGCGCCCGCAACTCTTTTTTTGGCACGAGTGCAGGCCAATCGAACACGGACGGCAACTTGAACGCTTTCTTTGGCACGAGTGCTGGCCAATTTAACACGACCGGCGTTGAAAACGCTTTCTTCGGCGAGGCTGCAGGCCGAGCGAACACGACCGGCGACAGCAACTCTTTCTTTGGCACGGGTGCAGGTTTGGCAAATACAACCGGCAGTAAAAATACTGCTGTTGGCATTGACGCGGACTTCATCGCCAACAATCTGACCAATGCCACTGCGATCGGGGCCGGTGCTGTTGTTGACGCAAGCAATCGTGTTCAGCTCGGACGAGAGTTCTTCGACACAGTACGGATAGGGGCTTTGGCAACGGGCACCTCGACAAATCTGTGCATAAACGCTTCGAACGTGCTCGCAGTATGTTCATCGAGTGCCCGGTATAAAGAGAACATACGGCCTTTTAATGGAGGATTGGATCTTGTAAACAGGCTGCGGCCGGTAACTTACGACTGGATCGAAGGCCAGACGGCAGACCTCGGCCTCATCGCCGAAGAGGTCGAAAAGGTCGAGCCGCTACTCGTCACCCGCAACGAAAAAGGCGAGATACAGGGCGTGAAATACGACCAGATCACGGTCGCTCTGATCAATGCGGTCAAAGAGCAGCAGACGTTGATCGAAAGGCAGCAGAAGCAGATAGATGCGCTGAGGAAGACGGTATGCAAGCAAACCCCGACAGTCGAAGGCTGCAAGGAGGAGAAATGAGAACAGTTGTCAGTTGTCGGTGGTCGGACGGGACGCAGGCTGCCAGCCTGCATCCCGGTCGCGGTCGATCGCGTCAGTTATCAATGGCCGGTGGTCAGTGGTCAGTCGGAAAGGTCCTCATTTTGATCGCTCTGTGTCTCGGCGTCTCTGCGGTGGAAAATGCGGCCCAGACCGGCGGGCCGTATGACCTGTCGCACAATGTTATCGCGACCGGCGGCGGATCGAATTCGACCGGCGGAGCTTTCAGCATCAGCGGCACGGCCGGTCAGCCGGCGGCGGGCGTTTCGTCAACAAGCGCTCCGCCTCAATTCGACCTGCACGGCGGATTTTGGTTTCAGAACCTTGCGCCGACCTCAGCGGGCGTTTCGATAACGGGACGCGTGACGACTGCCGCGGGCAACGGCATACGCGGCGTTCGTTTGATCCTGACAGCTCCGGACGGAACGCGCCGGTCTGCGACCACGACGACGTTCGGTTATTACGCGTTTGACGGCTTGCCGGCCGGTAATACTTACGTTCTTGAGATCTCGGCAAGGCAATTTGTATTTGCAAATCCCTCCCGCGTTTTCAGCCTGCAGGATCACCTGACAGGCATGGACTTCTCGGCAATGCCGTGAAGATAATTCATCCGAAAATATTCGGCTGGCTTAGCAAACGCGGCCAGCCGTTTTTTCTGCGATTTGAAAAACCCGGGGCTTCCGCTTAAACTTTCCGAACGTCTTCCGTTGTTAAAAATATGATAAACAAACTGCGCTACTCGTCCATCGTCGTCGTCTTTGCATTTGCGGCGTTTTTCGTTCCTTTCGTTCCGGCACAGGCCGAGCAAAAGCCGAGCCCGACCCCCGAAGCTACGCCGCCGCGTGCGAAGGACGGCAAAAAGCTGCTTACGGCGATGGATCTGCTGAGCATTAAAGGTGTCGGCAGTCCGCGTATCTCGCCGGACGGCTCACGTGTGGTTTACACGCTCTCTGAAACAAAGACGGAGAAAGACAAGGAATGGAAAGCGACGACGCACGTTTGGGTCGTGCCGACCGCGGGCGGCGGTCCGCGGCAATTCACACGCGGTGATAACAGCTGCACTTCGCCCGAATGGACGCCCGACGGCAAGATGATCGCATTCCTGACCGACCGAGAAAAGGCGGGCGAGCGTCAGGTCTGGATGATGCACGCGGACGGCGGCGAAGCCTGGGCCGTAACTTCGCAGAAGGGCGGAGTCAGCGGATTTCGGATCTCGCCCGACGGCAAGAGTCTGCTATTTACCGCGACCGATCAGCCGACAAAGGATGAGGAAGATCGAAAACGGCTGAAAGACGACACGATCCTTATCGATCAAGACCTCAAAATGACGCATCTATGGCATTTTGATATCGAGAAAAAGGAAGCCAAGCGTCTGACTGAAGGATCGTTCACAATAAGCGATCCCCAGTGGTCGCCGGACGGCACGCAGGCCTCGTTCACCGCGCGTCCTACGCCAAAAGCCGACGACGGCGGCCTCGCCGAAGCGTGGATACTGAATATCGCAACCAATGAAAAACGCAAGGTCGAAGACACGCCGGGTTCGAGCGATTCGGTCCGCTGGTCGCCTGACGGCAAATGGCTTGCTTACACAGGCGGACGGACGATGGGCGACGGTGTGGCGACAACCTTTCTTTACGTGATCTCTGCCGCGGGCGGTACGCCGCGTGAGGTTTCGACGAATTTTGACAACAACGTCGGTCAGGCTTTTTGGTCACGCGACGGCAGGTCGATCTATTTTAGTTCCAATGCATTTCAGACGGTCGAAGCATTTTCGATCAACATCGAAAGCGGCGCTTTCACTCAACTCACCCGCGGCGGCGGCACGCTTGCCATCGCCGACATAAGCCGCGACGGGCAGACCGTCATCGGCACGTCGTCTACGGCCAACCGCCCGAATGAACTTTTCGCGGCGAACGTAAACTTCAACAACGTGCGAAGCATTACCGACCACAACGCGTGGCTCCGCGACTTTTCGCTTGGCGACACAGAGATAGTCCGTTGGAAGAGCAAGGACGGCATGGAGATCGAAGGCGTTCTCACAAAGCCCGTCGGCTACACGAGCGGTAAGGTCCCGTTCCTTATTAACCCGCACGGCGGTCCGACGGCGGCCTCGCTGAACAATTTTAACGGGCTCGTTCAGGTGCTCGCGGCGAATGGTTTCGCGGTTCTGCAGCCGAATTTCCGAGGTTCGACGGGACGCGGGCTCGCATTTGCCCAGGCGAACAAGAACACATGGGGCAAAGGCGACTATGACGACTGCATGACCGGCGTCGATCATCTGATCGCACGCGGACTTGCCGATCCCGACAAGCTGGGTGCCCTCGGCTGGTCGTACGGCGGTTACATGACGTTCTGGATGTTAACGCAGACCGACCGTTTCAAGGCCGTCAGCCCGGGAGCCGGATTGACGAACATCTATTCGATGTATTCGCAGAACGACATTCAGCGGTATCTGCGTTGGTTCTATGATGACAAGTCTCCGTGGGACGCGACCGAATTGTATTGGGACCGCTCGCCGATGAAATACATTAAGAACGTCAAAACGCCGACGATGATAATGCACGGGCAGAGCGACACGCGAGTGCCGATCGCACAGGCGCAGGAATTCTATATGGCATTGAAAGAAATGAAGGTGCCAGTCGAATTTGTCGTGTATCCGCGGGCGGGACACGGCATTACCGAACCGCGGCATGCGGTTGACCGCGTAAGGCGGTATGTCAGGTTCTTTGCGAAATATCTTGACACGCCGGTCCTTACCGAACCGGCGGTCAAGTAGAGGAGTTAGGCAGAATTAGTGGTCGATGCCTTCGAGGTATTCTTCGTACTCGGCGGCTGACATCATGCCGTCAGCGTCGCCGGGATTGTCCATTTTGATCTTGATGAACCATGCGTCGCCATAAGGGTCGCCGTTCACCTTTTCGGGCGTGTCGTTCAGTCCGTCG
This sequence comes from Acidobacteriota bacterium, assembly GCA_016700075.1. Taxonomy (NCBI): domain Bacteria; kingdom Pseudomonadati; phylum Acidobacteriota; species Acidobacteriota bacterium. The sequence goes on along the minus strand of CP065000.1, from coordinate 757,279 downwards.
TTCACGGCAGTGACCTCGCCCGCGACCGGCGTGAAGACCTCAGAAACCGCCTTAACGGATTCTACCGAGCCGAACGATTCATGCGCGCCGAATTTGTCGCCTACACGCGGCATATCGATGTAAACCACATCGCCCAGCGAATGCTGCGCATAATCCGTGATGCCGATGGCCGCGACGTCACCTTCGACGGCAACCCACTCGTGATCTTTGCTGTAACGTAAGTTTTCGGGAATGTTTGACATAGATCTTATTTAGAATTCCTTTTATAAAAGGGTGTTGGTACGACCTCGGCGGCGACATGCCGGCCTCTCACATCAATTTTAATTTCCTGTCCCGGTTTTGCAAACTCCGGCGGCAGGAACGCGAGGCCGATATTCTTCTTCAAAAATGGTGCGGGCGAGCCGCTGGTGACAACACCGCACTTTTCACCGTTGACATAAACGTCGAAACCGTCGCGCCCGATGCCCGGCTCTTTCATTTCAAAGCCGGCAATCTTGCGGGAAAGGCCGTTCTGCTTTTGCTCCGCCAAAATGTCGCGGCCGATGAAGCCGCCTTCTTTATCCAGCTTGGTTATCCAACCGAGACCCGCTTCAAGCGGCGAGATGTCGTCGCCGAGCTCGTGCCCGTATAGCGACATCGCGGCCTCGAGCCGAAGCGTATTCCTTGCCGCGAGCCCGCAGGGAAGTATGCCGTCATCCTCGCCGAACCGCCCTGCTTCGAGCATCGTATTCCATAGCTGTTCGGCAAATTCCGGAGCGGCGTAAACCTCAAATCCGTCCTCGCCTGTGTAGCCCGTCCTCGAAATGATCGCATCTACGCCGTCAACTTGGCCCTCGGTGAACCAATAGTATTTTATCTGCGACAGATCGGTCTCCGTCAGTCCCTGCAGAATGGCTGTCGCTTCCGGCCCCTGGATGGCGATCTGGCAAAAATCTGCCGAAGCGTTCCTCAGGCCGACGTCCTCGTGTTCCGAATGGTGAGACTTGATCCAAGCCCAATCCTTGTCCGTCGTGCCTGCGTTAACGACCAGAAGCAGCTTATGGCTATTAAAACGATAAACGAGCAGGTCATCGACAACGCCGCCGTCCTTGTTGGGCATGCAGGAATAATGAGCCTGGCCGTCCTCGAGCTTCGAAACGTCGTTCGTCGTGAGGCGGTTCACGAAACTGATCGCGTCAGGGCCTTCAACCCAGATCTCGCCCATATGCGAAACGTCAAACAGGCCGCTTCGTGTTCGGCAGCGGTTATGTTCCTCGATCACGCCTGCCGAGTATTGGACCGGCATGTCCCAGCCGCCGAAATCAACCATCTTACCGCCGAGCGCACGATGCGCGTCATTGAGCGGGGTCTTTTTGAGTACGCCTTCTGTCATAATCATCATTGTCCGACCAAACCGTGAGGTTTTCAAACCGGCAGAGCAGACAAAGATAAGTTTTAATGTTCTATTCCTATTTAGAGGGCGGCGGCAGTTTTGAAAGCGAAGCGATCACTTCGTCGCACATTTCCATCGTCGCCGACAATTGAGCAATATCATCAGCCGAAGATGACCGGTCTATCTCGGCGGCGAGGGCAGGCCTGTAGCGAGCAGCGGCCGCAGCGAGTTCACGCACGGCCTTCGGGAAAAGCTTCGACATCGTCTCGCCTTTTTTCTTGCTGCTCTCCTCGATAACGGCAGAATTCGGGCGCTCCGAAAGATTGTCAATGTCATCGATCGCCTTCTGCATTATCCGCCTTATGTCGCGGATCAGTTCACTCTTCGTTCCCGTCGGCATCGGCCCCCAATCGCCCGACTTCTTTTTGGCTTCTTTCGGCGGTGACACGTTGACATTCATGACCTCGAATCGCCGGTCCATCGCCTTTACCAGAACTGCGATACGTTCGTCGATCTGCTGTGCGTCGCGGATGATCTCGATCTCCTCGGGCGTGAAATAATCCCGTTGAGCGGCTGCCGGCATCGCGGAGACCGCTGCGAGAAAAAGAATGCCTGCAAAAGCAGAAAAGACTTTCTTGTACATAACTAGTTTGGCCTTCGGACGGGAACGATGGTTTCGCTGAACATTGGATCGAGGGCACGCGACCTTGCCTCGCGCATCACGCGTATCAGCCTTCTAATGTAGGGCTCGTAGTCCGTAGGAGCACTTCGCCGCAGCAACTCCAACCGCGGAAAAAATCCCCTGATACCGATCTCGAACCGCTTCAGGTTGTCCAAAACGGATTTTGCCTTGAGGTCCTGTTTTTCCAAATGTTCGATGCCGTTCAGTGCAAGGGCATGAAAGGGGCCGAGTTCGGCAAAGACGGCATCGAAATTGGCATTGCTGCTATGCCGCTCCGCTGCCTTGAGACGCGCGTCCATCAGTTCTATGATGAGCCGCGTCCTGGCACGCAGGTCCTTGGCCTTGGCTAGTTGATCACTCTCTGCAACTGAAAACAGCAATTCCGGCGGCGGAGCACCTTCAATGGGGTCATCGTCCTGTGCCGGCACGGAACCGGCCGAAGCGAAAACGGCGCACATTAGTAGGACAGAGCAGCTAAGCCTCCGTACATATCTGCTGATAGTTGTTTCGCAAACAGTCTTCATCCGTTAGTTCCTTCGTTTGCCTTTGCCTTCTTTAACCAGCTTTGCCAATTGCGGCAACCGGATCTCCGCCTGCAATATCTCTTCGGCATTTTGACCGCGGTCCGCGTACTTCAGGAAAAGATTGTAATTCGCCGCGGCGTCGGCGTATTCGGTCATCTCGTCGTGTATGATGCCCAAAAAATAGTATGCGATGGGCGATGTCGGCCGCTCATCTGCAAGTTTTCGAAATTCTGCCAACGCTTCATCATGCCGCTTCAGTTTGAAAAGGGCAGTTGCGAGATTTGCGCGTGCGGTGTAGTTCTTGGGCTCAGCGGCAGCCGATTCCCTGAGGACCGAAACTGCCGGCTCATATTGTTTGGCCTGAACTAAGGCCGCTCCAAGTCCGATACGAAGGTCATTTCTCGCCGGAGCGGCTTCCATGCCGCGTTGGCAGAACACTATCGCCTTGGCAGCATCGGTGACCCGATACGCATTGCAAAGCGCTGCCAAAATGTCCACGTCATCCGGCTCGGATTCCAACTCCTTCTCCAGCAGCGACGCAGAGGTTGACTTAAGCACACGTATCTTCTTCGCCAGCGACTCGGCTTCAGATGTTCTTTCATTCAGTTGTTTGAGAAGGTTCTCGGCGTCGTCCAATCGCCCTTCGGCAGCAGCGATGCGTGCATTCAGCAGCAGAATGCGATCATCGGAAATACCTGTCGAGCGGAGCTTCGCAAATGCGTCCTTTGCCAATTCTGCATCGCTCTGCTCGATGCCGATCTCGATAAGAAGGTAATAAGCGGATCGGAAGCCTTTATCGATCTCGGCAGAGCGGGCGGCGCTCTTGCGTGCCTCGTTCGTTTTTCCCAAGGCTCTTTCTAAAGCCGCACGTGCACACCAGATCGCAGCGGTCGGATTCGCTTTTTCAGACAGATCGACGGTCCGAACGAGTATCTTTTCCAATTCACTCTTAGGGGCTTTGGATCTGATCAAAATCTCCGCAAGCGTCGCAATTGCCGGCGGATTCTGTGGGTCGATCTCGAGAGCCTCAGTGATCAGAGTTCTCGCTTCGGCTATCTTGCCGTCAGATACCAAAAGGGAAGCGAGCGAGGTCATTGCGAGCGTCCAATCCGGACGCAGTTCTACTGCTTGACGGAAATTCGCTTCGGCATTGCGGATGTCGCCTTTCGCCTGCTGTAGAGTTCCGAGCTGATATAGTGCTTCCGGAAATTCCGGCAGCTTTTCTATAGCCTTCCTGTAAAATTCTTCAGCCTCGCGCAGTTCGCCTTTCGAGTGGCGGTCCTGACCCATTTCGAAAAGCTCGATCGCCTCGGCCACGTCGTCGTCTTGTGCTGCGGCCGTCGTTGCGGTCCATCCGACCGCAAACGCGAACAGTATTAATAACGCTGCGACGCGATACTGGTGTATAGCGCCAGATGCCGTTTGGCCGATTGCGTAAATTACCTTTTGCACTCTCAGAAAAATCTTAACATCGCGAAAAAATCGCGTGCAATGCGGTCGATATTCAAATTCGGGTGCCTTTCGCACCGCAGTCATTTGCACGACCTTTTAAGGGTAAGTTAATATCTTGCGAAAGACCGCCGAGACGGCTATGCAATTCCTGCCTCTAGTGCAATCATCTTTACAAGAGCATTTTGCGATAACGTGTCCCGAAACGCGGCGCGGTTCGCACAGTTTTGTTACGATGCCGAAACGGTGAGTCTTTGTTGGTCGGCAATGGAATTTATCTGAATAGTACAAACTATCTTTAAGAACTGATCGGAGATTTTTTATGGCAAATCCAATGGCGGATGAGATGAGGCGATTCCGCGGAAGTGACGAAAAGAACCCTTTCGAGGCAATGAGCGAAAGGTTTGACCGTGCGGCACAGCTTTTGGGTCTGGACCCTGACCTCTATGCGGTCATGCGAGTTCCGAGCCGCGAATTAAAGGTTTATATCCCGGTGAAAATGGACACCGGCCACATACAGGTATTTGAGGGCTTTCGTGTTCAGCACAATTTTGCTCGAGGCCCCGCAAAAGGCGGTATTCGGTATGCTCCGGATGTTTCGCTCGATGAGGTTAAGGCCCTTGCCGCATGGATGACGTGGAAATGTGCGGTCGTCAATGTTCCGTTCGGCGGCGGCAAAGGTGGGATCATCTGCGATCCGCGTCAGATGTCGCTGGGTGAACTCGAACGGCTGACGCGCCGTTACACCGCTGAGCTGATCGATTTCATCGGGCCTGACAAGGACGTCCCTGCTCCGGACATGAATACCAACGAGCAGACGATGGCGTGGATCATGGATACGTACTCCATGCATTCGCGCCACACGGTCACCGCTGTGGTGACGGGCAAGCCGGTCGCCCTCGGCGGATCGCTGGGACGACGCGAGGCGACGGGCAGAGGCGTCATGTTCACTGTCAACGAGGCCATCAAGCGATTCAACCTGACGCCGCAGCAAACGTCTGTCGTCGTACAAGGCTCAGGTAACGTCGGCGGCATCGGTGCGGAGTTGATGTACGAGGCCGGCTACAAGATAACGGCGATATCTGATATTTTCGGCGGTATCTATAACAGTAACGGTCTCAATATCCCGCAGGTCATGGAATACCTTTCAAAGAACAAGACGCTTGAGGGCTACACAGAGGCTGATCATGTGGACAACAAGGCATTGCTGGAGATCGAATGCGATGTTCTGGCTCCTTGCGCCACCGAGAATCAGATCACCAGCGAAAACGCGGATCGCATTCGGTGCAAGATCCTTGCCGAAGGAGCTAACGGCCCAACCACGCCGAAGGCAGATAAGATATTGCATAATAAGGGCATCTTCGTCATTCCCGACATTTTGGCGAATGCCGGCGGTGTTACGGTTTCGTACTTCGAGTGGGTTCAGGACCGCATGGGCTATTTCTGGCCGGAACGCCAGGTAAATGAAAGGCTTGAAGAGAAAATGGTGGCGAGTTTCAACGAACTCTGCCACTATGCGGAAAAGCACGACGTTGATACCCGAACCGCGGCCTATATGCTTGCCATCGACCGTGTGGCATACGACACACGGATGCGCGGCATCTATGCTTAAGGCGTGACGGGCAAAGTGTTGAAAGCACTTGATTTTCGAATCAAGTTGCGTTATCTTTTGTCGAGGTTTAGGTTGGAGGAATCGCGCTGTCAGCGTTGACTTTCTCCGCCCTAAAGCGGTATAAGTAAGTCGTTAGTAGTGTTTTTTTAGCTTGGGCGCATATTGAGAAGCGGTCGTTCGCGGTTTCGTTTTTTCTTTGAAGAGTGCGCATAATACAAATGGAATCTGGGGTGTCGTTCATTATGACCGAATGCATCTACAGATAAGGAATTGAAACGAATTATTATTTTGTTAGCGGAGGAATGTGATGAAACTCGCTAGGTATGCGTCTCTTGCGGCGCTTTTGATGTTTACGCTCGTCTTTGCGGTGTCGGCTCAGCCGAGACCCGCCAGTGACGACCGCAATACCGCTCCTACAGTAGGAACGGGCGGTCCGGTCGGTGGCCCGACGGGCTTGTTCACGGTTTATGATGCTCAAACGCTTCGCCGGGGTGAATACACTCTCAGCATGGCGTACAGCAACTATGACAGGGATCCGGGCAATGCGGATTTCACCACGGTGCCTCTGAGCTTCCAGGTCGGTCTTCACGATCGGTTCGAAATGTTCTTCACCACCGAAGGATGGCGCGGCGTTAAAGTAAACAGCCCGCGGAACCTTTCGGGATTCTACCTGCCTAACTCGCAGGTCAGGATCGGTGCAGGCTGGACGACTCCGCCGGCGATTGTTCTCGCTCCGAATGGGCCGGGTGCGAATCCGTATATCAACACGGCGATCTTCAGACCGACGGGAGCTCCTTTCACGCAGTTCCCTTACACCGGCGGAAGCATCGGCACGCTCGGATTTAATCCTCCGTTTTTCTCAGGCCCGGCATTCGGTTTCCCTGCGGGCACCAATGCACTTCTCGGACCGCCGCGTCCGGGCGGCGCGTCTGATATGTTCCCCGGTGTCGGTTCGATCTATGGCAGCCTTCTGCCGGGCATCGTGCTGACCACCAATACGCTTCAACTTCCGAATGGCGGCCCCGGCGGCGAAGGCCCTGTCTCGTTCTCGTCAGCTCCGACCTACCTGCCGGATGCTCCGTTCATCAACCGCACCTACGGAACCTCGGCCTTTAACCATATGGCCGTCGGTTTCAAATGGCGTCTGAACAGCAACAACAGTGCGTGGGGCCACGGTATCAGCGCGTTCTATCGCTGGCAGCCTGACAAGGCGACCGGTTTCTCCGGCTTTAACATGATGCAGCGTGGTTCTGGTTCAGGTTCGGACTGGGGCGATATCGGCATCAACTATTTCATAGGTGCTCGTGCCACGAAATGGGCTGAGGTCTCGTTCAACGCAGGCTACGTTTATACGTCCAAGTCGAAAGGAACTTTTGGCGGAAACGAATTCACGATCCTCGACAACCCTGATGAACTTCAGTTCGCTGTCGGTGTTGACTTTCCGGTCAACAAGTACTTCCAGCCGATCCTTGAGTTCCGTGCTCTGCACTACGTAGGCGGCCGTACACCAAACGCTCTCGAGAACAACCCGTATGACGGCCTCGCCGGTTTCCGTGTGTTCCCGCGTAGATGGTTCGGTTTCGGTGCTGCATACAGGCATCACTTCAATCAGCAGGATGCTGACCGTTTCAGCGACAATTCTGCTACGACGGGCGTGACGCTCCTTTGCAGCCAGCTTTCAACGGTAGGCTGCCAGCCGACCGTGGTCTTTCGCCAGTTCAACGGCGTTCCTCCGGGCCTCGCCACGTCGAACGATCCGCACGGCTTTATCGGCCAGTTCTGGATCGGACGCCGTGAGAAGCGTGCTGAGGCAGTTGCCAACGTTCCTGCTAACGTCGATGCTGTCAACCTGAGCGATGAGACCATCGTTCTGCCGTGTCCTCCGGGAACGCGTTCGCGTTCGGGCAACTGCGGCGAAAGCGCGATGATCAACGTTTCGACCTCGGCATCTGATGCTGAGAATGACGTTCTCACTTACAACTACACGGTTTCGGGCGGACGCATTGTCGGCTCCGGAGCTAACGTTCAGTGGGATCTCGCAGGAGCTCAGCCGGGCACCTACACGATCACTGCAGGCGTTGACGACGGTTGCGGCATCTGCGGTCGCACGCAGACCCGCACCATCCGCATCGTTGAGTGTACTGACTGTGCACCGGTATGTGCTTGCCCGACCATTTCGGTCAGCGGCCCGTCCGGCTTGACAGCACCTGGTGACGTTATGACCTTTACGGCCAGCGTCAGCGGTGATGTCACGTACAGCTGGTCAGTTTCTGCCGGCGAGATCATCTCCGGTCAGGGAACTCCGAGCATCCGTGTTCAGACGACCCGCGACATGGCAGGCCGCAACGTGACCGCTACGGTCACCATTGGCGGACTCGATCCGAACTGCAACTGTGCTACGACCGACTCTGAAACGGCAGGCGTCGCTACCAAACCGGAAGCAAGCCTCGTTGACGAATTTGGACGTGCGGTTGATGACGTCGTCAAGGCCAGTGTTGACAACTTCTATATCCAGTTGAACAACAACCCGACGGCACAAGGCTACATCATCAACTACGGCACCCCGGCACAGATCCGTGCACGCCGCACTCAGATCATGAAGGCGATCAACTTCCGCCGTTATGACGCGAGCCGTGTGGTATTTGTTGACGGACCGAACACCGGAGCCGGCGTAAATACGAAGTTCTACCTCGTACCTGCCGGTGCTGACGTTCCGCAGCCGTAATGTCACGGTAACCTTCTCACCGCTTAAGCGGTGTGCTTAAACTGAAGAACGGCCGAGGCGGCCATCACCCAGCCTCGGCCGTTTTTTTGCGTATTTTACGCTTTGCCCGCTGCGCTTCATTGTTGTAATATCTGCTTAAAGGGGTTTCCCCAAATAGCGGTTTCGCTCGATGTCCGCAACCAATTGCTCGGGGCCGTCATCTAAATATCTTAACCGACCGCCCCTCCGCGGTTTTTCTTATTGTTTCGCAATTTTCCGTCATTTTTAGAGAGGGTTTATGTTCAGAAAGCTTACCGTCAATCTTTTTCTGTTCGCGCTTACGTTCAGCGGTATCGGGAGCATACTTGCTGCCGATGAGCCGCTTCCGTCGCCGGGGCCGTTTTCCCGTTGGGACATTGTCGGCCCGTCGGGCGGTGATGTACGCGTGATCGCGATAGATCCGGCAGACAAGGACAGGCTCTATTTGAGTACGCTTGACGGGCAGATACATGGCTCATCCGACGGCGGACGAACATGGCGGCTTCTGGTCAATCTTGACCAGCCTGAACTCATCCTCGATCAGCTGATCGTCGATCGCGAAGATCCGCTCCGTATTTACACCTCCGGCCATCGTCACCGCGGAGCTGGCGGCTTCTTCAAATCTACCGACGGCGGCAAGACCTGGAAGGAATCGAAGGACCTGCGGAATGAGTCCATCCACGCGATGACGCAATCCTCGCTTGACCCTAATGTGCTGCTTGTCGGGACGCTCCAGGGAATCTGGATCTCGCGCGACAAGGGCGAAAAATGGGAGCGCATGAATTCGTCAACGATGCCGATAAACATCGACTCGCTGGCAGTGGACCCTAGATCGCTGGATACGATCTACGCCGGCACATGGTGGCGCGCTTACAAATCGACGGACGCAGGCAAAAGCTGGCGATTGATCAAGAACGGGATGATCGACGACTCGGACGTTTTCGCGATCACGATCAATCCGCGAAACGCTGAGCATGTCATCGCTTCGGCCTGCAGCGGCATTTATGAATCTTATAACGGCGGCGAACGCTGGATAAAATTCGGTGGTATCCCGTCGAGTTCACGCAGAACACGTGATATCGTCCAACATCCTACACAACCGGCAACACTCTACGCCGGCACGACTGAAGGCTTTTGGATGAGCACGAACGGCGGAAAATCATGGGCGATGACCACGCAGCGAAATCTCGAGGTCAACTCGATCGCTGTGCACCCCGAAGCACCGAATCGTGTTTTCCTCGGAACGAATAATTACGGCGTGATGGTCTCAAATGACGGCGGACGCAGCTTTGCTCAGGCGAACGACAGCTTTTCAAGCCGGTTCACATATTCGGTCACTCCTGATGTCGAGAATCCTGAACGCCTCTACGCTGCGACGCACAACACGGCGACCGGCGGCGGATTCTTTTTCGTCAGCAATGACGGAGGCCGAAACTGGCAGCAGGCTCGAGGGCTTGATGTCGGACGCGTCCGCACTTATTCGGTGGAACAGGACCGGGCCAACCCCAACAATATTTATGCCGGAACGAATATAGGCATTTTCCGATCGACCGACCGCGGGACCTCATGGACGCAGGTTGTAGGTGTCGCCCCGAAGGCGCCCGTTCGCCGCGCACCGGCAAAGGCACCGGCTAAAGCCCCGGTTCGCCGTACCGCATCCACGGCCTCCACCACACCTTCACCGGCTGCCGCCGCGCCGAAACTGACCCCTACTTTGACAGACAAAGTACGTGCATTTGAAATACTGCCTGAAGGCAAGGGTTATCTTGCGGGAACAGAAAAGGGACTATTCCGCTCGACGGATCTTACTAAGGGCTGGGAAAAGCTGAATTTTGGTGCAGGTCTCAGCGAGAGCATCTTTGCGATCCACGTCCCGCCTTCGAAACCATCGACTATTTGGGCAGGGACTGCAACGACTGGCGTGGTCGTTTCTAACGACGGAGGAAAGACGTGGGAACGTACCGGCGGAGCGGTGGATAATGTGCCGGTAAGTTCTATAGTTTCGGACCCGACGCGTCCGGATTATGTTTACGTCGGCACGACACAGACTTTCTATCTTACCCGCGATGGCGGGAAGAATTGGACACGCCGCGGCGGCAATCTTTCGCTCGGCAATTTCAATTCGATCCTCATCAACCCCCGAAATCCTGATGAGATCATACTTTCGAGCTCAATGGATACGGAAGGCGGACTCTATATCTCCACAGATGCCGGCAACCGTTGGAAGCGGCTCGACACCAAGGATGTGAAGCTTGCCAGCCATCGATTTTGGTCGGTCGCATTTGACCCGAGAGACCCAAACCGCTTATTCGCGGCGACGCACTCATCCGGCGTTTATCGCATTGAGCGCGACGCGGTCGTATCGCAGACCGACAAATAATGCCGGTTCAGTGTTTGTGTTTTTGGGCGGTGCACTAAGCACCGCCCTTTGTATTTGGTTTGTGCATCACCGAAATCTATAATCTAGCGTATAGGAGGAGCGGCAATAGTGAGACCCGAACCCGGCGGCGCCGAAAGAGTGGGCGGGCCATTCACCATCGGAGCCATCGAGCAGCGGGAACTGCCGGGCCAGTCGCGCCTCTATCTCGACCTATTAGCAGGTTCTCCGTCAGTAAACGAATTCTACCCGAACGCTGGCTCTCGTGTCTCAGATCTGGCGAAGTTCGTTCCCTTGATGCTTCAGAGCTATTCGACAGACCGCGGTGCTCTTGCCGATGCGTTGATGGAGTTCAACCAGCGGGTAGGTTCCGGGGAGCGGACGATCGAAAACATCGAACTGCTTAGTTCAGCCGACTCAGTTGCGGTCGTAACAGGCCAGCAGGCAGGCCTTTTCACCGGACCGGCGTATACCATTTATAAAGCCGTTTCGGCGATAAACATCGCCGCCGAATTGTCGCGGCAAGGCATAAGCGCCGTTCCCGTTTTCTGGATCGCTTCCGAGGATCACGACCTCGATGAGGTCAGCAAGACCTTTGTCCTGATCGAAAATGGGACCGGCGAAGTTTCGTATCAGCCCGTGAACATTAATTCGGATTCGCCAGTCGGTTCGGTCGTTTTGGATGAGGGCATAGTACAGGCGATCGACGCAATGTTTGCGGCCATACCGCAAACGGCATTTACGAAAGAGATGCGCGAGGTCGTCGCATCTTGTTGGCAGCGGGGGCGAAATTGGAGTGATGCTTTTGCAGCAACTATCGCTCAACTTTTTTCCGCATTTGGACTTGTTCTGTTCGATCCTATGCAGCCCGCAATGCGGCGGCTCGCTGCGGATGGTTTCATTGCGGCGATCGAGAACGCGGATAAGATAACTGCTGCAGTTCGCGATCGCAATTCGCAGCTCGAATCGGCAGGCTATCACGCCCAGGTCCTCGTCGAAGATGTTCATTTTCCGATGTTCTTTATCGACGACACAGGAGCACGGTGGGCATTGCAGCGTACTGATGTCGGATTCAAATTGAAAGGCAGCGGCCGCGAGTTTTCACGTGAAGAGCTGCTTGAAATCGCACGAACGTCGCCGCAGAGTTTGAGTCCGGGCGTTCTGCTGCGGCCTGTAATTCAGGATATGATCCTGCCAACAGCGGCTTATGTGGGCGGTGCGGCGGAGGTCGCATATTTTGCGCAGAATTCGGCGGTTTATGACACACTCGGCCGCCCCGTTACATCCGTTATGCCGCGTCACACCGCGACCGTCGTCAGCAGCCGCGTTCAGCGGGCGATGGACAAACTGGGACTGAGTTTTTCGGACATCGTAAACGGCAAAGGCTCCCTTGTTTTGACGGCGGCCGAACTCGAGAACCCGGAAATGGTGAACGATTTCGACGTCGCTGAGAATGAGGTGATCGAACAATTGGAACGGCTCGGCCGGATCGCCGCCGACATTGCACAGCCGGTTTCCGACAGTTTTGCCAAGCGCGGGCGGAAGATCAGGTATCACATCGATGCGATGCGTCGGCTAGCTCTCGCGACAAAGCTCGAAAAGGACGAAGCGGCGAAACGCCGGGTCTCGATACTGCAAAATGAGTTGACGCCCTGCGGAGCCTTGCAGGAACGCTCGATAAACTTTCTGACGTTCCTAAATGAATATGGACCGTCCGCTATCGACGGCTTGATAGCGGCTTTTGACGCTGATGAACGCCGTCATTTGCTACTGAGATTATGAACAAGATCCGAATATTGCCGGACAATCTCGCGAACCAGATCGCCGCAGGCGAGGTGGTCGAGCGGCCTGCGTCCGTAGTAAAGGAGCTTGTAGAAAACGCCATCGACGCGGGAGCAAGCCGGATCTCGGTCGAGATCGAGCTCGGCGGCCGCCGCCTGATGCGCGTCAGCGACGACGGGGAAGGAATGTCCCGCGACGACGCAGTTCTCGCGTTTGAACGCCACGCCACCTCAAAGATCACATCCGTCGAGGACCTCGGCCGCATCATTACGCTCGGTTTTCGCGGCGAGGCTCTCGCATCCATAGCGTCCGTCGCCGAGGTGGAACTTATAACAAATACTGCCGACGACCTGCCTGCGACATGCGTGGTCGTTGAAGGCGGGCGGCTGAAGGATGTTCGGGATGCCGCACGCGACCGCGGCACGACGATCAGCGTGCGCAATCTGTTTTTCAACACTCCCGCCCGACGCAAATTCATGCGCTCCGAAGCGACGGAGAATTATCATCTCACCGGCATCGTCCAGCATTATGCGCTCGCCCATCCTGAGATCGCTTTCAAACTGTCCAATAACGGCCGCGAGGTTTTACGAACCGCTCCGGCAAAGGATCTGAAAGAACGTGCGTTTCAGCTTTTCGGTTCAGGCCTGCTAGAAAGCCTGGTTCCGGTTTCGGGCGGCCGCGAGTTCGTTGCAAAGATCTCGGGATACGTTTCTGCTCCGCGAGAACGACGTACTACACGGGATTCGCAGTATTTCTTCGTGAATTCGCGTTTCGTCCGCGACAAGGTGCTGTCCGCCGGGTTGCAGGAAGGTTATCGCTCGGTCCTGCCGCACGGCGTCTATCCTGTGGCGTTCTTGTTTCTGGATATTCCTTTCGAAGAGATCGACGTAAATGTTCATCCCGCCAAGACCGAGGTGCGCTTTCGCCGAACGGAGGCGGTCAAAGAAGCGATCGCTGATGCGGTCCGAAATGCGTTGGCGAGTTCGGGTGTTGCGTTGCCGGCACGCGAACACGAGGCAGAGCAACCGGTCGCCATGGCTGCAGCCGCACCGTCGAGCGACCTCCGCGAATCAGAGCCCTTCGAGCTGCGGGCCGTCGAACCGCAGCCCCGACCCGTTCGTTTCGATTTCGAGCCCACACCTGCCGAGAGTATTCAGGAATTCATTTTCAGCGAACCGGAAGTATTTTCCGAACCGGAAGCAAGACAGGAAGAACCGGTGCGAGACGATCCGCAACCGAAAGCCTCGGCAATAGGTCGGGAGCCCGAACTGCCGCCCGTGAATACCGCGTCGCATCTCGCAAAGCCGGTCGATGTGGGGTCGGTCTCGTCGGCAAAGATCCGGCCGCTGGGCCAGCTTCACGAGAGCTTCATTATCGCTGTAGATGACGAAGGCCTGCTGCTGATCGATCAGCACGTCGCACACGAGCGCATACTTTTTGATAAGTTCCGAAAAGCTGAGGCTGATCGCCCCATAGGATCGCAGGCTCTGCTTCTGCCCGAAACTGTTGACCTGACGCCGGCTCAAACGGCGGCGTTTGAGGCGGTCGAATCGGAGCTTGAGATGCTTGGCTTTGAGACCATGCGGCTTTCGGGACGCACCGTCGCGATAAAGACGGTCCCGTCGGGTGTTCAGCCGGCAGATGCGCGGAACCTTTTTGCAGAGATCCTTGACGTGGTTGACGATGAGAAACGAGGCGGCGCTCGTGCGACGCTGAGGGACGAGGTCGCGGCCAGCCTCGCCTGCAAGGCGGCCATCAAGATCAACATGAAGCTGACGCCCGAAAAGATGCAGTGGCTGATCGACGGCCTGCTGCGTACGACATCGCCGACGACGTGCCCTCACGGCCGGCCCGTTATTCTGCGGCTGTCGATGAAAGACATCGAGCGAGGGTTTCACCGTACGTAAGATATGAGTAACGACACTTCACACAAAAACGAACGCGATGCGGCATTTTGGCGGCGGGTTTATGCGGCGGTCGTCATTTTCACATTCTTTGTCGTGACCGCCCTTTGGGCATTTTCTCGGTATTTCGCGTAGAGCACTATGAAATGGCTTGACTGGGCAATTGTCGCGTCCTACTTGGCATACGTCATATTCGACGGCATTCGCCTATCAAAACACAGCAAGACAAAGGAAGGGTTTTTCCTTGCGGATCGCGGTTTGCCGTGGTGGGCGGTCGGGCTTTCCGTGATGGCAACACAGATGTCGGCTATCACGCTGGTCGGGACGACGGGGCAGGCGTATTCCGACGGAATGCGGTTCATACAGTTCTATTACGGCCTGCCTTTCGCGATGATCATCCTGTGTGTGACGGTCGTGCCATTTTTCAGCCGCGCACAGGTCTTTACGGCCTACGAATACTTGGAACGCCGTTTTGATGTCCGCGTTCGCACACTTACGAGTTTCTTTTTTCTCATTTCGCGAGGACTCGGCGTCGGAACGATCATCTCGGCCCCGGCAATAGTCCTGTCGATAGTTTTCGGCTGGAATCTGATCGCGACGATATTCGCCATTGGGCTCTCAACGACGCTTTATACGATGTTCGGCGGCGTGCGGGCCGTTACCTGGACAGACGTCAAGCAGATGGTGATCATCCTCGTCGGGTTGGGCGTCGCATTTTATGTGATCGTCTCCAGCTTTCCCGCTGGCGTTTCTTTCTCAGATGGGCTCCACCTCGCCGGCAGCCTCGGCAAGCTCGACATGGTCGATATCAGCTTTGACCTGACCGAAAAATACACGATCTGGTCCGGGCTGATCGGCGGCATGTTCCTGGCACTGGGCTACTTCGGCTGTGATCAGAGTCAGGTGCAGCGTTTTCTGACGGCAAAGTCCGTAGATCAGGGACGCACCTCGCTGCTGATGAGTGCCTTTTTGAAAATTCCGCTGCAGTTCTTCATCCTGCTGATCGGGATAATGGTCTTCGTTTTTTATCAGTTTCAGACGCCGCCTGTCATCTTTAATCCGACAGAGGCAAGAAAGGTAGAACAAACCGCGGAATACAAAGCGGTAGAACAGCGTTTTGCTGAGGCCCACAGAGCTCGGCGCGATGCTGCATTGGCCTACGATGCATCGAATGACGCTGCACGAGCAAACTACGTGGACGCGAATAAGCGTTTCAACGAAGTGCGTAAGGAAGCGGTCGAATTAGTTCGCTCGGCGGGCAACCGCTCATTCAATGACGTCAACTACGTTTTCCCGACGTTCATTCTGCAGAATATGCCCATCGGCATCATCGGGCTGCTGATAGCGGCGATATTTGCTGCGGCGATGTCGTCAATTTCGTCCGAGCTGAACGCACTCGCGACGGCGACGACAATAGACTTTTATCGTCGGCTATTCCGCCCTGAAGGCACAGATCCGCATCTCATACTCGTCGGCCGCATCGCGACGTTCATTTGGGGAATATTTGCGTGCATCGTGGCGATATTTGCGACCAATCTCGGCTCGCTTATTGAGGTCGTAAATCGTTTCGGATCGTTCTTTTACGGTTCGCTGCTCGGCGTTTTTGTGCTGGCATTCGCGGTGCGGCGTGCGGACGCTCGCGGGGCGTTCGCGGGACTGCTCTTCGGCATATCATCAGTTTGGGTCGCGAGTTTGTACACAAATATCGAGTTTCTGTGGTTCAACGTCATTGGCTGCGTCGTTACGGTGATCGCCGGATATCTCGTCAGCCTCACGTCTAAGAAAGATCTGAACCGCGGAGTCGCCGAGGCACCGAGCAGCTAATTAGATTTCAAATGAAGTTCAAGAAATTCACTTTCGTTCTTATCTTGTTTCTCTACGTCTCCGCATTTCTGCGGTTGGAAGTTCCCGCTCAGGTGCGGCCGGTTCATGACCGCGGTGCAGCGGGGCTGATAAAGTCGCTCGACCGTTTGAACACATCGGCGAGCGTGCTGATGATCGGAGCTCATCCCGACGACGAAGATACAGCACTTCTCGCGTATCTTGCCCGCGGGCTGAACGCTCGAACCGCGTATCTATCGTTGACCCGCGGCGACGGCGGCCAGAACATCATCGGCCCCGAACTCGGCGAGGCTTTGGGCGTGATCCGCACGGAAGAACTGCTGCAGGCGCGTACGCTTGATGGAGCCGAACAGTATTTTACGCGGGCATATGACTACGGATTTTCCAAGACGCTTGCCGAGGCTCGCGAAAAATGGGACGAACAGGCAGTTCTCTGCGATGCGGTCCGGGTGATACGTACATTTCGCCCGTTGGTCGTTGTGTCTCAGTTCTCGGGAACGCCCGCCGACGGTCACGGGCATCATCAGTTTTCAGGCTATATAACGCCGAAGGCCATCGAGGCAGCCGCAGACCAAAGACAGTGTTCGGATGCGGGGACTGCGTGGCAAGTGCAAAAATTCTATCGGCGTCACGGTTTTCGTGCGACGGGCGAGCCGCAGTTGCGTGTCAACGCAGGCGTTTTTGATCCGGTCGTCGGACGTTCTTATTTCGAGATCGCTATGGAAGCACGCAGCCAGCACAAATCTCAGGAACAGGGCGTGTTGGAACTTCGCGGCGATCAGTTTTCGGGGTTGAACCGTGTGGGAAGCGATACGAGCGATGCTGCGTTTATGGACGGGATCGACCTGTCGCTGCGTGGTTATCCGCGGCTTGTCGGGATGCAGAATTCGGTCCTGGAGCCGCATCTCGAGGAGATGGCGGCGGCGATAGAAGAAGCCCGCAGCAAACTCGACGTCCGCCGGCCGTCTGCCATTTTGCCTTTGCTCGTCCGCGGATATAAAGCTGCGAATTCGGCCGAATGGTCGATCCGACATCCCATCCTGAAGGACTTTTTCAAGGACAAACAGGAGCAGTTTCGCGACGCCATCGCTCGTGCGGCGGCGATAAGAATTGACGCTCTTGCAGAACGCGAGGCCTTCGTTGCGGGCGAGCCGCTGATAGTTGACGTGCGGGCTTTTTTCGAAGAAAAGCTGGCGGTCAATGTCGATTCCATCAAGCTGACCACGCCTCGCGGCTGGACGGCGGAAATGACCGATCCTCCGGCACCGCCGACGCAACAGGGATTTTTCCGACGCGAAACGGGAGACGCTGCGAGACGTTTCACCGTGACCGCATCTGATACCGAGCCGTCGCAGCCCTATTGGCTCCGCAAGACGAGGACTCGCGATGTGTTCGATTGGGACGCGAAAGATACGGCTAATACGCTTTCTTTTCAATCGCCGGTAATGCAGGCCGAGCTGGAAATGACCGTTCTCGGCGAGAAGATAAAGCTAACTCAGCCGGTCGAATTCCGTTTTGCCGATGACATCCGCGGCGAAGTTCGCCGTCGAGCCGACGTCGTTCCCAAACTTACGCTTTCGTTGAACGAGAACCTGCTCTTTATCCCGATCTCGCCAAATGAGCGGAAACTGACGGTTACACTAACGATAACGAACCATTCGCGAAATGCGGTCACAGGTGCCGCCGGACTGACGATCAACGGCCTCAGCGGAACTCAGGTTTCGCCTCGCGCAGCCGCGTTCGAGATAAAGCGAACCGGCGAAAGGCTGAACATCCCATTCGAGATCATAGTACCTGCGAATGCTGCCGCGGGCAGGTTTTCGTTATCTGCGTCAGCGACGGCGGGCGATGCGAAATTCAGCTCACAACTGCAGCTTATCGAATACCCGCACATCACATCGCATCGTATCTATCGGCCTGCCGAGACGCCTGTCGTTGTTGCTGACATTAGGACGACACCGGTCAAGATCGGCTATATTCCGGGCAGCGGCGACCGCATTCCTGAAGCGCTAAGGCAAATGGGTTTTGACGTTACGACGATCACCGAGAGCGAGCTTGCCGGCGGTGACCTAAGCCCCTATGACACCATTGTTGTCGGTATCCGAGCGTATCAGGTACGGCCTGATCTCGTCGCGAATAACCGGCGGTTGACGGATTTTATGAATGCAGGCGGCACGCTCGTTGTGCAGTATCAGTTGACCGGTTACGCACAACAGAACCTAGCTCCGTTCCCGATGCAGATGGGGCCGCGAACGGCTGATGAAGACGCAAAGGTCGTTTTTGCACGCCCGGAACACCCGATCCTCAACACGCCGAACAAGATCACCGATGCCGATTTCGCGGGCTGGGTTCAGGAACGCAATCTTTACAATTTCTCGACAATGGACGAGCGTTATGTTGGGCTGTTGGAGACGCACGACCCTAACGAGGCAGAGAATTTCGGCGGGCTGGTGGTCGCCGACGTAGGACGCGGGAAGTATGTGTATTGCAGCTATTCGATGTTTCGGCAGCTGCCTGCGGGCGTGCCCGGAGCCTATCGGCTTTTCGCGAACATAGTAGGCTACCGCGGAAATTAGATCATTCGATAACAGCAAGAAGCTGACCGGCGCTGACCGTGTCGCCTTCGGCAACAGCGATCTCTTTGACGATACCGTCGCGTGGTGAGCGGAGTTCGTTCTGCATCTTCATTGCTTCGACTACGAGCACGCCGTCACCTTTTGCGATCTCATCGCCCACTGCAGCGATCAGACGGACTATCTTGCCGGGCATTGCGGACTTGATCTCGGCACGTCCGCCGGCGTCGTCGCCACCCGATGCTCCGCCGCGAAGCCGTTTCGGATCGATCAATTCAAGCTCGACCTCGACACCGCGAACGGTTGCCAAATAGCTGCCGTCGGCCTTCATCGAGATAGCGGCTTCATAATTCTTTTCGCCGTTCTTCAGCAGAAAAATGCCCGGCTCGACCTCGCTGGCATCGTATTGGACCTCGCGGCCGTCGATGACGGCCATTACGCTCCGGCCGTTGCGTTTTACATCGACGGAAATGTCTTTACCATCTACGTGTGCAGTTAGTTTCATAAGTCAGGAACAGAGACCGTGCTGTTGGATTCAGCAAATTACTAGCCTAAGATGGCGGCATTTTCCGCATGACGGATGCGTACAAGAGTGATGCGCTTTTCGTCGCGTTTCAGTATTTCGATGTCTAGGCCGCGAATGCTGAGGCGTTCACCTGTCTTGGGGACATGGCCCGTCTCGCTGGTGATCATGCCCGCGATCGTGGTGTAATCGTCGTCCTCGAGTTCCAGGTCAAATAGCCGCTCGATCTTATCGATCTCGGTTGAGCCGAGAACATCGTAATAGGTGCCGTCGCCTTCAATGATCTCAAGAATTTCTTCTTCGGTGGTGTCCTCGTCCTCGATCTCGCCAACGATCTCTTCGATGATGTCTTCGACGGTGATCACGCCCGCAACGCCGCCATATTCGTCAATGACGACCGCTATCTGCACGTGATTCTGCTGCATACTTTTGAGTAGTTCCGAAACGGATTTTGTTTCAGGCACAAAGAAAGCAGGCCGCAGCAGCAGCTCGACACGCATATCCTCTTTGCCGTCTGCCCACGCCTGCAGCAGGTCGCGGACATAGATCATGCCGTCTATGTTGTCGATGGTGTCGGTATAGACGGGCATGCGCGAGTATTTCTGTTCGATGATAAGGTCGCGTGCCTGCCGAATGGTCGAGCGTGCCGGAATGGCGACGATCTCGGTTCGCGGGGTCATGATCTCGCCAACCCGTGTGTCGGTGAACTCGTAAAGCGTTTCGATGAGTTCGCGTTCATCTTCTTCGATGATGCCTTCGGCCTCGCCAACCTCCATAAGCGCCTGAAAATCCTCATTGCTGTCCTCGGAACGTTCATCACGGTCTTCGGACAAAATGGTGGTGTCCAATTTGCCGGCTTCCTTTTTGCGTGATTCGTCTGCGATAGGACCCGCAAAAACCGAAGCCACGCGATAGAGCGGACGAATCGCGGGCAGCAGGAAAAGCAGCTTCCTCTCCGGTTCGCTGCGAACGAAAAGCCGCGGCAATATCTGCCGAAAAATGACCGTCGCTGCCAGGCCGATGCCGAGCGAGACCATCAACACCTCAGCTCTTCCGTCAAAGAACTCAGAGACGATGAATGTCAGCAAAACGACAAAGAAAACGAGAAGGACCTGAATTGTCGATGAAAGTGCGAAGCGGAAACGCTGGCGGTTCTCGATGATCTCACGCAGAAACCCGACCGACGCACGCGGCTGCGCGTCCTCGTCTTCGGCGGTGATGCGCCGCAGCCCGACGTCCGAGATATACGAGAATGCCGTATCTACCGTGGCTAGAAATATCATTGCCGCGAGCGAGATGACGGCGGTTGTTATGGCAATTTCCATATATGAGGGCCAAAATGTGCAGGCCCGCAATAAACTAATACTTTAGACGGATGCAAGCATCTTCTCAACGTCCGTAACGAGTTCGGCGTCGGCTCCGCCGAGCGAACCGGCAGCAGCGAGGGCGTCGAGAGCCGCTTTTGCTCGGGTCAGGGTCACGCGAGCCGCGGCGTTCTCTCCGACCAATATCTGCGTTTTGCCGACCGCACGCAGTGCCTGTGCCAGGTCGCGGCGTGCCATTTTGTTCTGTTCGTCGTCGGCTATCAGACGTTCGTAAATGACGGCGGCGTTCTGATATTTCAGCAGAGCATCCTGGCGGTCGCCCCGTTTTATGCTGGTATCGCCGAGACGTATGTAGAGCTTGGCAAGGTCGGTCTGATACAACTTGTTCTTTGGCTCGCGTTCGATCAGTTCTTCTAAGATGCGGCCTGCGCGAGTCAGTTGCGATGTGCCTGCCGAAGCATCGCCCACCTTTGTGCTCATTATCCCGACACGGGAAATAGAACGAGCCAAGTCGAACTTCGCCTGCGAATCTGCGGCGTCCAGTTCTGAACGTCTTGCCGCGACCGTCTCCGCCTCTTTTGCGTACTGAAGTGAAACGTCGTCCTTCGAATCCTCGTAAATGCTGCTTGCCAGCAGCAGCACCTGCCAACGCGTCGCCATCGTCTCGGTTGATGAAGCCTCTCGGCGAAAGAGTTCGTTCGACAGCTCTAATGCTTTCGCCATAGACGTCTCGGCCTCAGGCTGACGGCTGTCCCACGAAAGAGCGTTCCCGTGAAAAGCAAACAGCCGGGCGGTCAATATGTCCTTTCGCAGCGAAGGTGCGGTTATCTTGTTCAATTCGGCAATGGCCGCGTCGAATTGTTCGTTCGCCTCCTTGTATTGATTATTGAAAGCGAAGATTCGGCCATGATCGGTCGCGGCATCAACTGCCGCAAGCTGAAGGCCGGCATCGTTCGGAGATCGTCCAATCAGTTTTGCGATAGCGTTTCTAGCCATGCTGATGTCCATGAGCGAACCGGCGGTGTCGTTCTGGCGGTTGCGTATCGCGGCCGAGGTCTGCAGGTTTCGGGCAAGAGCGGCGAGATTATCATTCGAATCGGCAAGGGTCCGGCGCAGTTCGCGTGCCTTTTCAAAGCTCTGGATCGCACCGGCGTAATCGCTAAGGTTCGGCTTGTCGATGTTCCCCTGCAGATCGCCGACCTTTTCATACGCCGCGGCAAGCTCGGCACGCAATGCCTCGTCATCGACGGCCTCGGCGGAAAGGGAATCGAGATATTCCAGAGCACGCCGGACCAGCATCTCGCGTGCTTCGACCGAGCCCGGCAGCCGTTCGATCTTTGGAGAAATGTCAAAAAGAAGCGAATTCGAAAGCTGGCGCACGTCCTGAAAACGGCGTTCCGCACGGTCGCGGTCGCGGCGAGCCTGTTCGGCCTGCCAAAGTGCGACACCGAGCCCCGCAACAAGTGCTATCAAGATCAACGCCGCCGAGATGAAGGCTGCCTTGTTGCGTGCGAACGATTTAGCGGCGATGTAGCCGAACGTATTCGGCCGAGCTGCGATGGGCCGCCCATCGAGATGCCGTCGAATGTCGGCGGCCATGTCGTCAACGGTCTGAAAGCGCCTTTCCGGTTCTTTGCGTAACGTTTTGAGAACGATCACGTCCAGATCGCCGCGAAGCTCGGTTCTTGCGTTGTTTCCTGTCGCAATATCTTCGACAGAACTCGGCCGCAGAGGCTCGGTCTCTGTCATCGTTCGGATCATCTCGTCGAGGCTCTTGTCATCGATATTGTAGGGTTCGCGGCCGGTAAGCAGTTCGTAGAGCACGACGCCCAGCGAGTAAATGTCGCTTGCGGTCGTGACAGCGGCGCCTTTGAACTGTTCTGGCGAAGCATACGCCGGCGTGAACGCCCGAAACGCCGTCTGCGTTTTGTTCGTATCGAAACTCAGAGCTTTGGCTAGCCCAAAATCCAACAGTTTCGGCTCGCCGTCGGCGGCCACCATGATGTTCGAGGGCTTAATATCGCGGTGAATGATGAGGTTTCGATGTGCGAATGAGACCGCCGAGCAGACCTTTAGGAATAGTTCGAGACGCTCGCGTATCGACAGATTTTTGTCATTCGCATAGTCGGTCAGCGGCTTGCCTTCGATATACTCCATCGCAAGGAAAGGTTCGCCGGATCCGGTCACACCGCCGTCATGCAAAGCCGCGATATTAGGGTGATGCAGATCGGCGAGGATCTGCCGCTCTGCCAGAAAACGCTTCAGCGTGTCGCTGTCAACGACAGACTGACGGACGACCTTTAGAGCGACCCGCATTTTGAACTGCCCGTCGTCGCGTTCCGCCAAAAAGACCGCGCCCATGCCGCCGCTGCCGAGTTCGCGGATGATGCGGTAATTGCCGAATTGGCGCCCCGTCAGGTCAGGCTCGTTTTGTGTAATGTTTGCAGCGAGGTCAACAGCGTTTTCTTCGATTATGTTCTCAGGTTGATCGGCGGCGGCGAGCAGAGAAACTACCTCGTCGTGTAATTCGGGATCTCGTTCACAAAGTTCGTCAAGAAATTGGCTGCGTGCTTCTTCTTGCAGTTCGTAAGCCTTTGCAAATGAATCCTTTACAAGCTGCCAATCCAGTTCGGGCATATCGTATCAATTCGCGGCATCGCGCCGAAGTTCGCGTTGGAACCATGCTTTTGCGAAGGTCCATTCGCGGCGGACGGTCGATTCGCCCAGTTCCATCACATATGCCGTTTCCTCAATAGAAAGCCCACCGAAAAAGCGCAGTTCGACTATCTTTGCCTGACGCGGATCGATCTTTTCAAGAGCGATCAGGGCATCTTCAAGAGCGATCAGGTCTACCTGTTTGTCGTCGGGGATGCTTATCGCCTCGTCCAAGACAAGACGTTGGCTGGCGCGTTTTCTTGTATTGCGGGCACGGGCGTGGTCGATCAGCACTTTACGCATGACCTGCGCCGCTACCGCGAAGAACTGAGCGCGGTTCTCCCATGTGACATTCTTCCAATCGACCAGCCGAACATACGCCTCGTGTACCAGCGCCGTCGCCTGCAGCGTGTGGTCGGGACGCTCGTTCTGCATGTACGCCGCGGCAAGCCGCCGAAGGTCGTCGTAAACGAGCTCCAGCAGTCGGTCGGGCGCAGACCTACTACCATCCGTCATCTGACGAAGCAGCAGCGTTACATCTGATCTGTTGCCCTCAGCCGGCATATTTAGCGGAAACAACGACATTATAGCAGATTCCAATTTCGCAAAAACTCTTTTCTTATGAGCGCTTTTGCCTCAATTTAACGCCCTATTGGGTGAAAGACCAGTCCCGAGGCAAGAATTATGCGAAAAACAGCAGTAATGTTCGGAATTTTGTTGATTGCAGCGGCGGTGTTCGCTGCCTCAGGCGTTAGTTTTGAGTTTCTATCCACAAAGGCGAAAGCAGCGGCCGAGTTTGAAACAGCCGCCGCTTTGCCGGATCAAAAGGATCTGCCGGAGGTTAAATATACGGCAGTTTCGTCCGGCGTAGGAGTTGCGGAATCGATGTTTGGCGGCGCGGCGGTCGCCGGCGCATCAGCGGATTTCGATTCGGACGGCGTTAAAGACGTCGTGACCGTCGATACGACCGGCAGAATGCGGCTTTTCCGCGGCAATGCCGACACGATCTATCCAAATCATCCCGAGGCGGTCGCTCGACGTGCCGAACGCGGCGAACCGATGCCATTTGAGCCAACTGACGTCGAAGTTTTGCTGCCGACCGTTCCCGATCTGCTATTCTCCGGTGACCTAAATGGCGACGGTTTTACTGACATAATTGCCGTGACAACGGGCCTCGATCGCCTGAATTTGGTGTTCGGCGGCGGTTACGGTGCGTTCTCACAGCCCGTTTCAATCCCTGTCGGCGGACGCATAACGGCGATGGATGTCGGCGAAATAGGTCGTAATGATAAAGTTGCCGACCTTGCTGTTGCATACCAGAACAAAGAAGGCTCTTTCGTCGCAATATTCGAGCACCGCGAAGGTGCCTTTCGCAGAGCTCCTGAGCGATTTCGTATCGCGGCCCCTGCAAATGCGATCGCCATCGGCAAGCTCGACGCGGACCCTTACGGTGATGTTGCCGTTGCTTCGGGAAGTTTGCTGACCATCATCCATGGCCGCGGAAATCCTTATCCGCTGGATATGTCAACCGACATCAAGATCGAACGCCCAAAGGCGGTCTTTCAATCGCGGCAGATCAATTTCCAGATCTCAGATCTGGTTGCCGGAAATTTTGGGGAAAGCTACGGCGAAGGCCTAGTCCTGCTTGGAACTGACGGACGGCTCGTTCATATGCAGCCGCGACGTGAAACCGTCGAACCATCACGTCGAATGACGCAGGAAGAGCGTTCAAAGACAGAGACGCCGCAGTTCCTGCCGATAGATGTTGACGCTGAAACCTATCGCGTTGCAAAGGAAAGTTCCGGGATCACACCGGAAAATGCTGTGGAATTCTCACAGTCAATGATCGATTACGGCAAATATGATGGGAATCCCGAAGAATTGATCGAGCAGCAGCGTCGTGATTATTTGGATAAGCTCAATGCAATGGAGCCGTCGGCCCGTTCTCGCTACCTTTCCGAGAAGGCAGATCAAACACGCCGACAGGAAGCGCGCCGCAAGGAGCTTTTCGAAGCAATGCTCGCTGCAAGGCCGATCCCGATCGCATCGTTTACGTCCGAAATGATCGCTCAACCTGGCGGCCTTGCGTCATCTGCCGCTGCTGCGGCACGCTCAAAACTTGTTCGGGGCCGCTTTTCATCTTCAAACTCCGACGATATAGCCGTCATCGGCTCGTCGAACGAGATCTTTATCGCCGGCAAATTCCGGCGCGATGTTGACGGCCTGCAGGCCGGCTTCGGGACCGTCGCGCTGGAATCCGGCGGCCCTGTTTCCCAGGTCATCCCGATGCGGCTCAATGCTGACGGCCTGAATGACCTCGTGATCCTCGGCGCGGGAACAGCTGCTCCGCGAGTTGCGACGTCGGAAGGGACAGTAGTTCTGGTTGTCAACACCACCGACGATCAAACATCGGGTGATTGCCTTGGCGGGCCAGAGCCTTGCGGGCTGCGGCGTGCTATCCAGCAGGCGAACTTCTTTGGCGGAAATGTGCGTGAAATACGCTTCAATATACCGGGCAATGGCCCATTCAAATTTGAGCCGGCAACCAACTATCCTTCTCTTTTGCGTCCGGTCATCATTGATGGCACGACGCAGCCCGGATTTGCCGGAACGCCGATCATTGAGATCGACGGTACGAACATAAGCGGGTCTGCAGAAGGAATAAGGGTACAGTCCTCGAACACAGTCATTCGCGGCCTGGTCATCAACAATATGCCTGCCGTCAATTACAACGGATCCCTGATCGGCGGCAGCGGCATTGTGGTGTTGAGTACCAATCTCAGGCCGAATATTCAGAATGTCACCATCGAGGGCAATTATCTCGGCACTAACGTTGACGGCACTGCAAGAAGGCCGAATTGGGGGAACGGCGTTCAGATCTTCGACGCTTATCTGAATACAGTTGGCGGTACGGTTGCCGCGGCACGCAACCTGCTCTCGGGCAATGGCGACACTTCTCAGAGCAACAGCGCCGGTGTCGGCCTTGCGATCACGGCGGGCCACGAGAACAAAATATTCGGAAATTATATTGGGACCGATACCGCTGGCAACGTCAAGGTGCGCAATGAAACAGGTGTGTTCCTCGCGGGTATTCAAAACGAATTCGGCGGCGACGGCTTCGGCGAAGGCAATGTCGTTTCCGGCAACGGAGGCGAGCCGAATCAATTTAACCAATGCGGCGGCGGAGGAATGTGGCTGACGGCGTTGTTTCGCGATTCTAATGGAGAACTCGTTTCTTATGACAATCTGATCCGCGGCAACCTGATCGGGACGCGTGCCTCCGGACTTTCAGGTTTGGGCAATTGTCATGTCGGCATTTCGACCATCGGCAATATCAATACCGAAATCGGCTCGAGTGCCGCATCCGGCAGGAACACGATCGCCGATAACGGACTGGATGGACTTTACTGCGGATTCAGTGAGTACAGCTTCGAGTTATTTAGCGGATTCTGTTTCATAGGCGGCAATAATATCGGGACAAATGCAACAGGAACATCCGCGATACCGAACGACTGGCGAAATCAGCCGGGAGGGTTTGTGATGATCACCGGAGTAGTCTGGCTTACGCCTTCTCAGAATGATTTCGCAATATTTGGGGCTCCGGGCGGCACAACGCCAAATGGGGCTTGTACAGGATTTTGCAACCTGTTGTCAGGGAATGCCAGTCAGAGTGCGAGTCCGGGCGGTGCACTGCACAAGACCGGAGGCGGAACTGTCTTGGTCCACAACAACGTTGTCGGGCTAAATAAGAATGGCACCACAGAATTGCCGAACAACATCGGGATCGTGACCCGATTTAACACGACCGTCGTAGGCGGACCTCTATTTGACGGCCAGAATTTCATCGATGGTGGGAACACCGTATCCGGTAATCGCCTTAATGCAATTGTTCCGCAGGCTGAAACGCCCGGATCATTCACCACAGTTCGCGGGAATCGTGTCGGTTCTTCAACGGATGGATTGTCAGGCATTGGAAACGGCGTCGGAGGCACCGGATCGACCGGTATCAATGCGTTTTCCGCACCGACCGCGACCGTGATCGTGGGCGGCACGACGCCTTTTTCTCGAAACTATGTCGTAGATCAAAAGAGCGATCTGATCTCAATGGGCTCTCGCGGTACAGGCATCGGCGTTTCGACATTTGGGCGGTCAGAAGTGGTCGGAAATTGGGTCGGGCTCAATGTCCAAGGACTTCCGCTTGGCAATTCAGGCGTGGGCATAAACGCAAGCGGCAATGGCGATACCCGTATTGGCGGAACGGGCGTCGGTGAAGGGAACGTGATCAAAAACAACGGCAGAGCGGGCGTCACCGTCGTGAATTTTGCAAATGTAAGCCAAGGTGCCACAAAGCCCGAACGAATACAGATCCGCGGCAACACCATCGCATTCAATGGCGAACTTGGCATCGATCTGATGAATGCCTTGCCGGGAAACAATTATCCTAACGGCGTGACGCCGAACGACTGTGATGACATCGATACCGGGGCAAACGATCTGCAGAATTTCCCTGAGCTTTTCACGCCTGTCCCAAATCAGGACGGCACGTTGCGGATCGACACGATACTTCGCAGTAATCCGTCGCGTAATTTCACCATTGATTACTATTTGAACACGCAGGGTGATCCGACAAATCACGGCGAGGGCGAGAGCTATCTCGGTTCTATCAATGTCATGACCAACGGCAACGGGTTTGTTTCGGCGGCTTTCAACACGCCGATCCAATTGGCACCGACCGCCTTGATCACGGCAACGGCAACCGACCAGAACGGCAATACGTCAGAATTCTCATGCATCGCGGGTGTATGTCATCAGAGCGCCAATTTTGCAGAGGCTTTGGAAAGGTCCGAACTCGGGCTGCAGTGCATCGAGCCTATCGTTGTTAATGTCGAGGGCAATGAAGATGATCTCGATGGCGACCTGCCGATACAGCAGCGTGACGGACTCTGCGATGTCGATCTCGATACGCCGGGTGAGCAGTGCACGCTTCGTGCGGCCATTCAGGAAGCGAACGCCCGTCCGGGATTTGACCAGATCAATTTCGATATTCCCGGCGGCGGCATTCGAACGATCACGATCCCGAACGCGGGGCCGCTGCTTCCGGATGTAAAGGGCGACGTTGATATAAACGCCATAAGCCAGCCCGGATGGTCAGGTTCGCCTATGGTCCAGCTTGTCGGCGAAGTGATCAACCAAACGGCACCGGCACGAGGCGTCACGATTGCGGGGAATGATGCTATCGTTCGCGGGCTGTCGATAAGTAGATTTGCGATCAATATTGATATCGCGAACGCATCGGGAACAGCTAACAACAACCGCGTCGAGAATTGCTACATCGGCGTCAATGCAGACGGCACCTTCGATCCGAACACGCCATCTGTCATCGGCGTGGCTCTTGTCGGCAATCCGCAAACGGTGCGAGACAACAAGATCGGGAGTGTCTTTAACGGAAACGTGATAGGCAACAACTCATCAGGTATCGTCATAGCCGGCTCAAACGCGCGTTTCAATCAGGTGCTGGGAAACAAGATCGGCACAAATCAGGCAGGCACGTCCGCGATACCCAATGAGGTCGGTGTCGTCGTCGGCAGCGGTGCACGTGAGAATACCGTCGGTGCAGAGCTATATAACGGCGGCAATTTGATCTCCGGCAACATCGGACATGGAATCGCCATCAGCAGCAATGCCACGCTGAACAAAGTGACCGGCAACCTCATCGGAACCGCACAAAATGGCATGGATCGCCTTGCCAATGGTTTCCAGGGCATTTGGATAACCGGCGGTGCGAACAACAACACGGTCGGCGGAGCGAACGATTTTCGTAACATCATCAGCGGCAACAACGGCAGCGAACAGCCCGAGACGGCGAGTGAGATCTTTATTGACATCAATTCGAACAACAACAAGGTCGTTGGCAATTTTATCGGGTTGAAATTGAGCTGGAATGCAGACTTCGGTGTTCCATTCGGCGTTACGATATCGAGTTCGGGCAATACGATCGGCGGCGAGGTAAATGCCCAAAATGATTTCGGCGTCAGCCAATCAGCTGTGATCATAACGGCAACAGGCAGCAACAATGCGATGAACAACACCATCTCCTACAATCGCATAGGGACCTACTCGGTTGGCCAATCCGCAGGTAATGCAAACGCAGGCATCACGCTGCAGGGCAATACTTCCGGCACGAACATCACACACAATCAGATCTCGGGCAATGCGGCCGCGGGCATCCTTATTCATCAGGGAGCTTCGGGCTCGAATATTTCTAACAACAAGATCGGCACAACGAACGACGGGAACGGCGACATTCCGAACGGCGTCGGCATTCTGATGACCGGTTCGTCCGGTAACAGCATCTTGGCGAATGTCATTTCAGGCAACAGGTTCGCGAACGTTTACCTCGGTGACGATTTCTCAAGCAATTTTGCAGCTGTGGGCAATGCGGTTAGGGCGATCGATGCGTTCTTCCCAGACGTCAAGCGGCGTGAGGGTGCAAATTACACGCTAGCCAACATAATTCAGAATAATCGCATTGGTACCAATACCGCGGGAACGCAGGGGCTCAACAATGGCGGCGTCGGTGTACAGATCGGCGAGAACGCCCGCGAAAATCAGATCGGCGGCAGCCGAAGCGGCAATCAGGGGAATATAATTTCCGGACATCTGAATCAGGACAGAACACCTTTCGGTGTCTATATTGGATCGATATTCGATGAGCCGGGCGATGACCGTCTGCCGCGCGATAATTACGTCCAGGGAAACACGATCGGGCTAGGTGTGAACGGTTTGTTTATAGGCAATGGTGTCGGCATAAAGGTGGCGGGAGGTGTGAATAATCTGATCGGAGCGGAGCAGGGCTGCGTTCCAAAGAACAACTGTGACCCGTACGACCTTTCAAATGTCATTGGCGGCAGTTTGAATGAAGGGGTGATACTGGAATCGCAGGGCACGTCAGACACGCAAATAAATGGAAATCTGGTCGGCGTAAAAGAGGACGGCTCGGCCGCGGGCAACGGAAGTACCGGCGTCAAGCTTTCATCTGTCGGCTATACCGAAGCTACCGGAAATATTGTCGGCAACAACAACGGCGACGGATTCGTGGTAGAGGACCCGATAAAGGTTATGCCTAGGCGAACGGAACTTCTTGGAGTCAATGTGAAGATCACGGGCAATTTTATCGGGGTTTTCAAACGATTCGAAGGGCAGAACGTCGTTACTGCAATAAATCAGGGCTCGGGCCTATTGATCAACAACGTTCCCAACGTGCTGGTTGGTGCCTTCAGTAGCGACGAGGCAAAGAACGTAATTGCGGCGAACCGCGACCACGGCATCAAGATACTCGGCCCTGATTCGCAGAATAATATCGTCAATCATTCTGTCATTGGCACGGACGAGGATTCCACATTGAATATCGGCAACGGCGAGGACGGGATCAATATCGAATCCGCCGGCAACAATACCATCGGCGATCCGGGCGGCGATCCCGACCGGGCACCGACCGTCGGTGGTAATCAGCGCAACGGCATCGCGTTGATAAACAACTCCGTTTTCAATACGGTTCAGGGGGCACTTGTAGGTGTTAACCGGCTCTTCAAATCGACACTTGCTGTTCCAAATCAGCAAAACGGCGTTCGCATTGAAAATAGCAGCAACAATCGGATTGGAAACGCACTCTTGCCTATCCGCAACTTCATCGGTGCAAATCAGCGCAATGGTGTTCTTTTGAATGGCGTAGGAGCTCAGTTGAACCAGATCTTCAATAACAGCATAGGCGGCAGCGGATTGGGCAATCAACTTCATGGTGTTCACGTTACGGGCGGGGCAAACAACAACGCCATTGGAGGAGAGCAGGCCAATCAGTCGAATCAGATATTCGAGAACGGCGGCAACGGCATTCTCATCGACGAGTTTGAGGAAGGCCAACGCAGCAAAGCGGGCCGCCGCGAAGGCACACAGCAGTCGGTCAGGAACAGTATCGGGCAGAATGAGATATCGGGCAATCTTTTACTCGGTATCGATATCGGCGAACCCGGACGAACCGATAATGATCCCGAAGACGCGGATGAGGGGCCGAATCGCGGCCAGAACTATCCTGAATTGGAAAATCTGCGCATTGACGAATTCGATCGCGTATTGGTCGAGGCCCGCGTAGATTCGCATCCGGATAATCAGAATTATGGTATGAAGGGAATTCGCATCGACTTCTACAAGTCTGACCTCGTCGGTCAGGGAAGCGAATACCTTGCGACCTACTTCTGGACCGAAGGCGATTTCTTTGGCGACAACTTTGTCGAATATGACCTCGGCGACGCGAACGAGATCGGCATTACGCTGCTTGACAAGATCACTGCCGTTGCCACCGATGCGGATGGAAATTCTTCCGAGTTCTTCCCGGTGGAATTTGGGCCGACATCGGCAGGCGTGAGCGTTTCGGGGCGTGTGATGACGGCAGATGGGCGGCCTGTGCAGCAGGTAACGATCGAGATCGCGGATACTGACGGCAACGTACGTCGTGTGCTGACCAACAGCTTCGGCTACTTCGTGATCGAAGGCGTTGCGGCTGGACGCAATTACGTGCTTTCGGCAAAAAGCCGAAGATATCGCTTCTCGCCGGCGGATATTTTGCTGTCGGTAACCGACCCGATCGAAAAC
The DNA here is from genome assembly GCA_016700075.1 of Acidobacteriota bacterium. Classification (NCBI taxonomy): domain Bacteria; kingdom Pseudomonadati; phylum Acidobacteriota; species Acidobacteriota bacterium. Next base: position 725,267 of record CP065000.1, on the reverse strand, counting down.
GCCGACTTTACGGCTGTCGAGTGAATTTGCGAATGAAAATTTTTCGTCGTAGGCCTTAGCGCATCCTCCGAAAATTCTCGCCCTATTAGGTAAGAGACAGTTTCGGAGGATGTTATGCGTAAGTTTTTATCGGCAATAGCGATTGTGACGGCTTCATTGGCCGTTTTGGGGTCTTTTTCATACGAAAACCTGAGTTCTATTGTTTCGGCGACAGTTTCTGACGGCAGCACGGCGAAAGTCGGTCCTGTTGTCGCAAAGGCCGCTGACGGCAGCAAGCCCGGCTTTCCGCACGTTAATTTCGAGGAACCGCGTTTTGCCGCCGCGGCTGAAAGTGCGCTTTCGGGCGTGAAAGCCGCTGCATCGGCGGATCTCGATTCCGACGGCGTTACGGATATCGTCGCGGTCACCGCGTCAGGGGCAATACACATGGTCCGCGGCACTGCGGACACGATCTATCCGAATTCTCCGGAAGCTAAACAAAAAAGGCTCGCAGGCGTCGCCGCTGACTCGCCTTTCACCGAAACTATAGCCGAGGTAATGCTCGGTTTCGCCCCTGATTTCGTTGAAACGGGCGATGTGAACGCCGACGGTCACGCCGATGTTGTAATTGCCTCAAGAAACAGCGACAGGTTTTTCGTCCTCGCGGGCGACGGCCGCGGTAATCTTGGCCTGCCGCAGCCGTTCGAGGTTGGCGGACGTATTACCTCGATCACCATTGGCGAGATCGGTCGTCCTGACGGACAAGCTGACCTGGCGGTAGCCGCCGTTACGAAAGAAGGCCCGCGGCTGATGGTCTATGAGCATCCCGAAGGAGCCTTCGCCCGCAAACCCGAAATTCATCAACTTCCTGCCGAAGCGACATCGCTGGCCATCGGCCGTCTGGACGGCGATTCCTATTATGACGTCGCCGCGGCGTGCGGCAATGTGCTGGCGATTCACCACGGACGCGGGCAACCATATCCGCTTGATATGTCTGCAGGTGTTCGCCGCCCCGATGCCGTAACACAGTCGATCCGTTTGAACTCAAACATCCGTGCGATCTCAGTAGGCCGTTTTACTGAAGGTCGCAATGACAGCATCGCGATCCTCGATGGAACGGGAAACATCGAACTCCTCGAACCGCGACCCCGTGCGCCGAAAACGCGGCCCGACGGTGCGGCCTTACCTGACAACGCACGAGGCACGAACTTTGTCCCCGCCGGTGATCAACTCGAATCGAATGAACGCGTGCGCGATGTAGCTGTTCTCAAATCAACACTTCCGCAAACCGCAGAACAGGCCGAAGAAATGGGATTGTTGATGGGCGACCGCGGCCGCTACGGCAACGACATACAGAAATTGGCCGAGGAACGCATGGCTGAACGCAATGCCCACCTCGGATCGCTCAGCGAATCCGAGAAAGATGCTTATGTCACCGCCGAGACTCAAAAGACGAAGGAACGGGAACGGCTCCGCAAGGAACTATTCGAAAAGAACCTCGCCGCTCAGCCCGTTCCGTTTCGTGAATTCGTCCGCACGACGCTCGTAACGGACGCAAGGCTTGCGATCGCATCATTCGCCGGCAGCGGTGCGAAACTGGTGAAAGCCGCGGTTTCTGATTCCGGTTTCGACGATCTGATCTTCGCGGATGCCGCTTCCGGGCAACTCCATATCGTCGCGAAAACGGGAGCACGCGAAAACGCATCGCGGGCGAATGTGTTCACGATCGAGAGCGGGAACTCGCCTTCCGCCGTCCTGCCGATGAGGCTAAATCCTGACGGACTTAAGGACTTGCTTGTATTAAGCGAGAACGGCAACGCTCAGGTTCTGATGACCGCTCCGGCAAATGTTTACGTTGTCGACTCCAACAGCTCAGGGGGCGGCGATTGTAATACACCGGGACTCTGCACTCTGCGTCGAGCAGTGTTTCTGGCTAACGTTGATCTCGGACCAAGTGTCATTGCGTTTAACATCGGCGGCGGCGGTCATCAGACGATCAATTTTGTCATCGACCTGGAAGATATCTACGGAACCGTGACGATCGACGGCACAACGCAGCCTGGTTTTACTGGTTCGCCGATCATCGAGATCCGAGGCGACGCAGGGCCGGGAACGAAGAACGGCCTTTCGATGAAAACAACAAACTCTGTCGTTCGCGGCCTTGTCATTAACAGTATGCCCGCGACAAATGGCGGAAACGGTCAACTGATCGAAGGAAACGGCATCGCGATATTTACGACGAATAGCTTTCCCAATGTGCACAGCAATCTCGTCGAGGGCAATTTTCTAGGGACAGACGTCACCGGGTCAGTAGAGCAGCCGAACGAAGCGACGGGCGTTCTAATTTATGATTCTGACCTGAACACTGTTGGCGGCAACCTTCCCGCATCTCGCAACCTAATTTCCGGGAATGGGCTTGCGGGCAGCATTCCGGGCTCGCTGTCAGGCGCAGGCCTTGCGATCACAGCCGGTAACGAATCGGAGGTAAAAGGAAATTTCATCGGTACGGATATAACTGGTTTGCAGCGGTTAGGCAACGATCAGGGCGTCTTGCTGATGGGTATCAACAACGTCGTTGGCGGCGATGAGCCCGGTTCATACAACGTCATTTCAGCCAATGGATTCGACGTGCCTGTACTAAATCGATGCCTTGGTGTTGGTGTCGGTATCGAGACCCTGATCGAGCTGGAATTTGGCCAATTGATCGTCGATAACAACCGGATAAAGGGTAATCTGATCGGAACGAACCTCGCTGGTAACGGTCCGCTTGGTAACTGTGGTACCGGTGTTTCCTCGGCAGGAAATTTGAATACATTCATAGGCTCCATCACAGCTGAAGGCAGAAATACTATCTCTGATAATGGCGAAAATGCGGTTCACTGTGCGTTCAATTTCTCCTACGGCACCCCGCAGAGTGGCTCGTGCATCGTTGCCGGGAATGAGATAGGAACCGATATCACAGGCAATATAGCGATCCCGAACGATCAGCGGAATGGATGCTCCGGTTTTTGCATCGTCACCGATACGGTCTGGATGGGAACGAGTTCGATAGACTTTTCGGTCGTCGGTTCGCCCGGCGGCACCTCGGATTGGGAGGCCTGTACGGGTTTTTGTAACTTGGTATCCGGCAACCGCACGCAAAATCTCGGCGGCGGTGGCGTCTATAAGTCGGGATTCGGCCCCGCGTTAATTTTTAATAATTACATCGGCACCAATAAGGCAGGAACTGCTGCACTTCCCAATTTCTTTGGGTTCAATTCGTTCTTCGGATCATTCTTGTTTGGAGGAAGCTTTCCGGATGGAAACGGAGGTTTCATTTCCGGCGGAAATCTGGTTTCGGGAAATTACGTCGGCGGTGGATTTCACCAACCCCAAGAGGTTGGCGGGACATTTCGATTCACAGGTAATCGTTTCGGCACTTCGTCTGACGGGTTGTCAGCGATCTCAAACGGTGTCGGAGGCACGCAATCAGCCAATATCAATGTATTTGTCGCTCTCGGAACATTTGTCGAAATAGGCGGCGGCCAGCCGGGCGAACGAAATATCATATCCGCAGCGACCAGCGACACTTTCAATCAAGGAACTCGGGGCGACGGCGTATTCATCCGTAATTTTGGCGGTACGGTAAATATCTTTGGTAATTTCATTGGACTAAACCGAGATGGCGATGCTCTCGGTAATAGCGGCTCGGGCGTCGTTGTAACCGGTCCGGGCAAAACCAACGTCGGGGGTGTGGTTGGGGGAAATCCAAACGCGATCGCCCATAACGGTCGCGCAGGTGTCTTTGTTTACGACATCGGAATTCCAAACGCTCCCGTCGGCGACGTCAGCATTCGCGGAAATTCCATACGCGATAACGGCGGCCTTGGTATCGACCTCGCCGACACGGCGACGCTGCCCGATGGAGTAACGCCAAATGACTGCGGCGATCTCGATACCGGTGGGAATGGTCTGCAGAATTTTCCCGAGCTCGACGAACCGACTTTCAACGGCGACGGCACGGTCACGGTGACAGGAACCATCAGCGCACAGCCCGTTTCGACATATCTGATCGACTTTTATCAGAACGTCTTTGCAGATCCTACAAATTATGGCGAAGGCCAGGGCCTGATCGGTTCGGTGGTCGTCACGACGGACGGGAACGGTTTTGCCGAAATAAACTTCACATCGCCCGGAATCGTCCCGCCGGGACAGAAGATCAGCTCAACGGCGACTGACGAGAACGGCAGGACATCGGAATTTTCCTGTATAGCGGGCGAATGTAACCAGCGTGAGCTCATTGAGGCACGCAAGGAAGGCGGCCAGTGTCTGACATCGATTGTTGTGAATTCGACCGGCGATGAACCCGACGAGAATACGGCGGACGGCGTCTGTGATATCGATACGTCGAACACCGGCCTGCAGTGTACGCTGCGTGCCGCCATTGAACAGGCGAACGCGAGCCCCGGCTTCGACATTATTCTTTTCGATATTCCCGGAACAGGAGTCCATACTATTTCGCCTTTGACACTTCTCCCGACGATCAGTGAAAAAGCGTCGATCCTCGGCCGCTCTCAGCCCGGCTACAGCGGCACGCCGCTGATCGAGATACGCGGCGACGCCGGTTCTTTGGGCACGGGAATCCGTGTCGGGGCAAGCGAGGTCAAGATCAACGGACTGACGGTGAACCGTTTCAGCAACAGCATGATCCAGCTCGGCGGCGGAACGGATCAGTATCGCGAGTTAACGGTTGAGAACAGTTATATCTGCATTAACTCGGACGGCGAAACTTCGCCGGGAGCGATCGCGGGTAGCGGTATTCTGGTGGGTGGCAGAGTGCAGGGAGCCTCGATCAACGGAAATACAATCGGCGGCTGTAGCAACGGCGTTCAGCTCGGGTCCGCGGCATCGACCAGCATCCAAAATGTTGTGGTCGCGAACAATAACATCGGCATCAGCCGTTCGGGCAGCGTGACCATACCGAATGATGAGGGAATACTGTTGACGACAGGCTCCTCCAACAACGTAATTGGCGGCAGATTTGGCGATGGCGGCAACAACATTTCGGGCAATCTGCAATACGGGATCGACATCCGTTCTAACGGCAATCGCATACTTGGAAACCTGATCGGCCTGCTCCCCGACGGCAGCACGAACGCCCGCAATCAAATTGCCGGGATCCGTCTGTTCTCCGGCAGTTCAAATCAGATCGGCGGTTCATTTGAGGAGCGGAACGTTATATCGGGCCACCGATCGACCGATTCGTCGGGCAGTGCCGGAATTGCGATCGCGCCGGGAGCTTCCGGCAATACCATCATCAACAATCTCATCGGCACCGATATAAATGGAAGCTCCGGCTCTCCTTCACGGGCCAATGAATTCGGTATATGGCTACTCGGCGGCGCGTCGAATACCATTGGCGGGTTGCCGAACCAGAGAAACGTCATTTCAAACAACGAAATAGGCGTAGCTGTCTCGCCGCCTTCAGGGCAGAGCGTTTCTAATACGACGATATCGTTCAACCGTATCGGCACAGACATCAGCGGAAATTCGACAATGCCGAATGTGACCGGGATCCTGGTCGAAGAGGGATCAGACATATCGAACCTGAATGTTTCGCAAAACCTGATCTCCGGCAATCTGGACGGTGTGCATATCCGAGGCGTTCAATACGGCATCACTATCGACGGCAACCGTATCGGTACGAATGAAAGCGGACAATCCGCCCTTCCGAACGTACGCGGCATCCTTATGCAAAGTGCTTCCGGACATGAAATACTCAGCAACTTGATCTCCGGCAACAGCGGCATCGGTATTGAATTGAACGACCTCGGCAACGGGCCGTCTGACAGCAATACCATCGCAGGAAACAGCATCGGAACCAATGCATTAGGGACCGCTGCAGTCCCGAACGGCGTGTCGGGAATCGCCATATTGGGAGGTTCTTCAAGTAATACCATCGGCGGAACGCTGTCCGGCAACAACGGTACAAATGTCGGAAACACCATCTCGGGCAACACAAGCGGTCCGGGGCTAACTATATCCGAAGGGTCGTCAGGAAATCTTGTTCAGGGAAATCGTATCGGGATACAAAGAACGGCACCCCTCGTCCTTCCAAATGCTTCGGGTATCGTCGTTGAGAACTCGAGTAATAACATCATCGGCATCGACCCATCGAACTGCACAGGGCCTTTGTGTTTTGACTACGCGAATATCATTGGCGGCAATTTCAATGACGCTATCCGCATCAGCTCGGGCTTTTCGAATACAGTTGTCGGCAATTTCGTCGGCGTAATGCCGAATGGGACGCCAATCGCAAACGGTGGTTCAGGGGTCTCATTGAACTTCGGCTCCGGCAGCAACATCATCGGCGGTGTCAGCGAAGAAGAGCCGGGACGCAACCTGGGCAGCGCTCCCGTTTCGTTCGGCAACACCATCGCTCACAACGGCCAAAACGGTATCGTGCTGCAACCGACCGCAGGAACCGGGAACAGAATTGAAAGGAACAATATCTTTTCGAATACTCTGCTGGGGATCGACATAGGGCCGGCCGGACTGACGCCTAACGATCCCGGCGATCCGGACGAAGGGCCGAACCGGCTGCAGAATTTCCCCGAGATCAGCAATTACAACATCGACGGCAGCGGCGACCTGATCGTTACGTATCGTGTTGATTCCAACCCGGCGTTCTCTAGCTACGGCGCCGATGGGCTGTATATCGAGTTCTTCAAATCCGATATGACAGGAGAGGGGAAGTCGTTCCTCGGATCAGCCCGTTACACGGTGGCCGATTTCGGAGGCGGTTTCAAACAGCTAAACCTCGGCAATGCGGCCGCAATTGAGTTTGCGTTCGGCGACTACATCACAGCGACCGCAACCGATGCGGGGAACAATACGTCGGAGTTTTTCCCTGTGAATTTCACGCCGACATCTGCAGGCGTGAGCGTTTCGGGGCGTGTCCTGACCGCGGACGGACGGCCTGTGCAGCAGGTTACGATCGAGATCGCCGATACCGACGGCAACGTGCGGCGTGTGCTGACCAACAGCTTCGGTTACTACGTCATCGAGAACGTCGCAGCAGGACGGAATTATGTTCTGTCCGCAAAGAGCCGTCAGTGGCGATTCTCGCCGGCGGATAGGATCCTGTCGGTTACCGATCCGATCAATGACGCTGATTTTACGGCGATCGAGTAGCTGCTATTTCAGCTCGTTGATCCAGCGTCGGCCGTCCGTATTCATGAACGCGTCGGCCTCCGCGGGGCCCCAGCTTCCCGCGGCGTAGTTCGGGAAATCGCGTGCGGGCAATGCCTTCCAGACGTCGATCACAGGCTGCACGATGCGCCAGCCGGCCTCGACCATATCGGCACGCTGAAACAAGGTCGCGTCGCCGATCATGCAGTCGTAGAGCAGGCGTTCGTAACCCGTCGAGACCTGCTCGCCGAAATGATCGAGATAATTAAAGTCCATATCGACCGGGCCCATATTCACCACAGGGCCCGGTATTTTCGCACCGAAATGCAGCGTGATGCCTTCGTCGGGCTGTATATGTATGACAATGCGGTTCGTGGTCAGACGTTCGATGCCCGTTTCACGAAATAGCATGAACGGAGCCTTTTTGAACTGAATAACGATGCTCGAATGCCGCGTGGAAAGCCGCTTGCCCGTGCGAACGTAGAAAGGTACGTCCGCCCAGCGCCAGTTGTCGATCGAAAGTTTGAGCGCGGCAAAGGTCTCGGTATTCGACGCCGGAGCGACGCGCTCTTCATCGCGATACGCCGAAACCGCAGTTCCGCCGATCTCACCTTCGCCGTATTGGCCCCGAATGGCACATTTCAAAACGTCCTCAGGTGAGAACGGCTGTATCGCCTGCAGGATCTTCGCCTGCTCGTCACGCACAGAATCTGCCTCGAACGAAACGGGCGGTTCCATCGCTGTTAGCGTGACAAGCTGCAAAATATGATTCGGGATCATATCGCGCAAGGCACCCGCCGAATCGTAATATCCGCCACGCTGTTCGACGCCTAGCTTTTCTGCCACGGTTATCTGCACGTGATCGACGAAATTGCGGTTCCAGATCGGCTCGAAAATGCTGTTTCCGAAACGGAAGACTAAGATGTTCTGCACCGTTTCCTTGCCCAGATAATGATCGATGCGGTAGATCTGGCGTTCTTTGATCAGCCGCAACAGTTTCTGGTTCAGAGCTTCGGCAGAAGGCAGGTCCGTTCCGAAAGGCTTCTCGTAAACAAAACGCCGCCAGTTACCGTTCTCCTCTTTGCCGAGGCCATTCTTCACGACCTTTTGCGTCACATTCGCAAAAAGGTCGGGCGGCGTCGCCATATAGAAAAAGTAGTTGTCCGGTATCTGATGTGCGGCCGTAACTTCTCCCAGCAATTCCTTCAGATCGCCAAATAGCTTCTTATCATCGTCAAAATCGCCGCCTGTGTAATACGTGCGGTCGAGCAGCCAATTGATAAGTTTGTCGTCGAATCGCAGACTGCCAGTCTGCTCCTCTTTGTCTTCCTTTTGCAGGCTGGCAGCCTGCGTCCCAACTGATTGCTTTCCGACGAATTCTTCCAGATGCCCCGCCATCTGTTCGCGAAATTCCTCGGTCGTCATCTCCTGACGCCCGACACCGACTATCGCAAACGAGTGCGGCAGAAAATCCTGCCTTGCGAGGTTATACAACGCGGGCAGCAGTTTGCGTTTAGTCAGGTCGCCGGTCGCACCGAATATGACCATCACGCAAGGTTCTGCGGTTTTCGTTGATTCAGCCATTTATTCCGAGTCTATCACGGAGCTCAAGTTCGCGGGCGTTCATCTCGCCGTTGTCCGTCTCGTGGTCGTAGCCGCAGAGGTGGAGCAAGCCGTGGAGTATAAGCTGTTTGATCTCGAGTTCGAGGCTTAGTTTGTTTTCTTTAGCTTGTCGTTCCGCCTGTTCGGCGGAGATGACGATGTCGCCCAAGAAGTCAGGGGTAGGCGGTCGGTGGTCGGTGGTCAGATCGAATTCATCAGGTTCGTGCGGGAACGACAGCACATCGGTCGTCGCATCTTTGCCGCGAAAGAATTCATTCAACTGCCTCATTCTCTTGTCTGAGACGAACGCAACGGTGAAGGTCTTGCCGCTCGCTTCCGAAGCAAAGTCCGGCAGGGAAGCCGCGAATGCACGAATGCCGGCGGTGTCGAGTTTTACTTTGCGTTGGAGATTTACGACGTCGATCATTCCGGCGGCTGATTTTCGGCGGAGTGTTTCTCATATGCCAGGACGATCATTTGGACGAGTTTGTGGCGGACGACATCCTTTTCCGAAAAGTAGACAAAATCGATGCCCTCGAGCCCGCCGAGCACGTGTTCGGCCTCTTTCAGGCCGCTCTTTTGGCCGCGCGGAAGGTCGATCTGCGTTTTGTCGCCGGTGACGACGGCCTTTGACCCGAAGCCGATTCGCGTCAGGAACATTTTCATCTGCTCGCTAGTGGTGTTCTGTGCCTCGTCGAGGATGATGAATGCGTCAGACAGCGTCCGGCCGCGCATAAATGCCAGCGGGGCGATCTCGATAATGCGTTTTTCGAGCATTTTCGTGACCTTTTCGGCGTCAACAAGGTCGAAGAGTGCGTCGTAAAGCGGCCTTAAGTAAGGATCGACCTTGTCTTGAAGGTCGCCCGGCAGAAAGCCGAGCCGCTCGCCTGCCTCGACGGCGGGCCGCGTCAGGATGATGCGGCTGACCTGTTTTTTGAACAGAGCGTCAACGGCCATCGCGACCGCCAAAAAGCTCTTGCCCGTGCCCGCCACGCCGATGCCGAAAACGAGGTCCTTGCTTGCGATGGCGTCCAGATATTTGCGTTGATTCGCCGTCTTGGGTGCGACCGTTTTCTTGCCCGAAGGGTTAAAACGCGAACGCTGAAAATGGTCCTTCAGCGAATACGCACGGTCCTCGGCGATCTGTTTGAAAGCGTCCTTCAGTTCCTTGTCCGAGAACGTGTTGCCCTCGTCAAACAGATCGCCGAAATCCGAGAGTATGCGTTCGACGGTCTCGATATCGCGAGGGTCGCCGTCGATGAGCAATTCGTTGCCGCGTGCGCCGATGTTCACATCGAGCAGCGACTCGAGGTATTTGATGTTCTGGTCGTGGACGCCGAAAAGGACGTTCAGGCCCTGCGGCGGGAGTTCGAGCTTTTTCTGATCGCGCAAATTAAAACACGCCTCGTCAAGTATGGTGCTTGAACTGACGATACTTCAACGCCCGCCAACCGTCAAGAGAGAGGAGAGCGGAGAGTCGGGTTGCAGGCTGCCAGCCTGTGTAGCGTGTGGGGCTCGCGGCACTACGTTAGGCCGGCTTTGCCGAAGCCCGCGCGTCAGCAAGGGCGATAGCGAACCTCGACCTGGGACGAATGAATGCAAGTACCTTCTCCGAGGCGTCTTTTGTCTCGGTCTGTGTTCCGGATATCGCCCTTGCTCACGCGCGGGCTTTTGCAACTCCGCAGATCAGATGCAGGCTGGCAGCCTGCGTCCCGACAACCGACCATTGACCACCGACCACTCATCACTCATCACTCATCTCTATTCGGCTTACGTGACATAATCTGAGATCTCCGCTTACAGCGCGAAATACGAGATTCGAAAAATATGCGGTACAAATTGTGGGTGTTTTCGGTAAAAATATCGCTATTCTGCGGTCAAGATCGCGGCGGCGGCGGTCAATTATTTTGCCGTGCGGTCAGTTTTGCGTGTCGTTTGGTCGTGTGTTATCCTTACTGCTTTGTTATTTTAACGATATTTACCATCTATTCAGGAGCATTCTATAAATAATGGCTAACGAAAAAGCAGGGCCCGTGGGCAAGGTCGTACAGATCATCGGACCCGTTGTTGACGTTGAATTTTCAGACAATTATCTTCCGCCTATATATCAGGCACTCCGCATCGTAAGCGAAGGCTTTGACGGCGAAAACATCGACGTCGTCGCAGAGGTTCAGCAGCACCTCGGCGAGGGCCGCGTGCGCGCGGTGTCGATGCTCCCGACGGACGGTATGGTCCGCGGAATGAAGGTGATCGACCTAGGCGGACCGATCAGCGTGCCCGTCGGTGCACCTACGCTTGGCCGCGTGATGAACGTCATCGGCGAGCCTGTGGATGAACTCGGCGAGGTATCGTCTGAGGTCACATATCCGATTCACCGCCACGCTCCGGGCTTTGACGAGCAGTCAACACGCCTCGAGATGTTTGAAACGGGCATCAAGGTCATCGACCTGGTGCAGCCATTCTTACGCGGCGGCAAGATCGGCCTGTTCGGCGGTGCCGGCGTCGGCAAGACGGTCCTCATCATGGAGCTGATCAACAACGTCGCAAAAGGACGCGACGGCTTTTCGGTCTTTGCCGGAGTCGGCGAACGCACCCGCGAAGGCAACGACCTGCTCCGCGAAATGGTCGAATCCAAGGTCATTACATACGGCGACGCCTTCACGCACCATTTCGAAGAAACCGGCGCCTTCGACCTCTCAAAGGTCGATATGGAGGCCATCAAAAATTCGAAAGTGTCGCTCATCTACGGCCAGATGACCGAACCGCCGGGAGCACGCCTTCGCGTCGCGCTGTCGGGGTTGACCGTGGCTGAGTATTTCCGCGATCAGGGCAACGACGTGCTGTTCTTCGTGGATAACATTTTCCGATTCACGCAGGCAGGTTCCGAAGTGTCGGCACTGCTCGGCCGCATGCCGTCCGCTGTGGGCTACCAGCCGAACCTCGCAACGGAAATGGGCGAGATGCAGGAACGCATCACATCGACCAAGACCGGTGCTATCACTTCGATCCAAGCCGTTTACGTGCCCGCCGACGATTATACCGATCCCGCACCGGCAACAACGTTCGCTCACCTCGACGCTGTCACGGCTCTGTCGCGTCAGATCGTGGAGCTGGGTATCTATCCCGCGGTCGATCCGTTGGCGTCAAACTCCCGCATTTTGGACCCGCAGATCGTCGGTGATGAGCATTACAACACCGCACAGCAGGTCAAGAAGATCCTGCAGCGGTACAAAGACCTGCAGGATATCATCGCCATCCTTGGGCTCGACGAACTCAGCGAGGACGACAAACTCACCGTTTCCCGTGCTCGAAAGATCCAACGCTTTTTCTCGCAGCCGTTTACGGTCGGTGAACAGTTCACCGGTCTTAAGGGCGAGTACGTAAAGGTCGAAGATACCATCAAGGGCTTTAGAGAGATCCTCGAAGGTGAATGTGACGACATGCCAGAGCAGGCCTTCTACATGGTCGGCACGATCGAACAGGCACGTGAAAAGGCCAAGAAAATGGCAGCCGGAGCCTAGTCCTGATAACAAGTGCGATTGCGCCGTAATCGCCGGCGTTCGGATATATGTTGAAATTAGAGATCGTAACACCGGAAAAGAAGGTTCTTGAGGCCGAAGTGGACACCGTCAGTGTGCCTACGGTTTCGGGTGAGGTGGGCATAATGCCGGCTCATGCTCCGTTGGTTTCGGCAGTGCGTCCGGGCGTGGTCAGCTATTCCGGCAAGAGCCTCAGCGGAAAATTGGCCGTGGCCTCAGGATTTGTCGAAGTGAACAGCGACAAGGTTTCTTTGCTTGTTGATGCTGCGGCGACGTCTGATGATGTCGATCTCGATGCAGCACGGCAGGAAAAGGACGCTGCGGAAAAGGCAGCGGCCGCGTCTGCCATGACCGCCGAGGACGCGGAGGCGGCAAGGGAGGCTATCGATCTCGCATCGGCAAAAATGTCGGTCGCGGCGAAATAGGTTTTCGTCAGTACAACCTCTTGGACAAATATAAGGGTTGCCGAACGGCAGCCTTTTTTATGTCAAAGCAACTAAAGGGCTTATTCACGCGGCCATTTGACATGCATAGGTAAAACAGTCTAGAATTTACCGTTCTTTGGATTAAATTTTCTGAAAATTCGCAGCAGAATCCGATGCGTTATGGCATCGGGCTACGTTCGGAACAATATCAATTTCGCCGCATTTCAAGCGGCAGGATCCTAAAGTGAGGGAAGAGTCAATTATGTCTAACAAAGTTCAGTCCAGAAATAAGTTCCAATTTAGGTCGGTGCTTCTAATGATCGCCGGTCTGTTGGTAACTGTTGGTATGGCCTCGTTTCCGATGTTTCAGTCGGTCACGGTCGAGGCTCAGGGAGGCTGCCAGCCGCTTGCTGAGGGTTTTGATACCATCGCGGATAGCGTGCCCGGCCCCGGATGGGCGTTTCAAAACCTTTCGGATCCCGGTCCCGGGACAACCAATTGGTTTCAAGGAAACCCAACCGTTTTTCCGTCCCACGCCGGAGCGGCGAATTCCTACATTGGAGCAAATTTCAACGCCGGTACAGGAACTTCAACTCTCAGCAATTGGCTTTTTACGCCCGTTGTCGAGCTACAGAATGGGGCTCAGTTGAAATTTTGGACAAGAACTACGACAAACAATCCGTTCCCCGATAGATTGCAAGTACGCATGAGTACGAACGGTACGAGCGTAAATGTTGGGTCGTCAGCTACTTCGGTCGGTGACTTTACTACCTTACTGCTCGACATTAATGACACGTACAGCACCGGCGGTGTTTACCCTGAGGTATGGACCGAGTTCACGGTCAATATTACAGGAGTGCCGACCGCAACGAACGGACGCCTCGCGTTCCGTTATTTTGTCGAGAACGGCGGACCGACCGGCGACAACTCGAACTTTATAGGAATCGATTCTCTTACCTACACTTGTGCTACAGGCGGAGGCACGCCAACTCCGAGCCCGACGCCGACACCGTCCCCAACACCGACACCGTCACCGTCAGAAAGCCCAACGCCGACACCGACGCCGTCACCGTCACCAACACCGTCACCGAGCCCGTCACCTGGGCCGTCGCCGTCCTGCACGCCTTTCACTCAGGGATTCGAGGATGTTGGAACACTTCCGGGTGGTGGTTGGTCACTGCAGAACCTGTCAGAACCGGGTCCAGGGACGACTGGTTGGTTCCAGGGCAATCCAACGGTGTTCCCGTCGCATACAGGAGACCCAAATTCATATATCGGAGCGAATTTCAACAACGGAACGGGCGTCGCAACGCTTAGCAACTGGCTACTTACACCAGTGGTCACGCTTGAGAACGGCGTGCAGATGTCCTTCTGGACGCGTACAACAACCAACAATCCTTTCCCCGATCGCCTGCAGGTGCGTATGAGCACGGCGGGCACAAGCACGAACGTTGGCTCAACCGCCACATCGGTTGGTGATTTCACCAACCTGCTTCTTGATATCAACCCGACGTATCAAACCGGCGGTGTATATCCTGAAGTCTGGACGCAGTTTACGGTAACTGTAACGGGACTTGGCGGGCCGACGACCGGACGGTTTGGATTCAGGTATTTCGTAGAGGACGGCGGACCAACCGGCAACAACTCGAACTATATCGGCATAGATACGGTCGAGATCAGCTGCCCGACAGGCCCGACGCCTTCGCCGACGCCTAGCCCGTCACCTGTCGAATCGCCGACGCCAACACCGACGCCAACACCGACGCCGACGCCAACACCGTCGCCAACACCGACACCGACGCCGACACCGACACCGACGCCAACACCGACGCCAACACCGTCGCCAACACCGTCGCCAACACCGACGCCAACACCGACGCCGACACCGACACCGACGCCAACACCGACGCCGACGCCAACACCGTCGCCGACGCCAACACCGACGCCAACACCGACGCCAACGCCGACACCAACTCCTTCGCCGTCGCCGAGCCCGTCGCCAACGCCGACGAACTTCGTGTTCTTCAGCTCGCCGACGTATATGGATGACGAGCCGAATACGGCAGTGATCACATTAAACCGATCAGGTGACACGTCGGGAGCGGCAAGTGTTGATTTCAGCACGTTGCCGGGAACGGCATTTGGCGGAGCGGCTTGTGGGCTGCTGGTGGATTACATCACAGTAACGAACCAGACGGTCAACTTTGCCGCCGCCAGACGACTGCGATCGTAAACGTACAGATCTGCGGAGACATCTCTGCAGAAGGCCCTGAGACAGTCATCCTGCAGCTTTCGAATCCTGTGGGAACAGGCATCGGGCCTGCAGGCGGTGCTCCGCCGCTCGGTCCGGGCACGGATGCCGTTCTGACCATCAATGACACTGCCAACCAGTTCAGGAACACGCAGTGCATCGATATCTTCGAGAACAGCATCGGTCTGCCATATCCGTCGCAGATATTCGTCAACGGCGCTACGACGAACCTGTTCCGCGTACGTGTGACGCTGTTCGACTACTGGTCGAATTCACCGGACAACGTTGACATCCTGCTTGTAGGCCCGAACGGAGCGAAATACATCCTGATGGCAGACGCAGGCGGCGTGGTCCCGATCAATCCGAACGACGCGAGGACGCTGACCTTTACTGACTCCGCTCCGCAGGTCGTGGCGAACAGCACTGCACCTGCAACCGGCGTCTATCAGCCGACGAACTGGGAGACCCCTGTAACGACATTCCCGGTACCTGCACCTGCAGGACCGTATGTCGAGCCGGGATCGACCGTCGCACGGCCGGTCAGCCAGACGATGTTCGGTAACTTTGGCGGCATCAACGCCAACGGAACATGGAGCCTGTATGTGAGAGACGACGGCGGCTTCCCGAGGCCCGACACGCAGAACGGCGGTATCTGCGGCTGGGGACTCGAACTGCTGCCGGTCACGGCTGCGGGAGTCGAGGTATCGGGACGCGTATTCACGTCGACCGGTGCTCCGCTCCGCAACGCAGAGGTCACGATGACGGACGCTAACGGTGTGGTACGCCGTGCGGTAACTTCGAGCTTCGGTTACTACCGATTCGACGAAGTGCCGGTTGGCGAGTCGTTCGTGATGACGGTCAATTCACGCAACTTCCGCTTTGTCCCGCGTGTCGTCACCGTCAATGACACTCTCACTGACGTGGACTTCACGGGTCTGGAATAGAGGTAAAGGGAAGGCTGACGACAAACAATGTCAGCCTTCCGAACATCTATTGACAAAAATATTGACGGCGGCTTCGGTAAACCGGAGTCGCCATTTTTTGTTATCTGTAGGCATCGCAGCTATACGAGTTGCGCTATTCTTAACATTAATTGGTTTATGCGAACGATCATTTTTGCGGCACTAATGTTAACCTCTGTAAGCACTTTTTCGCAGATCGCCTACGATGAGGCACAATTTCGAGTTTTTGACGCTCTGGGAAACAGCCGTTCGGTCACAGATATCGTAGCGGCAGGTGAATCAAACGAGGTTATTTTCTTGGGCGAGATGCACGACGACGCCGTCGGACACGCAGTCCAAGCAGAAATCTTCAGACGGATAGTCCAAAGATTCGGCTCTTCGAGAGAGATCGCTTTATCTCTGGAGATGTTCGAGCGAGACGTTCAGATCGTTGTCGATGAATATTTGTCTGGCCTGATATCGGAGCAGCATTTTCTGCTGAGTTCGAGGCCGTGGGGAAATTACAAGTGGGACTACAGGCCGTTGGTTGAATTGGCGAAAGAGAAGCGGCTTCCGGTCATTGCCGCAAATGCTCCGCGGCGATACATAAACATGGTTTCCCGCAACGGCAGGACATCATTGAACGGGCTTTCAAAAGATGCAAAGCGATGGATGGCCCCATTGCCCTATTCCGAGCCTTCTGAGAGATACGCGGCCAAGTTCAAAGCGTTGATGGGGCCGAGCCCCGAGGCACAAATGGGTTTGGGCAACATTCTCTCGTCGCAGGCCCTTTGGGATGCAACGATGGCCCATTCGATCTACGGTTTTCTCAAATCTAAGAAGCGTCCACTGGTCGTTCATTTGGTGGGGGCCTTTCACACTGAGAGCCGGCTGGGCACCGTGGAATATTTGCTTGAATATCGCAAAAAAACTAAGGCGGCCGTTGTGACCGCCCGATACGAGGATGAATTTACGATGTTCGTTCCCGAAAAACACAGGGGCATCGGTGATTTCGTGATCCTCACCGACGGTAAGCAGCCCAGAAGTAAGAGAAATTAGTCCTTCGCTTTTGTCGCTGTGAACGGTACCGAGCCGAAGTTTGAGTTCGTGAATGTACCCGACATACCGTCCTTCGTAATGGTTCCTTCCATTGCGAATTCATAGATGGCTCCCATAACCTCAGTTTTCAGTGTCGCCGTGAACTTGTCGCCGGTTACCTTTCCGTTTAGGATCTGGCCCGTACCAATATCGGACGCCGTCGAACCGGTAAAGTTGTCTCCGTCAGCATTGATCGTCGCGGTTATTCCGATCGTCTGGCCGTCGGCCTGTGCGAGGATGTTCCACTTGCCCGCAATATTGTCCGAAACATAAGCCGATGCGATCCCGGCTGCTAACAGGAAAACTGCAAAAACAACTATTGATCTTTTCATAATTACTCCTTTTGATTCATTAGAACTTACTAAAAGCTATCATTCACAAGGCCTTCGTGCCAACGCTTTTTGTTGAAAACAGATTCGTTCCAATAGTCCTTTAGATATTCTATCGTCGGGGGCGATCCTTTCGGCCATACGACTGTAAGTGCGTCGTACCTGAAAGAAACACCACGTATGTTGAAAATGCGTCTGTAAACACGCGCAGCCCGAACTATCTGCCTCTGCTTTCTAAGATCGATGTTCGCCGTTGCAGGAGCGAACTCGGTGCTTCGCCGGGCCTTAACCTCAATGAAGCAGACGACGTCACCGTCAACCGCGATAATGTCGATCTCGCCCGTTCGCTGAACGCCGCGTCTGTTGCGTCCTACCGGCACGGTAAAATTTGTCATTACTAAATGCAGCCCTCTCTCGATCAGGTATTTTACCGCCCGATCCTCTGCAGCCGAGCCGAAGCGAGTTGTTCCTGCGGGTGAACCGTCATTTGGCAGCCTGCTAATTGAGAGGTTTTCGGACATTGGTATAATTGTATATATGAAATTATATCGCAATTTCTTTTTGACGATAACCTTAATCATGTTCTCGGCAGCGATGTTAGCCGCCCAGCAGCCGACGCCAACCGCTCCGGCGGTAATCCCGCCGCTTCCGCAGATCGTCGAGGTCGATCGCCCTGTGGTGCGTTCGGTCGATCCAAAGGCCCTTCCGTCGCCGTTTCACACCGAAAGTGCCCGACGCCCTTCGCGGCAGGTGCCCCAACCGGCAGATGCGAAACTATATGTTCCGAAAGGGTTTCGCATGAACGTCTTTGCTGAGGGAGACCTGGTCTATTCTCGCTGGATGGCCTTAGCTCCGAATGGCGATGTATTTGTAGCGGATTCTCGAGCTAACCGCATTGTTGTATTTCGGGATACCAACAAGGACGGCCGCGCTGATCAGCGTTGGATCTGGTCAGATAAGCTGGATCAGCCGTTCGGCATGGCGTTTCATAAGGACTGGTTCTATGTTGCGAATACGGATGCGGTTGTACGGTTCAAATACAGTTCGGGACAGACCCAAGCAGCGGGAGATCCCGAGCGGCTTGTTGAACTCACACGCGGCGGTTACAACCAGCATTGGACCAGGAATATTCTGTTTTCCAAAGACGGGAAGAAGATGTACCTATCCATTGGATCTGAGTCGAACGTCTCGGTTGAACAGGACCCTAAGCGTGCAGCCATCTCGGTTTACGACCCGGACGGCAAGGGCCACAGGATATTTGCATCTGGCTTGCGCAATCCAATCGGTCTTGCCTGGAATCCTGTCACAGGTGAACTCTGGACAGCCGTGAATGAACGTGATGCGATCGGCGACGACCTGGTTCCTGATTTTGCGACGTCAGTCAAGGAAGGAGGTTTCTACGGCTGGCCATATGCGTATATTGGACCGAACGAGGAGCCGCGGCGGAAAGGTGAGGCACCGGAATTGGTGAAAAAGACCATCGTTCCTGACATCTTGTTCAGATCCCATGTAGCAGCACTCGGGATAGTATTCTACGAAGGCAATATGTTCCCGAAAGAGTACCGGAACGATGCGTTCGTAGCTCTCCACGGCTCGTGGAATCGTTCAAAATTATCGGGCTATAAGGTGGTTCGCATTCCCTTCAAGGACGGAAAGCCGGTCATGAACGCGTACGAGGAGTTCGTTTCAGGATGGCTGCCTGATGAGAGTTCAAACGAGGTTTGGGGCCGTCCGGTCGGCCTGTTGGTGCTTCCGGACGGATCCCTTCTGGTTACTGACGATGGTGCCAAGAAAATATGGCGTGTCAGCTACGGAAAATAATACGAGCTGAGGTCATTTGACGGGTCAAATAAGAAAGGCCTTCTTCCCTAGCGGAGAAGGCCTTTTTCCTGATCGAAGACCGGGAAACAACTAATTGTTGCTCGTCCCGGGAACCTTTATATCAACTTCGATCTCTTGTTTTTGCGGTTTTGTCTTGAACACACCACCGTAGTACAAAGCGCCCATTATTATCCCTACGATTATTATCAGAGCCAGAGCCCAAATAAGGTTGCTAGCAACACTCTTTCCATCTTCCATGGTGAAGGTCCTCCTTAAGATAATATTGAGATTAGAACACCATAATTATTCGTTGGTCGTGTGCAAATGTCAAAAGTTCCGAATTTGCAAGAAAAATGTCGAAACACCCGGAAGTCATCCTGATCAATGCTGTCTTGCCAAATTTCTAAAGTCCTTGATCAACTCAGTAGTTGCTCTCAAACCGAAGACTCAAAAGGCAGGTTCTTCATAAATGCCGTAAACATCGCGCAGTGCAGCGCAGATCTCTTCTACAGTCGCATACGTAGCCACTGCGTCAATTATGGACGGCATAGTGTTTTCATTATCACGGGCTGCAAGCTTTAGCCTGTCCAGTGCCATTGAGACGGCTCCGCTGTCTCTGGTCGCCTTTACGCGGGCAAGGCGTTCAAGTTGATGATCGCGGACCGCCTCGTCGATCTGGAGGATATCCACTTTGGTTGGCTCATCTTCCATCACATACTTGTTGACCCCTACGATCGTCTGCTCGCCCCGCTCGACCGCCTTTTGATATTGATATGCTGACTCCTGTATCTCACGCTGCGGGAATCCGGCTTCGACCGCCTCAACCATGCCTCCATAACCGTCGATCTTGTCGAAATAATCAAAGCAGCCCTTGATCATTTTTTCCGTAAGCGATTCCAGGTAATAGCTGCCGGCGAGCGGGTCGACAGTATTAACCACACCGGTTTCTTCTGCGATGATCTGCTGTGTGCGCAGGGCGATCAACGCTGCTTCGTCCGTAGGCAATGCGAGAGCTTCATCATATGAGTCCGTATGCAGCGACTGCGTGCCGCCAAGCACGCCGGCAAGGGCCTGGATCGCAACCCGTGCGATGTTGTTCAACGGCTGCTGTACAGTAAGCGAAACGCCGGCCGTCTGAGTGTGAAAACGAAGCTGCATTGTCCGCGGGTTTTTGGCCCCGAAACGCTCTTTCATGGTCCGAGCCCAAACGACACGCGCTGCCCGATACTTTGCTATCTCTTCGAAGAAATCGTTATGAGCATTAAAAAAGAATGAGAGCCGT
Organism: Acidobacteriota bacterium; assembly: GCA_016700075.1. Taxonomy (NCBI): domain Bacteria; kingdom Pseudomonadati; phylum Acidobacteriota; species Acidobacteriota bacterium. The sequence continues at coordinate 704,830 of CP065000.1, read as the reverse complement.
GGCACAAATTCATCCACGTCCATTCCTCGATCGACACCGTATTGTACGTATTCGACGCCGTCGCGCAGCGTAAAGGCGAGTTCTTGAAGGGCCGTAGCTCCTGCTTCGCGAATGTGATAGCCTGAGATCGATATTGGGTTATATTTGGGAACGTATCTTGTCGTGTACTCGAATGTATCTATGACAAGCTTCATGGCAGGCTTGATCGGATAGATCCATTCTTTTTGAGCGATGTATTCTTTGAGAATGTCGTTTTGGAGGGTTCCGGAGATCTTCTTGAAGTCGGCATTCTGCTTTTCTGCGACCACCAGGTACATGGCAAGGAATATCGGGGCCGGTGCATTTATGGTCTGCGAGACAGTCACCTCATCCAGCGGAATTCCGTCAAACAAAACCTCGAAATCCGCCAAACTCGAAACCGCGACGCCGCATTTGCCGACCTCGCCCTCAGACAACGGCGAGTCAGCGTCTAGGCCCATCAGAGCGGGAAGGTCATATGCTACAGAGAGTCCTGTTTGCCCCTGAGACATAAGATACTTGAAGCGGCGATTGGTATCTTCAGGCGACGAAAATCCGGCAAACTGCCGCATTGTCCACAGTTTTCCTCGATAGCCTGTCGGATGAATTCCGCGTTTGTATGGAAACTCGCCGGGAAACCCGACCTCGATATCAGAGCTGTCAGAGTCAGTATAAAGCCTTTCAACCGGCTCCAACGAGACCCCTGCGAAAACGTCTTTACGCTCAGGTGATCGGTCGATGACCGGCTTCAACGTCTCATTTTCCCATCTGATCTTTTCGGCTTCTTTTTCAGTTTCTATTTCCAGCAATTGCGTATCCATAGTGTGTCGAAATGAAAGACTATATTACCATAAACACATGCCCTCATTGCCAAAGGCCGCGGTCTTGACCGTTGCATTTGGCACGGCTTTCTCACATACTTGCCACAATGCGCGGAGTTTTATTTCAGAGTCCCATTGCGTTGCTTCTGCTTGCTTTCGCCCTTTTCGGCTGTTCTGCGAAACAGGAAGGCCCGGCAAATTCTCCCGCCTCGCCACAGACGGATCAAAGTGCGGCTCAGGGTGTTCCAAGCGACCGCCTCGAAGACCTAAAGCTTCTTGTGCGTGTTCCGTTCGAGGCTGAGGACGGAGTTTGGCGGATCGATCCGCGTTCAAAAAAGCTGACTGCGGTTCTCATCTTCACACCGGAGGATGCCCGGCTGCTGCTCGATGAACTTCGAAAGGGCGGTGAGGGAAATGATGCAGAAATAGCGCTCGAGTCATGGTTCCCTGAGGAGCTGATCGCGAAAGGGGAAATGTCCGGTGATGCGGAGCTGCGCGGCAAGTCGTATCCAGCAGACGTTTTCCTGATGGAGAGTTACAAGAGCGGCCGAGTGATACACATCGAGGAAACGGAAATATTCATTTTGGAACTCAGGTCCGGAGAATGAGTCGGTCAAGGCGGTCGAGAAATGTGCGGATCGTTGAGATAAAGCCTCGAGAGAAGGCAAACTTTATTGAAGTTGCCCTTCGTGTTAGCATCTTCTTATAAACTCCTGATTTAATGAGGGTTAATCGAGTATTTCCGATCGCTGCCGTTGCCGTTTTGTCGGTATTTTCTTCGTTCGGCCAACAAACCAATCCCGTTGAACGGCAGGTCGCAAATCCGATCGCCGATACACAAAATATAAATCCGGTTTCAGCGGAACAGGTTACCGCACCAAAACCAAAGCCGAAGACCTCGTTTGAACCGGAAGGCGGCGACGGCGAAGTGGTCGTCTATTCAGACACGCAGATAGTTGAAGAAAAGGACGGTAAACGCATTGTCCGCCATATTGGAAACGTTGATGTCAGGTACGGCATCTATCGACTGCAGGCTGATGAAATTGCGGTCGATCAGGCCACAGGCAACATTACCGCCAGAGGGTCGGTCATTTTTGATCAGGGCGACGACCAGCGAATTACGGGCGTCAATGGGATCTGGAACTATCGAACACGCCTTGGGAGTTTTGAAGATTCCACCGGCTTTTCCAATCAGACGAATGACGGAACTGTCATATTTTTTCGTGCAGATCGCGTCGAGCGCGTAAGTGTTGACGAGATACTTGTGGTAAACGGGATGTTTACTGCCTGCGAAGAGGCGGTGCCCAAATGGAGCTTTACCGCTGAGAGCGCACGCATCAAGACAAATGACCGGATCAGATTGAAAGGGGCAAAATTCCGGCTCCGAGATGTACCTGTCGTCGCCGTGCCTTTCGCATCCATCCCGATCAAGAAAAAGGATCGCAGTTCGGGATTTCTCACCCCGACAGGAGGCTACTCGCCCCGGAAAGGGCTTCGACTTTCGGGTGCCTATTTCCAGACGCTCGGCGATTCGGCAGATGTGACACTGCGGGGTGATATTTATACTTCTCGAGGTATCGGCTACGGCCTTGATCTGAGGACGAGGGCAAACTCGCGGTCGTACCTGAACGCAGGGTTTTATGCGGTAAAGGACCGCATTTTCGGTAAGAAGGCGGGTCCGCAAAATCCCGATCAGGGCGGCTCTCTGATCTATGCGGAGGGAGTACATTATTTCCCAAATGGATTTACGGCCGCGGTGGATGTGCGTCTGACGTCCAGCCTGGCGTTCCGTCAGGAATTTTCTGACGGCATCCAACAGGTGATCTCCCCGATAGAGGTGTCTCAGGTCTTCGTAAATAAGAGTTGGGATGATTACACGCTGAATCTCCTATCCCGTTCGCAAGTGATCTCGATACCGAACGTGCGCGAAAAAACGCGCAATTTGCCGAGCATCAATTTTGAAAAGCGGCCGTCGATGCTGAAGTTCCTCGATGGCGTATATTTCTCGTTCAAATCAAGTCTAGAAGGTGTATCCCGCCGCGAAGAAGTTGACGATATAGAACTTTATCGCAGGCGAACGGGCAGCGACCCGGTGATCACACCCGCTCTTTCGCAGCGTTTGGACGCATTTCCGCAGGTAACCGTTCCCATTAGCACAAAGTATTTCAATTTCACCGCCACTGCCTCAGGGCGCGTGACCTACTACTCAGATTCCTTCAATGATATGAGGCAGGTCGTCGGGCGCGACCTTTTGAGGACCTATGGAGAGTTTGCCTTCGACGTTCGTCCGGTCGCGTTGGCGAGGAATTTTTACGGCTCGAATGACAGGTTTCGTTTTCGCCATGTGATCGAACCATTTGCGACGTATCGGGTCGTTAAAGGCATCAACAACTTCAATCGGCTGATCAGGTTCGACCATTTGGACACGGCAACGAATACCAACGAGATCGAATTCGGCGTCACTAACCGTGTTTATACCCGACGATATTCTGAAGCCGTCTCAGAGGAGGCCAGAAAGGGGCTGAGTGCGGATCCGTCGGCAGGCCTCAAGTCGCTGAGTATTCAGCCCTACGAGATCTTCACGCTGACGGTACGGGGAAAGTACTTTTTTGATAATACCTTCGGCGGAGCTCTGGTTGCCGGCCGCCGTAATCAGATCGAGCCAATTACGGCAATGAGTTTCTATACATTCGGCGGGGCCCCGCGTCGATTCTCGCCCTTGAATATTGAGGCGGTCTATCGGCCCCAAAAGGATATCGATATCAGTACGCGAATGGACATCGGTATGAAGGGCGACGGCCTGAGAGCGATATCAGCGACCGTTGGATACAAAAAAGATATCGTCAATTTTTTCCAGACTTTCTACTACACGAGGGCTGTGACGTTGATCCCGTCTCTTGCTCAATATGCTGACGAGAACGGGAAAGAGCCGGGTACGCTTCGCGGCTCTCAATGGAGCCCTGCCCTATTTCTCGGCGACCGCAGACGCGGCCTTTACGGAGGGGCGTCTCTGTTTTTTGATTTTCAGAATCGGCGTTCATCGCGCACATCGCCGCTGATAAGTTCACTTTATACAGTAGGTTACGCGTCGAACTGCTGTGCGGTCGCGGTGCAGTACTACACGTTCAATGTTGGCACCCGGAGTGAGAACCGTTTTGTTTTCAGTTTCCGGTTGAACGGCATAGGTGCTTTTGGGACGGAACAATTCGGACAGGGACTGCGATAAGAAATAAAAAAAAGCGGCGATAGGTCTCGCCGCTTCTATTTAAACCGAGAAAGGCTAAGCTTCAGGCATTAGCCGTTTTTTTTTCATCGCCGGCGTTCACGAATGTAAGCCAATCCGCTCCGAACGGTGCCGGACGTTCGGCCGTAATGACCTTGAAAAACTCTTCCTGCAGCCGTTTGGTGACCTCTCCGCGGCGTCCCTGGCCGACCGTGATGCGGTCAACGGATCGAATAGGAGTGATCTCGGCAGCCGTGCCGGTGAAAAATGCCTCGTCGGCAAGGTAAAGAGCTGAACGCTGGATCTGCGTCTCAACGATCTCAATACCCATTTCCCGAGCGATCTGGATCACAGAATCTCGGGTGATGCCGGGCAGAATTGAAGCTCCGAGCGGCGGCGTGAATAACTTGCCGCCGTTGACCAGAAATATATTCTCGCCCGAGCCTTCGGAAACGTAACCTCGGTCGTCGAGGGCAATTCCCTCTGAAAAACCGCCTAAGATCGCTTCCATCTTGATAAGCTGCGAGTTCATGTAATTCGCACCAGCCTTTGCCATTGCGGGCATCGAATTGGTCGTTATTCTTGACCAGCTCGATACACAAACGTCGATACCGTTCTCGATGGCCTCTTCACCCAAATATTTTCCCCACTGCCACACGGCAATGTAGCAATCGATCGGATTCGGGAAAGGGTTTACGCCGAAAGCAGGCTTTGCTTCGTCGAGGCCTCGAAAGATCAACGGCCTGATGTAACAGTGCTGCAGTCCGCTGTCCCTGATCAATTGGACGGTCGCATCGCAAAAAGCCTCGCGGTCAAATACGGGATCCATCCTGTAGATCTTGGCCGAATTGACAAGCCGCTGCATATGTTCTTTGAGACGGAATACGGCCGGCCCCTTAACGGTCTCATAGCACCGAATGCCTTCAAAGACGCTGGAACCGTAATTCACGACGTGAGACATGACGTGAATGCGCGCATCATCCCAATCCAGGAATTCGCCATTCTTCCAAACCATTGAGGCTATCTCCATCGTTGCAACATCTTTTCCTGCCATAGATCTCTCCTTTTTCGACAGCGTAACACTAGAACTAAACCACGATTACGCCTGCGTTTCTAAAATTGTCCAAAACCGCTAAAGTATGAACGTCCTGGATGCAGTGTCGTCCAACCGCGAACTGAAGTTCACGCCATCAACATTTATTGTTATCACCACGGGTTTGTCACCAGCCCCTGCGAGGCTTTCGGGAATATCGAAATCCAATGCGTAAACACCCGGTTCGATCAAAGTCGCCGCAGTTACGATCTGCGTTCCGGCCACGGTTACGTCGCCGATCCTAATAAATATGAACGGCGGAGCAGCCCGGGCGATACCGGTGGCGTAAACCCTGAGACGGGATGGCACCAATTTATTGCCTTTTACCTTCACCGTTCTGATCACAAAGGGTTCTGTACGCCAGACGGTGTTAGTTACGTTGAACATCTTCGTTCTGCCGCCGGGGCCGATCAAGCTTTCGCGGTTAAAGATGTCCGGCTGACCGGGAACGACACGGATCCAATCCCTCATTACGGTGCCATTGTTGTAAATAACTAACGGATAGATCGTTCCTTGAGCTGTGTTGCTGAGGCCTTCAGGGGCCACGAATTCGATCCGACGCTGGCTCACCGACTTCAAGCCGCACGAGACCCCATTGATCGTTACCGACACGCCGCTAAGTTCAAACGGAAGCGTTGGACGGCGTTCCAGTGAACCGATCGCTTGCCTGGCAATGATCGGCCGGTCGTCACCCGCCTGGAAATTCATAATGGTCAGCATTCCCGACGAAATGCCCGGCACCGAAGGCGGCGTCTGTGGCGTCGGCGTTGGCGTCGGCGTTCCGGTTGGGCTCGCCGTCGGGGAAGGTGATGGTGACGGTGTCGGCGTAGCAGCAGGAGACGGCGTAGGTGTCGGTGACGGAGTTCCGGTCGGCGTAGGAGAAGGCGACGGCGTCGGCGTCGGGGATGGTACGGGCGCTTGGTCGATCGGCATTCGGCTCGCTCCGGTCGCCAGGGATGTCACCACAGGAGCCTCGCGTTCGAAATTCGGGGTCAGAAGGTAATATACCTCCGGCTGACCATCAGAGTTGCCTGTACCAAACTCAGTGAAGCCCATGTTAAAGGTCATTCTCTTTGACGAGTCACTTGGGATCAGCTGAACCGAGACAAGGATGCCGCCCGGGACGGGAAAATTCCCGATCCTCTTGAACCGCGCTGTTTGAGCCGGTTCATCCAGCGGATATGTGTAGACCTGAGCCTGTCTGAATACGCTTGGATTCAAGCCGTCGGATGTTGTCGTCGCGACGGTGCCGTCGGGCTTGATATTCATTCTGGTCTCAAGAACCAGTGTTTCCGGAGCTCCGGACATTGAATAGTCTGTGAATCCCGGATAACGAGCAATATCGCCGCCCGTGGCATCGGTGTCGGCATCGCTGCGTGCGAGGATGCGGCGGAAACTGTTGTCCGTAGTGTCAAAGAGATACGTTGCAAATGACGTATAATTCGTTCCGCTATTCTCATTTGCCAGATCCGCATAGGAATCAAATGCAATATAGCGGCCATCACGGCTCATCCGCCTGCCCAGATCGAGTATGTTGACAACATCGCCGGGATCTGTCGGCGTGGTTACCGTCACCTGCTTCCTCGTGCCTGTCGGGGCTCCTTGCGAGTTCAGATCAGAGTAGAAGATCTCTTCATTCCGGCTGCTGAGCGGATTATTGCCGCCGGTCATCCCAATTATCGGATTGTCCCCGGTACTTGCGAAAACGACTCGCTGACCGTTGCCGGAAATGGTTGGATTCTTATTATAGATCGGATTTGAGATCGGCCCTCGAGGTGTTTGTGTGACCTGAGAGATCAAGCCGAGCGAGCGTACGAATGTAAATATCTCGTCATTGTCCTCAGTTGGGAAAGAATTCCCGCCGGTCACAAGGTCCCTTGTTGAGGCAAACGCAATGACATTTCCGTCATCGCTGATACTAGCGTCGTGGTTGTCGTCAGCCACATACGGCCCTGTGGACGCTGTACCTGCTCTCGGCAGCTGACTCGGGAATGTATTCGTCACACGAATAAAATTGCCGGCCGAGAGATCCGAGAACGGGATCTCTTCGCCCGCCGACAGGTCCGAAACCGGTGTATACGCCGGGATCTCGTAGAGCCACATTTCAAGGTTCGCGTCCTGAGACAGCGGATTTGCGGGCGGCGTAGGCGTCGGCGTTGGCGAACCGGTCGGCGTAGGGCTCGGTGAGCCTGTGGGCGTAGGCGTTGGCGACGGGGTCGGCGTTGGAGCCGTAAAGGCATTCCCATCGAACGAGCCCGGGTTTGTTGCGTCCGGGGCGGACGGCGTCGACGTAGTTGCATTGGAACTGAACGCTATCCATCGCCCGTCTCTACTGATGACCGGCCTTGTGTTGACTATCGCGATTCGAACATTCGAGAAAAAGCCCGGGATCGCGGTGTTGAAAAGAACGCTCTTTGTGTCCGTCAGCTGGAAGATCTGACGCTGAGCATAGTCGAAAAGGAAAATTTCGTTATTTCCGTCCTCGTTCCGGGGATTGACCGTCGCGAGGTTACCAAATGATTCAAATACGATGAAGCGCCCGTCCCCGCTTATGCCGCCTGCATACGTTTCTGCGGGAGAATCGCTAATTTGAGCTATTATGGAGTCAATTTGAGCAAGGCCGGGAACGGCCAATACCAAGGTAATAAGAAATGATAAAACTAAGGGTCTTCGAGACGTCACAAATTCCTCCGATATGCGCCTGTGCGGACGTAGGTCGTCCGCTATCGGTCGCGGAGTGCCCGTTGGCTCAAAACATTAAATTTTATTTTCTCAAGCCGCTTTCTGCAAGCAAGTAACTCATTTAGTGGTGCCAAACGGCCCCGAGCACATAGGGTTTTGATGCGGCCGCCGACCGCTGGGGTTGTCAAATCGGTAAAGGTATATATCATTTATTATTAATAGCTTACGGTCACAATGGAAAAGCCTGCGGATATAATGATCGTCGCCGGAGAAGCTTCAGGAGACGCTCACGCCGCGAAGCTCGTAACAGCCCTGCGTTCGAGCTATCAGGGCGAGATCACGTTCTTTGGATCCGCCGGTCCAAAGATGCGAGAGGCCGGTGTCGAGGCCATCGTTGAGGCGGATGGGCTCTCTATAGTCGGCTTGCCGGAGATCGCTGTCGCCCTGCCCACATTCATTGCCGCGTTTCGCAAACTAAAGCTTGCAACAAAAAACCGAAAGCCCGACATCGCGGTCCTGGTAGATTTCCCTGAATTCAATCTCAAGCTTGCTCGTGCATTAAAAAAGCAGGGAATTGCTGTTGTTTACTACATCTGCCCGCAGCTGTGGGCGTGGCGAAAATACCGCAAGAGCACGATAAAGAGATACGTTGATCTGCTTATTTCGATACTGCCGTTCGAGAAAGAGTGGTTCCATCGGCAGGGAATTGAGAATGTAGAGTACGTCGGCAATCCATTAACTCGAGAGGTGCATGCCGATGTGACCCGAAACGAGTTTCGATCGGAATTCGGTATTTCTCAAGACAGCAAACTCATTGCTCTTCTTCCGGGAAGTCGTTCTGCTGAGGTAAAGAGGATCCTTCCGGTTCTGTCGGCCTGTGCAAGCCTAATAAAAAATGGGTCGCCTGACACCGTTTTTGTGATCGCACTGCCCGGCAAACAAAAGACGCCGGACCAAGGGTTTACTGCGACAGATTCCGGAATCAAATGGGTTTTCGGAAGAACCTATGACGTTCTGAATGCGGCGGATGCGGCCGCCGTCACCAGCGGGACAGCAACCCTCGAGGCAGGAATGATAGGAACACCGATGGCGGTCGTTTACAAGACCTCTGCACTAAATTACAAACTGTTGCGGCCGCTGATCGACGTTGAGCATTTCGGGCTGATAAATCTGGTAGCCGGAAAGCGGGTAGCTCGCGAAATGATCCAAGATGAGTTAACGCCTGAAGATCTGGCAAAAGAGCTGCAGCGTTTGCTGGTGCCCGAAACCAATAGGAAAATGAGGAGGGACCTTGCCGAGGCCGTAGAGAAACTCGGGCATGGCGGTGCATCGAAACGCGCCGCAGAAGCCATTATTCGTCTGCTTGAGAGCCGAGGATAAGTTTGCGAAGCTCCTTGACCTCATCCTTCAGTCGCTTAATGCCTTTTACCATCGCATTTTGCCGTTTGTATTCATCAAGCGGCTGCACCGGCGTACCCCACCAAACACCAGGACGTACTATTTTGCCCGGCAGAACACCGGCCTGTGAGCCGATCACGGCACCGCTCAGAACACGTGCATGGTCGCCCATGCCGACCTGACCGCCAATAACGCAATCGTCCTCGATCACGGTGCTTCCGGAAATACCTGTCTGAGCGGCTATGACAACATTCCTGCCGATCTCCACGTTGTGGGCGATCTGGACAAGGTTGTCGATCTTGGTGCCATCGCCAATGCGGGTTTCGCCGAGAGCTCCGCGGTCGATGCATGTATTTGCACCTATCTCCACATCTCTGCCTATCACTACTCGTCCGACCTGCGGGAATTTCAGATAGCTGCCGTTATGCATTACGAACCCAAATCCATCAGCTCCGATGACGGCACCCGCGTGGATAACGACATTGTCCCCAATGATGCAGTTGTCGTAAACGGAGACGTTGGAATTTAGAACACAGCCTTTTCCGATCCGGACATTGTCTCCTACGCATACACCATCGCGAATTTCAACGCCATTCGCGATCTCGCTTCCATTTCCAATAGAAACGAAAGCTCCTATGCTCACGTTTTCGCCAACCACCGCATTGTCGGCGATGACTGCTGTCGGGTGAATGCCGGGCGAACTCTTTGAAGGCACCAGAATTGCACCCGCAGCGATACAAAATGCCGCTTTCGGGGCTGCAACGACGATAACGCACCCGTCGTCGGGAATGGGGAAGCCTTCCGGTGCGAGAACGCAGCTTCCGCGAGCTCCCGCTCCCGCATCAGCGTTTTCAGTGAAAACAAGTGCTCCATGGCCGGCTTCGGAAAATGAAGCGACTCCTGATATCTCGAGCCCGCCGTCACCGCGCACTTCACCGCCGACCAGTTCTGCAATTTGGAACGCTTTCATCGACTTAAATCTACAACGAATTCCGAGGAATGTCAGGTGGTGTGAATGCCGCGTCCTTCGGCGCGGTCGATAGCGGTTTGGACAAACTCGTCGATCCCGGCTACGTCGATCCGCCCGGCGGCCTTCAAACGCAAAAGTTCTGAGGCGGCATCACCGTCCAATAGATCCAAGTCGGCGAGATCCACAACTACAACGCCCTGCTTTTCGTCGGTTATCTGCTCAGCGATACGTCCGACCAACTTGGCGTCGTCGATGAACATTTCGCCATTGACGCGAAGGATCGTGCGTCTATTGAGGTCATCGTCAAATTGTGTGATGCGCGTAGGCATTAAGGAACAAGGCTATTACGGAGGAGAGAGTATTATGTTTCACGCCGCAATTGACGTTTTGTTGCCAAAAATAGCCCGGCGAATATCAAAGCGGCTGCGAACGCAAAAGATATCGTTACCGCTTCACCTAAAAATATGACCGCCATCACGAAACCTATAAGCGGCTGAAGATAAATGAAAACGGCGACAGTCGAAGGATCGACGCGTGCCAGAGCCCAGGCGTTGAGCAAATAGGGCGTCGCGGTACCCGCGATGGCGATGTAAATGATAAATGCCCAGGTCATACTTCCGATGGATGCGGCATCGATAGATGCGAATGAAATACCGCCCAAAGGAACGCAAAAAACTGCTGCGAAAACGAAAACCCACATCATCGAACGGAACGCGCCGTTTCGAGTGAAAACTTGTTTTGAAAGAGCAACATAGACTCCGTACGAAAAGGAGTTCAGGACGATCATCAGATCTCCGATGGTCGTTTCAGATGAGAACGATGCTTTTCGCGGGTCGATCAGAATGACAACGCCGATCAAAGATAGGACAATACCTGCCGCCTTTATTCCTTTTAGTTTTTCACTGCCGATCGCTGCACCGACCAATATCGTAACGACCGGGATCGTGGCCGCAAGCAGGGAAGTATTAGAAGCTTTGGTCAGCGAAAGCCCGCCAATGAACAGAAGCTGATTGAAGGTCACGCCCAGAAAGCTGAGCACAAAAAGGTGGAGGTAATCACGCTTTTCCGCAAGCCACAATCGGCGGCGATATGCCTGTATCACGAAAAGCACGCCGGCGGTTATCCCTACCCGAAAGCCGACCAAGGCGACGGCCGGAACAACCGCGAGGACGGATTTCGCAATGACGGGGAGCGAACCGAACAGAGCCTGTACGGCGAGGAGGGCACCGTACGCTGCCGCTGCACCCTCTCCGGACCTTGTTGCGTTGTGAGGCGTAGAAATCGTTTTACACCAGCAGGATCGCCGGCTGTTCGAGCATCTGTTTAAAGGTCTGCAGGAACTTTGCTCCGGTCGCACCGTCAACGACACGGTGGTCGCAGGACATAGTGACGTTCATTATGTTACGGACCACGATCTGGCCGTCCCGCACAACGGGCGTAGGCGTTGCACCGCCGACGGCAAGAATACCTGCCTCAGGCGGATTGATGATCGCCGTGAATTCTTTTATGCCGAACATGCCGAGGTTCGATATGGAAAATGTCGCTCCCGTGTATTCTTCGGGCTGGAGCTTGCGCGATTTCGCCTTGGCAGCGAGGTCTTTGATCTCAGCGGCGATCTCCAGGAAGCCTTTGAGATTAGCCCCGCGGACGACCGGCGTGATCAGGCCTTCCTCGACGGCGACGGCAACTCCGATGTCCGCCTGCTCATAAAACCGTATCGCCTTGTCCTGATAAGATGCGTTGACGAAAGGATGCTTAACCAAGGCCATGGCCGCGACCTTGACGATGATGTCATTGACGCTGACCTTCTCGCTTTCATCAACTGTCGCATTGATAGCCTTGCGGAGTTCGAGGGCGTTGTCCATCTCGATCTCAACAGTCAAGTAGAATGTGGGGATCGGGCCGATCGATTCCGCCAGACGGCTGGCGATGACCTGTCGCATCTTTGAGGTTGGTTCGTCGCGAAACGGCGAAGCACCGACAACCGTCGAAGGAGTGAAAGGTTTGACCGCCGCCTTGGGTACACCGCCGGCAAGGGCCTTTTCAATATCACGCTTGATGATGCGCCCGTTCGGTCCTGATCCTGCAACTAATCCCAGATCGATACTGTTTTCGGCCGCCATGCGAGCCGCGATCGGCGACACTATCAGCCTGCCGCCGTTAACGGAAGAATCGTTCGAAACCATTGTCGGAGGCGTTTTCGCCTCGGCGGGCGGCTGTTTTTCCGATGTAGAAGCTGGGGTCTCGTCTTTGGGGCCTGCTGAGGCAGGCGGTTCTGCCTTGGCGGTGCCATTCGTGGAAACTTCGCTTAAAAGTCCCGATATGTCCTCACCAGGCTTGCCTATAATTGCTATAACTTCGCCGAGCGCAGCGGATTCGCCGGCGCCTTTAAGGATCTTCAGGAGCGTGCCGCCGGAAAGAGCGGTCATTTCCATCGTTGCCTTGTCCGTATCGACCTCAGCGAGCGTCTCATTGGCTTCGAAGGCATCGCCTTCGTTTATCACCCAACGAGAGATCTGGCCCTCTTCCATCGTGGGCGACAGCTTCGGCATTAAGAATTTTTCAGCCATATGCGTGGAGAGCGGACATCATTGCCGCCGACTAGAGATAACAAACTTCCTTTACTGCTTCGACTATCTTCTCGACGCTCGGCAATGCGGCCGCTTCAAGGTTCTTTGCATACGGCATCGGGGCCTCGACGGTCGATATACGCTTGACCGGAGCATCAAGATGATCAAATGCCGTGTCCATTACCTGATATGCGATCTCAGCACCGACAGATGCGAATGAATGCGATTCCTCGGCAATCACGAGTCGATTGGTTTTCTTCACCGAACCGACGATCGTATCGATATCCAGCGGCTTGATCGTCCGCGGATCGACCACCTCGCATGAAACGTCGAATTCTTCCTTGATCTTTTCCGCAGCCTGCAACGCAAGCGGAACCGTCATCGATCGGGCGACGATGGTGCAGTCAGTGCCTTCGCGCTTTACATCGGCGACGCCGAGCGGAATGGTAAAGTCCGCTTCTTCAGGGACCTCGCCCTTCATGCCGTACATGCGCTCCTGCTCCATGAAGATCACGGGATTGTTGTCGCGAATGGCGGACTTTAAGAGGCCCTTGGCATCGGCGGCAGTTGAAGGCATTACGACCTTCAGACCAGGAAAGTTGGAATACATTGCCTCAAGGGCGTGAGAATGCTGCGACGAAACTTGAAATGCGGAACCGTTAGGTCCGCGGAAAACTATCGGTACATTGAACTGCCCGCCTGACATATAGAGCATCTTGGCGGCGTGGTTGATGATCTGATCCGACGCAAGAACGGAGAAATTCCACGTCATAAACTCCACGACCGGCCGGAGTCCAGCCATTGCGGCACCGACGCCGACCGCTGCGAAGCCGAGTTCCGTGATCGGCGTATCTACCACACGCTTGCTGCCGAACTCCTTCCAGAGCCCGCGCGTTACTTTGTAAGCGCCGTCGTATTCGGCGACCTCTTCGCCGATGATAAAGACGTTCTCGTCTCGTTTTAGTTCCTCGCGCAAGGCCTCGTTCAGCGCGTCACGAATTGTAAGTAAAGCCATATTTGAATTCTTTTTGGATCAAACCAAAACGTCCGTCAGCAATTCACTTTCCGGCGGAAAAGGACTCTCTTCCGCAAACTTAACTGCCCGCTCCACAGTTTCTGCGGCTTTTGCCTCAATGGCATCGAAATCTTTGTCGCCCAACACTTTCGCTTCTTGGAGGCTGTCCTTGAAAAGTACGATCGGATCGCGTTCCTGATATTTTGCGATCTCTTCGCGGGTGCGGTAGTTTCCGGGGTCCGACATCGAGTGGCCCATGTAGCGATACGAACGAACTTCGAGAAGCGTCGGAAGTGATTCGTTTCGAGCCCGCTCGATCGCGCGAAGCGCCGCGTCGCGGACCGCCATGACATCCATGCCGTCCACGAACTCGTTCGCCATTTCATATGCGTCGGCCTTCTTCGCAATGTTGCGGGTACTCATTGCTCGTTCCTGCGATGTGCCCATACCGTAATGGTTGTTTTCACAGATGTAGATGACCGGCAGTTTCCAAAGCTGTGCCATGTTAAGAGATTCGTGGAAAATGCCCTGATTTACTGCCGCTTCGCCAAAGAAACATAGTGTGACCTGGCCGCTTTCTTTGTATTTTGCAGCGTATGCCATGCCGGTGCCGACGCCGATCTGTCCGCCGACGATCCCGTGACCGCCGTAAAACTCATGCTCTTTTGAGAACATGTGCATCGAACCGCCTTTGCCTTTCACGCAGCCGCCGATCTTTCCATAAAGCTCGGCCAAAACCGCCTCCGGCGCGATGCCTTTCACCATTGCCTGAACGTGGTCCCGATACGATGTTATGACCATGTCGCTCGGCTCGAGAGCCATCATCGCCCCGGTGGCGATGGCCTCCTGACCGATATACAGGTGGCAAAAGCCGCCGATCTTGCCCATTCGGTAGACCTCGGCGCACTTTTCTTCAAATCGCCGGCCCAACACCATCTGATAGAGCATTTCGCGCAGCAGTTTTTTGTCCGTACGCTTGATGGATTCGATCTGGGAAGCTCGCCGAGCTTCGTATTCAGCTTGCGCGAGTTCGACCTTCTCTTTCTCAGCTTTTTCGCGAGCCAAAAGGTCTACGACATGTTCATTTTCTGCCGTTTTGCCGTTCGATCCGTTCTGTGTTTTTTTTGCTGATCCTTCGGTCAGCGTTGCGGTCTTTGACAAGTTTGTGTGTTCCTCCGTTCGAAAACCGTAAATGCTTCAAACTTTTATTATAGGCGAGCCTCAACAGGTCTGTAAAATTAGCGGTTTTCAATAGACGCGGGATATTGGCGTAATGTTAGAATCAAAGTTTGCGACTGTTGCGATGATCGAACGAAGCCTAAATTGTTTATTTGTGTTGGTGTTCGCTGCCACATTGGCGGCGGCTCAGCAACTGCCGATCAAATGGTCATTGAATGCACCGAAGGAAAAGGCTCAACTCGACGCCGGCGAAAAGGTCACGGTCGAACTTCGCGCGGAGCTGGATAGCGGCTGGAAACTTTATGCTCTCGATCAGCCGCCCGGCGGCCCGATAGCGACAACTATCAAGGTCCCGGAAGGCAAGAGCTATTCTATCGACGGAGAAATTTCCGCTCCAAAGCCGATCGAAAAGATAGATCCACTTTTCACCGGCGACGACGGTAAACCTCTTAATACAAAATTTTACGATTCGGCGGTCGCGATCCCGGTTTCCGTTAGGGCCGACGCAACTTTGTCTGCGAGCGATATCGCATTGGACGTTCGATTTCAGGTCTGCAACGCCGAGGTCTGCCTGCCGCCGAAAACACTACGCGTTTCATCTTTAGGCGCCGAGGAAGTGCGCAGTTCCGGCCAGGCCAAGCCCGCTTCCGATCCGAACGCCGGGCAGCAAACGACAGGCACAGCATTTTCTCAACAGCCTGCCAATATGGACATTTGGCCGTTCATTTGGCTGGCGATCACGCTCGGGGCATTATCGCTGCTGACGCCTTGCGTCTTCCCGATGATCCCAATCACGGTCTCTTACTTTACGAGTCATTCTGCCGGGAGCCGTTCCAAATCAGTCAAGTTCGCGACGATCTACTCTCTTGGTATAGTTGCGACATTCACCATTTTGGGTATGCTCTTGGCGATCTTCGTCGGAGCCGCAGGGATAAACATTTTTGCCGCCAACCCTTGGGTAAATCTCCTAATAACAGCGATCTTCCTCTTTTTCGCATTTAACCTGTTCGGTGCTTACGAGATCGCAATTCCCGCCGGAGTTCTGACCACGCTGGACAAACTGACGCGGGCAAAAGAAGGCGAGGGCGGCGGCATTGTCGGTGCGTTGCTGATGGGCCTGACGTTTACTCTAACGTCGTTCACCTGCACATCACCTTTTGTCGGCACGATCCTTGTTTCTGCATCACAGGGCGACTGGCAGATGCCGCTGATCGGGATGCTTGCATTCTCGACGGTTTTTGCATTGCCATTCTTCGTTTTGGCACTCGCGCCGCAACTGTTGTCACAGCTGCCGAAGGCCGGCGGCTGGATGAACTCCGTCAAAGTATCGATGGGTTTCCTCGAGGTTGCGGCGGCGATGAAATTCCTATCGAATGCGGACCTCGTATGGAAATGGGGCATTTTCACGCGCGACGTCGTACTTGCCGTCTGGATCGCCATCGGCATTGTTTTGACGGTCTATCTTTTGGGCAAATTCCAACTAGCTCATGATTCACGGCCGGAACGCATCGGCTCGATACGAATGATCTCTGCCGTGATCAGCTTAGCAATCAGCTTCTATTTGTTGACCGGCCTTTTCGGTGCAAAGCTCGGTGAACTTGAGTCATTTCTGCCCCCGGATCTAAACAAGAATTCAGCCCGGTTGTTCGGCGGCGGAAAGGAAGAACTCAAATGGATCGTAAACGATTTTGACGGGGCAATGGCCAAGGCACGAACCGAGAACCGCCGCGTATTTCTTGATTTCACAGGATACACCTGCACGAATTGCCGCTGGATGGAAGCCAACATCTTCCCGCTGAAGGAGGTCGAGGACGAAATGCGAAATTTCATTCTCGTCCAGCTCTACACGGATGGCAACGGCCCTGTTTACGAACGAAACCAGCAGATGGAGCAGGACATGTTCGGAACCGTCGCCTTGCCGTTCTATGCTGTATTGGAACCCACGGGTGCCGTCGTCTCAACATTCCCGGGCCTGACCAGAAACTCTTCTGAGTTCGTTGACTTTTTGCGAAAAAGCCAACAAAATCAGAGCGTTATTCAATAACAGTTCCGAAACAATATGTTCAAGTATCTCGTCGGTGCAGCGCTGATGTCGGTGTTCGTTTTTGCGTCCGTCGCTTTTGCCCAGCTGTCCATTCAGGCTATTGACGTCTCAGGCGACAGCATTTCTAAAGGCTTCAATGCGGGAAGCAGTTTTCCTTGCTCAAACGGCGACCAAGAGCAGTTCAACTGGCTGACGAGCAGCACCAGCGGATCGAATCTTTGTTCGGCCGGCAGCGAAGGCGTCTTCAGCATCCGCGAACGGCTTCAGTGTCTGTCGGGCACAGGCATCTTGGCACGAACGCCTAGCAGTGCGGCATCCGGGGCGACGCTGTTGAACAATTTTGCGTCGCAGGCAGCGAATGTTCGCACCTATCTTGACGCTCAATCGGGGCAGAAGCTGGCGGCGGTATTCCTCGGCCATAACGATAATTGCTCGGGAACGCTGACGAAGATCAACGCTTCATGCTCAAGTGCCGATCTCGATCCGAACAACCACTGCAGAACGCGCGACGAGGCGTTCGAACGCGAGTTGCGCAAAGGCCTCGACATTTTGATCACCATCGCAAACACTCGGGTGGGTGTTGTTGCTCCGGTTCGTGTTTCGCAACTTTGTAATTTCACAACCAAATCAAATTGCCAACTCAGCGGAACCTGCCAATTCCTGTGGGGCGCGGTCAACATTTGCGGGTCGCTGACACGCGGCTGTTCCAATACGCAGATAACCGATGCGTATAACACGATGAAGAGTTATCGTCAGATCTTGAAACGTGTCACCGAGGAGTATGCTGCGATACCGATCGGCGGTTCGTCGCAAGTGATCTCGATCGGCGGCCAGACCGTCGGCGGAGCGATGAAATCTTTCGGTGTCGATGTTGTCTATACCGATGCTCCTTGGTTCTACAAGTTCAGTTCAAATCAGTTGTCCTGCTGTGATTGCTTTCATCCATCGGGAGCAGGGCAGAATACACTTGCGAGGCTATTGACGACGGGCTTAACGTGTTCGCGCCTAAATCCATGTTGCCGCGATACGGGCGACCCATTAACTGAAGGCCGATGTTCGCAGACCGAAAGGAAAATGGTGCACTACCGCGGGTTGTTCTAGTTTTTTCGGCGTACACTCTGATATTATTTCACCGAAATGATAACGATAGACAGATTGGTCGAAGGCCTCAAGAAAATACCGGATTCTGATTTTACGTGTGACGGCGTTTACGGATTTCTGGCAGCAAATCCTATTGAGACAGGTTCGCTCGAACGATTTCTTCACTGGAGCCCGGATTTTTATACACGAAATCTCATCTTCAAAGATGATCGGTTTGAGATGATGGCGATCTGCTGGGAACGAGGACAGGCTTCGCGAATCCACGACCATGCAGGCCAAATGTGTTGGATGACCGTCCCTATCGGGAAACTGTATGGCCAAAATTTCGCCGTCTCTGAGATCGACGAGGCCACGGGCCGCTGCTGTCTGCGGGAGACGACGTCTTTCGCCCTGTCGGACTGTTTGACCGCGAAGGTAGAACTCGAAGAGCCGATACATCAGATCTTTAATCCCGTTGAGTACGGCGAACGTGCAGTAAGCGTACATATCTATTCGAAACCCTTCGATACCTGTCTCTCATTTTGCCGTGACTCGGACACCTACAAGGAAGTTTCGCTTTGCTATACGAGTATCGATGGCGTCCTCTGTAATGGTGTAAATCTCTAGCCTCAGATCAACTAGATGAATCGAAACTCCACGGTGATTATCGGCGTCCTCGCGGTAGCGTTCGTCGCTTTTCGCCTGTGGGGTTTGTCGGACCAGTGTCTTTGGTTCGACGAAATATTCAGTGTCCATGCCGCTGAGACCGCCTTTCCCGGGTTTTTTTACTTCCTTGCAAAGGACCTGATCCATCCGCCATTTTTCTATCTTTTACTGAAATCGTGGATGTTCGTTGGCGGCGATGGGCTGTTGTCGCTCCGTTTGTTTCCGGTCGTGATCGCCTGTCTGGGGTTGATACCATTCATCGCCTTGTGCAGGGAACTCAAACTTCCAATTGCGACACAGGCTCTCGCATTGTTCCTGATCGCCGTCAACGGCACGCTGATCAAATATGCACAGGAAGTGCGAATGTACAGCCTGCTTATGACGCTGTCGCTGTTTTCGCTTTGGCTTTTCGTGCGGCTCGTCAACAGCAGTAAAGGCATCGCAGTTTTGACCGTGGTGAACATTCTACTCGTTCACACGCATTATTTTGGTTGGTTCGTCGTTGTTGCCGAAGCGGTGGTGCTCGTTTGGTATCGGCGTGAAAAGCTTGTCGCTGCGAAAGCAATGTTCGGCGTTACCGCGATCGCCTTTGTTCCATGGACCATAGCCGTGGCAAATGCCGCTGCCGGCGGATCATCGCTCGGGCAAAACATCGGCTGGATGTCGCGGCCCGGTGTCGTCGAAGTTTTCAACTTTGCGTTCGACGTTGTTGAACCATTCTACTATCAGATTAGCAGCGGAGAACCGAGCACTTTGCTCTATATCTCGGTGCCGATGCTCCTGCTGATAGCTGCGGCAAAGTTGGGATACTTTATCGGCGAAAAGGACGCGGAGAGCAGACAGGCATTTTATATGCTTGGCTTTCTCGCCGCAATACCTGTTTTTGTAGCATTCGCCGTAAGCTGGCTGATGCCGCATTCGATCTGGGGCTCGCGTCACTTGATCATAGTTTATGCGCCGATGCTGATACTGACTGCGATCTTCTTTACGGGGATCAGGTCGCAGAAACTCAGGATCATCGCAGTCGGGTCACTTGCCGCATTGACCGCTGCGGCTTTTGTAGTGCAAACAACGCAGCCGCGAGCGGAATATGCCTGGTGCGTGATGGACGATGTTTCTCGCGATGCGGAGGAACTTGGGGCGAAGGAGATCGCAGTTTTCGAAGATCTGCTTGCGTATCATCTGTGGTTCGAGAACCGCAGAGCTCAGCCCGATCAGATAAAGGCAACTAAGGTCTCCGGCGTTGACGGTATCAATGAGGACGCCGCCTATTTTCTTCCGAGAGGATTCGACGGCATCGGAAAGAAAGATATTTCAGAGGTCTCGGCTGAAAACGTTTGGCTCCTTTTCCGTTCAGAGAATTTGAGCGAAACCGAGCCGCCGCTTCGCAATTTCCGTACTCGCGGCTACAACATCGCGAGAAAAAAAGAATACAAGGTCACGGGTGAGACGGTCTTCGTCGTCGAACTCACTAAGTAGATCCCGCTACTTCCGCTTCCATCGCACGCCGTCTTTTGTGTCTTCCAGAATGATGCCCCTCGCGGCGAGTTCGTCGCGGATCTCGTCAGATCGTGAGAAGTCGCGGTTTGTACGTGCCTGTTGACGTTCTTCGATCAGAGCTTCGATGTCGGCGTCGAGTAGTTGATCGTCCTCGGGCCCAAATATGCCGAGCACCGCGTCGAATTTTGCGACAGCATCTATCACGGCGTCCTTTTCTTCGGCCGATATGCGGCGAGAGCTCATGATGATGTTCACTTCGCGGACCATGTCGTGAACGGCGGCGAGAGCAGCGGCGGTATTGAGGTCGTCGTCCATTGCGACGGTGAATTTTCGCAATGCCAGCATCACTAGTTCGACCGCCTCGCGTTCATCGCAATTGCCGTTGCTTTCCTGCACCAGCGAACGGAAGTTCCGCAGCCGTTCGACCGTGGATTCGGCGCCTTGCAGGCCTTCAAACGTGAAATTGAGCTGCTTGCGATAGGGAACTGAGAGCAATAAATACCGTATCGCAAGCGGCGAATAGCCCTGTTTTGCTAAGTCCCGGAACGTGAAAAAGTTTCCTTTCGATTTCGACATCGTGACGTCGTCGATCTTGAGAAACTCGCTGTGGATCCAGTATTTTGCGAACTGCTTGCCGGTCGAACCTTCCGATTGGGCGATCTCGTTCTCGTGATGCGGGAACTGCAGGTCCTGCCCACCGGCGTGAATGTCGAACGTCTCGCCGAGATATTTCATCGCCATTGCGGAGCATTCAATGTGCCAACCGGGCCGACCGCGGCCGAACGGTGCGTCCCAGCCGGGCTGCTCGTCTGTGCCTACAAGTTTCCACAATGCAAAGTCGCGGGCGTCTTCTTTGTCGTATTTATCGGTGTCGATGCGTTCACTGCCGCCGGTGATATTGCCTTCGAATTTGATCTTCGACAGCTTGCCGTATTCGGGGAACGCCGTGATGCGGTAATATATCGAGCCGTCGGATTCGTAGGCGTGGCCGTTTTCAAGCAGCCTAGCGATAATTTCGATCATTTCGGCGATGTGATGGGTCGCCCGCGGCATAATTTCGGGCCGTTCGTTGCCGAGAGCGTCGAAATCCTCAAGAAAATACTGCGTAAACGGTTCGGTAAATTCATCTATAGAGATATTTCTCGCCGCCGCTTCGTTGATAATGCGGTCGTCGATGTCCGTCAGGTTCATTACGTGCGTCAGCTCATATCCCTTGAATTTCAGATATCGCCGCAGCACATCGCCAAAAACGAACGTGCGAAAGTTGCCGATGTGTGCAAAATTCCACACCGTCGGCCCGCAGATATACATCCGTACCTTGCCGTCCTCAAGCGGCTGAAATTCCTCGATCTGACGCGATAAAGTGTTGAAAAACCTGAACATAAGATATCTTCCGGCGAATTGGCCGACACGGTTGCGAAAACTGCGTCTCCTTTCCAGCTTTGCGTTAAATTTTCACGCAAACCCGCCAATAACGCAATCCCAACGCTCGATACACCCTCAAAACAAGGCAAGGAAACATTTTTTTAGTATCAGGAAACATTTTCTAAGTGCTTAGAAACATTCTCTAAGTGCTTAGAAACATTTTCTAAGCGTTTAGAAACATTCTCTAAGTGCTTAGAAACATTTTCTAAGCGTTGAGAAATATTCAATAAACGTGTAGAAACATTCTCGAAGTGCTTAGAAACGTTCTTTTAGTGCTTAGAAACATTCTCTAAGCGTGTAGAAAGATTCTTTTAGTGCTTAGAAACATTTCTTAAGTATCAGGATATCTGCTAAGGACGTCATATTTGCTAGTTTTTGATGTCCGGAGGCAGGAATTTCGCCCTCGCGGCGTCTGAAAAAAGCAGTTCGCGGGTATAAAACCTCAGCGGAAGGTCCTTATCGTGCGTTTTGATCAGCTCGTTCGCCTTTTCGAGCAGCGAAAGGCCCTCATTTGCGGCGTTGAACTCAGCAACTGTCTTGATCCAGAACACCGTAAGCGTCTCGTGATAGGGCATTTCCTTTGTCAGATCTAGTCCGAAACCGTTTTCGAGCAAGTTTAGTATGCCTGAACGCATTCTACCGACCGCCGCCGTTTCGCCGAGATCCTCGACGTAAACCAACGCAACGGCGAGGTGTTCGGCGTGTTTCCACGCATTACGCGCGATCGCTGCGGCTTCAAATTTCTCCGCCAGCTCGCGAATTTCTTCCTCGGTATTGAATCTCATAGCTTCAGAATCATAAAAAAACGACCGCGGGTCGTTCCCCGCGGCCGTTCTTATCCCATGTTTTTGACGTTTCTGCTACGCTGCCATCACTTCAGCGTCATCATCAACGTCGTCCATGAACAGATATTTTCGCCACTCGGGCCGGTTTTCCGCGTAATGACACAGCAAAACGTGGTCGAGCCCCAACCGCAGCAGTTTTTGGCTCGTCAGCAGCGGCATTCGAGCCTGTTCCGGCGTGCGGTTGCCTTTACGCTGATTGCATTTCACACACGCGGTCACGAGGTTCTGCGGCGTCGATTCGCCGCCCTGCGCCCGCGGGAAAATGTGATCCAGCGTGAGGTCTTTTGCATGCCGATGCTCGCCGCAATACTGACATCGGTAGCGATCGCGAATATAAATTCGCGCACGCTTCATCGTCGTCTCGCGGTTGTTGCGGCGAACGTGAATGTAATGCCGCAGACGGATAACCGACGGTACAGGAAACGTCGTCGAAGGCGAACGCAGGACGTTATCGCCGTCGTTCTCTTCTACAAAGATCGCTCCGCGAAACCACAGACACACCGCTCTCGCGACACCAACGGTGCCGAGCGGCTCGTACGAGAAATTCAGTAATAGTACCCTGCTTGTCAGCAACTCTCAGCCAAAACCTCCTATTGCAGATATTTAACAGTAATTCTTCGATTCTGTAAAGCACAATATTTTGTTGCTTAAGAAAGATTTAAGCCTACATCTCGTCGCATACATCTGCGGACTTGGGAACCATCGGCACAATTGCACGCGGGAGTATGCTAAATTGTCGGCATGCCATCGCCGCTTGACAGGTTCATTCCGCAGTTCGATGTTCGGGAGAGATTTGAAAGGGAACTGCACGCCCCGGCTGATGTCGTAATGCGAACCGCGAAAGAATTCGACCTGCAGTCGATCGGCCTTATCCGGCTGATAATCAAAGTGAGGAAATTTATTTTGCGGGGAAGTCCGGACCCGCCGCGGCGTCCCGTGGGGCTTTTTGAGGAGTCGCTTGAGATGGGCTGGGGATTGCTCGATGAGGTTCCTGACCGAGAGATCGTCTGCGGAGCCCATTGTCAGCCGTGGACGGGAGATGTTGTTTTTACACCTATTCCGCCTGAAGGCTTTTTCTCATTTGATCGACCCGATCAGGTCAAGATCGCTTGGACGCTGGAGGCAGAGCCGCTATCGTCCGATCGAACATTATTCATCCACGAGGTAAGGGCGGTGGCAACGGACGAGTCTGCTCGACAAAAATTCCGCAAGTATTGGAGATGGGCGAGGTTCGGAATTACCGCAATAAGACTGCTGCTTTTGCCGGCCATTAAGAAAAAGGCTGAGAAAGAATGGCGGGTAGAGCAGAAGAAAGCCTAAAAATGGGCAAAGCCCTTCGGTGCCAGATCATTTGATCTGCCTTCGTTGAGAAGCTTCATTCCATTCTCCAATGGAGTGATCACGCCTACCTTTGTTAAATTTCGAGTGTCCAGCAGGTTTTCCTTTTCGGGCGGAACCGTAAAAAGAAGTTGAAAATCCTCGCCGCCGTTCAATGCAAGTTCTAGAGCCTCAATTGAGGAGACGAACTCCAACAGATCCGGATCGATCGGAAGTAGGTTAACCTCAACCAGGCATCCCACCATACTTTTTTCACAGATGTGGAAAAGATCTGTGGAAAAGCCATCACTTATATCAATTGAAGAGGTTGCTAAGTTATGTTTCTGCAGATAGTTACCCAGATATATCTGAGGTGTCGGATCGAGTTGATATTTTATAAGCCGGCTCTCAGGACGTGCGGCATTTGCCTCAGATCTCAACCCTTTTTCCAGTAATTGTAAGCCTCCGGCCGAGCCCCCTAAAGTCCCCGACACATAGATCAGGTCGCCGGGCCGAGATCCGCTTCGCATCAATGCATCTCCCGAGGGGACATCGCCGCTGACGATCGAGTCAATTACGAGCCTATCAGGCGAGCGTGATATATCGCCTCCGATCAGCGTGACGCCGTATTCATTGGCCTGCGAATGCCAGCCTTCATAGAATGCATTAAGAAAATCACTCTTCCACAGTATTTCCGGGACCGCGATCGACAGCATCGCCCAAGTCGGGGTCGCCCCCATAGCGGCTATGTCCGAGAGAGATACACAAAGAGCCTTTCGGCCCAAAAGGAACGGATCGGTCCATTCCAGGCGGAAATCTACGTCCTCAACCAGCATATCCGCGGTGATGACCATGTCAGCTGCGGCATCCTTAGGTATCACTGCGCAGTCGTCGCCGACAAAGTTAAGGGAATACTTTGACTTGAGGTCCAGTATGAAGTCCGTTTCGCTCTTCATGTGTGATTCAATTGACACAAGTGTCGTATATGCATAAAATAACGACTCATCTTAAGATTAAACTTTAACACGTTCAACCTCTATGAAAAATGAACCTGTGGAAATTCCGGACAAGCTGTTTTTCAAGATCGGCGAGGTTTGCGACCTTGTTGGTGTCCAGGCACACGTTTTGCGTTACTGGGAAACGGAATTCTCAATGCTTTCGCCGCAAAAGAACAAATCCGGTCAGCGAAGCTACCGTAAAAAGGATGTTGAAACGGCACTGCGAATAAAACAGCTGCTCTATGACGATATGTTCACTATCGCAGGAGCCCGTAAGAAATTGATCTCAGATCAGCGTGAGTCAAATCGTCCGAAAATGCCGGTGGCGGCTTCCGCAGTCAGTTCATTGCATGATAGTGAGGCACCGACGCTATTTGATTCGCTCCCGACGGAATTCGCGCACGCATCGTCAGCCGCCGGCGGCTTGGACGAGAAACAGGCCAAAGCCTTGCAGGCGATATCGAGCCATCTGCATGAACTAAAAGAAATGTTGAACCGAGACCCGCTTGCAAACGAGGCCCTCTAAGCAAAGGGTTTGACAAAAGCCCGATGCCAACTTAACCTGAAAACTGTATTTCGGGACGTAGCGCAGCCTGGTAGCGCGTTCGCTTGGGGTGCGAGAGGTCGTGAGTTCAAATCTCGCCGTCCCGACCAATAAACACGGGGCTTTCAGCGATTGCTGGAAGCTCCATTTTTTTGACTTGGTTGCAGGTTGGTTGCAGTATTCTTTTTGTCATCGATTTTCCGCTCAAAACTCCCATAAATCATCACCTTAGATCACGCTGGTTCAGAAACATTCTAGGGCTGGTGCAAAACTGGGCCGAGTGGCGCATTTTTGCCGTTTTAGCCGTCGAGGCGGGCCTTTTTAAGGCCTTATGAGCTGAGGCACGTACATTGCAAAAAGGGTGATCGGAGGATCGGGGTATGGTTGAAATAATAACGATAGAAAAAGCTGAACTGATTCGCTTGATCGATAATTCCGTCGCGGGGGCAATCGAGAAAGCTATTCATTCATCGCAGCCGCCACAGATTATGACGAAGTCCGAAGTCGCGAAGTACTTGAAAAAATCTAGTGCAACGATCAATCGATGGATGCGAAAGAATGGTTTACCGTTCCACGGAGTCGGCCGGCCAACTTTTAACAGAACTGAGGTGGATGCCTGGTTAGCGAATTACTAAGCGTATGTCAGTTTTTAAGAAATATAACGGTAAGCGGATCAACGCTAAACATCCAGCCTATTCGACCGCTCGTTGGTGGGTATACAGACGAGTTAAAGGGCACAAGACGATTCATCAGGTTATTCCGACAGCCCGCACTAAGGAAGAAGCTGAACTCGCCGAGCGGCAACTGGTCAAGCAACTATTCGACAGATCATTCGGACTAACAGATACGACTGTAACTTTTGGAGACTTTGTAGAAACAACCTATCGAAAGTATGTAGAGCAAAACAACGTCAATAAGGGAGCGAAGAATCTTTACATTAAGCTTCTTTTGAAACACCTAAAGGATCAACCTCTGCACACCATTACGCCACAGGATTGTCGCGATTGCAGGAACAAACTTCAGTATGGGAAAAACCAGCGAAAAAAGAAAAGTTCGATATCTCCTTCCTCGATCAATAGGATCATGTCAACTTTGTCGAAGATCTTCAGTCTCGCTTGCGAAGAGGACGTTCTTGATCGCAACCCAATGCAGTATGTGAAGGCCTTACCAGAACCACCGCCAAGAAAGCGCCTACTCACG
Source organism: Acidobacteriota bacterium (assembly GCA_016700075.1). Taxonomy (NCBI): domain Bacteria; kingdom Pseudomonadati; phylum Acidobacteriota; species Acidobacteriota bacterium. Next base: position 678,242 of record CP065000.1, on the reverse strand, counting down.
ACCGAACAAAAGAAAGCTCTTTGGAAGGAACTTGAATCCGATCAGCTACTTTACAGGCTTGTCCAATTAGCCGTTAACATGCCGTTGCGCCGAGGCCAACTATTGGCTTTGAACGAGGAGGTGATTGATTTTGAGAATCAAAGAGTGTGGGTAATTGGTTCGAAGGGACGACCTCCGCGATCCGTTCCGATCAATGCAACTGCGGCATCGGTATTACGGGACCTAATCGCCGATAAACAACTACCATTTCCAATTGTCGATTTTCGAAAACGCTGGCATCCGGTTCTCATAAGGGCCAAGATCAACAAGCCAGACGGAACAAGAGAAGAAAACTATCATTTTCACGATCTTAGAACCTACTTTGCCAGTGAGCTTATTCGAAGGAACACCAATCCTCTAATAGTTCAAAATCTGTTCGCTCACTCAGACATGAGCATCACAAACATTTACGCCGAGACGGATGCTGATTTGATGCTTGACGCAGTTAAGCGGCTCGACGACGTGCAATAGACTTTGCTATCGGCAGAACTCGGCGAGCAATCGTTTCGGATTCCAATTTATTTCACGTGACACTTGCTCATCGTCAAGCTAATAGTGGGCGGCTCAACTGTCTTCAAAATCTAGTTCCTCGGCTTCTTGATCGAGGTCGACCAGTTGCTGTTCATTCCTCCACCAGAGGAGTGACAGGACCGTGTCGTCGTACACCTTGACCGAGTCCTCGCAAACCTCGTAGTGTTTCGATCTTGGGTGGGTGAACCAGTCGCTCGCTTGGATGTCTACGGGGTTTGTTTGCGGCGTCTTCTGGTTAAGCATCTCTGCTGCGTTTGTGTGGGCGCCTGGCTCGTCGTGGAGTTGGATCCCGTCCGGAACGTCGCGATCGCGAAACTTCCATTTCACACCATTGCTTGTCGAGCATACCAGCATCGACGAGAACGATCCGCTTTCTACTAGTCGGATCGCTGTCGCGGTAAGACTGGTTCGAAACTCTGCGCACAACTCCCGCACAGAATCGAAGGTGATCGGCCGGTTCTTCGCGGCGGGAGCAAACAGAAACGAGGGCATCAGCAGGTCAGCGGCGAAGCGGTTGGCGCTCCGCTCAGGGTCGTCAACCTTCCAACCGGTCAATAGATCCCTTTCGCTACAAATTAGCGTTGAAAGCTTTCCACGATGGATCATCCAGTGACCGAGCTCGTGCGCGACCGAGAATCGCTGCCGAGCGGGCAAGCCCGAACTGTCGACCGTAATGAACGCACGATCGCCCTTACCGATGATCCGTGCAGCACTGCCGTGCAACTTCTCCTTTACAACCAAAGCTCCGTAGTAGTACGCGATCGCCTCGATGTCGATCTCCGCCGGGGAGTCGACCGGCAGGTCTTCGAAGATCTTCTTGACTGACACCGGCTTATTGCTCAAGTTTCTCCGTATCGGACTGGAGTTCCAGTAGCTGTTTCAGCGCCCCATCGAGGTCTTCGTCGGGCATGCTTTCGTATTCGCAGAACTGCAGGGTCAACTCCTGTTGGCCAAAGCTCAGCGACTCGATCAATTTCTGGATCAGACCCCGTTTCTCGGCAGGGGTTTGGGGTAGTTCGTATGTCTGTGTCCGCAACCGCTCACTCTCTGCTTCATACTCACGGCGCGCCTGTTCGAGTGCCAGTTTCCTTCCCTCCTTGATCGTGTCCATCAGAACCGTATGGATCTGATCGACATTGTCGCCGTCTCCCCGAATCGCCTCTTCGACCTCTTCATCGGACATGTCGATGACCGAGTCCGCCAAGGAGCTCATCAGATTGAAATATTGTTCGTCGTAGTTATTCGGCATCAATCGATCACCCACGTTGGAACGCCTTGCGCAATTTTCGAAGCATCCATATCCGCTGTGTTTCGTACTCCTGCTCGCTGAGCTCGAGAGCCTCTGCGATCTCCGATCCCTTTAGCCCCTCGCATATTCCGTCGAGGATCAATACGGCGACGTCGCGCTCTTCGATAACCTTTCTTGCCATTTCCAATTTCTCACGTTGCTCAAGTTCCTTTTGTATATCAGGAGACTCTCCGGCGACTTGCTCTATGGAAAACGACGTCCGTCCTTCGTCATCAACGGAAATGAGCTCGGCCTCGACAATCGCTTCGCTATCGTGGACGGCTTCCTTCCAGTTTGAGGCGACGCTTCGCATGTTGAGCAATAGCGTTCGCATTAGGTCGACCCGTTCCTTGTACCACTTACGCCCGTCGGGCCGGTAGAAAGCCAGGATCGTTTCCCTGAGCAGATCTCCCCAATTTCGACGGACCGCCTTCCGCCCGAGGCCGTTGATGTAATACCTGGCCGCACGTTCAAGCCGTTTCTTGTCCGTACGCGTCAACGCATTGATTGCTGCCGTGATCTCATCCTGAGTCGCTACAGTCTCATTCGGATCGTGGCGGGAGTCGTTCATTGCCATCTAATTTATAGCCTAATCAAGCGATCCCGAAATCTAATACTGATTTTTTTGCAGCTTTCCGACAAAAAAATGTCGGGAATCGGCCGCAAACCCAGTATTAGAGCATGGGAGTAGAAATTCCTTTGTTTTTTATGAGATCAACTAAACCAACAGCGAAGCCAAAAGCTTCCACAAAGGCTAAAACGCCCGATTCTCCGGTGATCGATGTCACCCGCAAGATCAAGGTGCCTGTTCAAATTCTGCTTTTTGTCCGTGCAGGCGGCCGATGTGAGTTCGATGGCTGCAACCGGTATCTCACCGAGCACCACCTGACGCACAAGCGTGGCAACTTTGCTCAGATGGCCCACGTCGTCGCCTTCAGTAAGAACGGCCCTCGGGGAAACGTCTCGAACCGACCAGAAGACATTAACGAGGTCGACAATCTGATGCTCCTGTGTCACCCGTGTCACAAGCTGATTGACGACTCACCCAACGAGCATCCTCGCGAAGTGCTTGAGGCTTACAAGAAAGCTCACGAGGACCGCGTGTTCCTGCTCACCGGCACTTCGCCGGACCGGCAGACGACAGCGGTCGGGATCCGGGCGAAGATCGGCACAAAGCCCACGAAGCGGGTTTCGCCGGGTGACATCAACTCCGCAGTCGCACCGCGATACTCCGCGACTCGTGAAGGATTCGATATCGACCTCAACGCAATGCCGGACGAAGGGCCGGAGTTCTATGAGCTTGCGAAGAAGAAGGTACAGAACGATCTGGAACGTGTGGTCGAGACGACGATGAGCGAGGACAAGACTAGCCACCTGTCGGTGTTCCCGCTGGCTCCGATGCCGATCTTGATCTACGCCGGCAGTATCCTCGGCGATAAGGTCGGATGCGACTTGTATCAGAAGCACCGCGACACTCAGGACTGGACGTGGAAGAAGGACGGCGAACCGGTCCGGTACAAATTTCACATGCTGCGCAACGGCAAGGATCGCAAGAATGTCGCCCTTCTGATTTCGTTGAGCGGTACGATCGACGTGGCTGCCTTACCGGCGGACGTCGTAACTGACGCGACCGTTTATGAGATTACGCTCGACGGCGTCGATCCGCATCCCGGGTTTCTTCGCCGTAAAGACGACTTGGACAATTTCCGCGAGGTGTATCAGCGCGCCCTGCGTGCGATCGGCACCAAACACGGCAAACTCGACTCCCTTCACTTATTCCCGGCCGCTCCGGCACCGATCGCGTTTACATGCGGTCGCGGGCTGATGCCGAAGGCGGACCCGACCATTATGGTCTACGACGAGGACAAGCGACTCGGCGGTTTCACAAAAATATTAGAGGTAAACAACTAACACCATGACTAACGAAGAATATCTGAACGAGATTCTCAAATCTCAAACACTTGCAAACGACGGCGACGAGCTGAAATTGCTGCGGCAGCGACGAACGGACGTGGAAAAACTTCTCCGCGAGAAGTACGGTAGCTCACCAAGCATCCGCTACGGCGGTTCGAAGGCAAAAGGCACGATGATCAAAGATTCTTATGATCTTGACGTGATCTGCTACTTCGACAATGACGACGGCACTGCCGGCGACACGCTTCAGGAGATCTATGACGATGTCGCGGAGACCTTTGAAGGGGACTACTATCTCGAACGCAAACCGTCCGCTATCCGCCTGAAGTGCAAGGCCTCGGACGAAATCGAGGACTATCACATAGATGTTGTACCTGGCCGATACGTCGACGACGACCGCGACGATGTTTTTCTGTATCGTCACTCCGGTGAGAAGGGCCGACAGAAGACGAACTTGAACGTTCACATTGGCCACGTCAAGGATAGCGGCGCGATCCCGGCGATCCGTCTCGGCAAGCTTTGGCGAGTACGGAACAAAATGGCGGTCCGCAACTTCATCCTCGAGTTGCTTACTATCGAGCTGCTCAAGGACAAGAAGAATAAGAGCCTGACCGATCAGCTGATTCACCTTTTGACCCAGCTTCGCGACAACATCGACGACATCACGATCGAAGATCCGGCGAATCCGACGGGCAACGATCTGTCCGAGCTTTTCAACACCGCGATCAAATTCGAGCTGTCCGATGCGGCACGGTTCGCACTTGAGTTCGTCGATGACGACAACTGGACCGCGATCTTGGGCGAGGTGCCGGAGTCCAAGTCGCAGTCAGCGTCCGCCGGGCACTCGAACGGCACTTCCTCCGGTCCGCGGATCTTTGTTCCTCGGCCGGCTTTCGGAGGCGAATAGATGTCTCAGGCCTCCAGACGTCTCGATGCGAGCATAAAAGCCATGGCGGACCGCTACCCGGCTCTGACCCTGATCAGGGACGGAAGCGATGCGTCCTGCATGGCCGTATGGGAAGGCTGGCTCCAGCCGATCGGCTCACTTCGGAACTTCGACCTGATCATCTACGATCTGCACTATAACCGTCCCATCATGATCGGCGAGGACGGCGAGATCCTGCACAACCCGCGATGCAAAGGGCCGCACGACAAGCCGTCGATCCGCAAGTACCTGAAACGCCCCAACCGCAGTTTCAAAGTGCGGATCGAACACGCAGGCGGCTCGAGACATCCTCGGGCCTTCATGCTAGACCCGATACTCGTGCGGCGACCGGGTGATCACACTTTTGGCGACGGAGCGAGCTGCGCCTATCCCGCGTGGGAAGACGTATGGGAATGGCAGCGAGATACAGTTGCAGACTTCACGGATCATGTGCTCGTATGGCTCGTGAAATGGAATTTGTTCGACGAGACGAACGGCAAACTGTGGTTGGGGCCGGAAATGAACCACGATGCGTTCTTCCTAGCTGCCACCATCAACTCAAATAGCCAATGCTGGTGCGGTAGCGGCAAGTGCTACGTCAGCTGCCATCGTGCGGAAGACATGGTCAGAGCGGAAGACGAACTTTGTGCCATGCTAAGAGCCAGAAGTTCTTTAATTCAGAACTCCCGCATCGATAAAAGGAATATTAAGACACTTCTTCGATTTATTTAGATTACAGTGATCGGCGGATTAAAATATATAGGCCGCTCGCGATCGTCGGTTCTAAACATCGGAATCATCTGAAATCTCCAAGAATAGTAAAGCCTGCCCAGAAGTAGGGTTCGTGGTATCCATATTCCTTAGTTTGAATCATTGAAATTGCTGCTTTCTGTAGGGCGATTGACGTTGAGCGACCACTTAGGTACTCACGGTAAAAAGTCTGGGCGAAGATACTTGCTGACCTGTCATTTGCTTCCCACTGCGAAGATACTACTGAAGAACTTCCAGAAGCCAGCAACGCCCAGGGAATACTAATCAATCCTTCACCGTTATGAACTTTACTGGTGTCACAGGACGCCAGAAATGCTAAGTTGTTTGGCTTAAGGCGAACCGATAGGAGATCGTTGGGTCAACCGGCCAGAGTCTGCGGCATTCTGCTGAAAGGCAAGGAATGAAGATAGAGAATTTTCGCTATCGAGTTGGGCGTGCATGGAGAAATGAAGGATGTCAGCGTCCGCGGAAGATTTGAGGAAATCCGATTTAGTGGCATTCAGCCGAGGTGAACTTCCGAATAACTTTCCAATACTTATTGCCTCGCTATTTACATAGACTAGCATCTGGCGGTTGAAAGTATCATTCGCAAAAATCTGAATAGTCCGTCTTCGTGGCGGTTCGGATGAAAGCTGCTGCTTCAGCAAATAAACTGAAGGTGAATACGAAATCGTATTCGTCTCGATCAAGTATTTATTACCGTCTTGGCTTAGGGCATGGAATGGTATTCTCCACAATTGTTTGTCGGGAACGATAACTATGTGACTTGAGTTCAAGTCCAACGGTTTCAACAATAGATCGTAGATTTTTTTCCCATCGATTTTGAAGAAAATGCGATCCTTTATCTTAGTTTGGTTTTCTGAGGCGAGTTTTACCACCTGCTCTTCGTTAATGAAAAGCTTAACCGCACGTAGCGGTTTTCCTGATTCGAGAACAAATGCGAGGAGCTGACCGGACGGCGTGAATTCGTAGGAAACGATCGTCACGTCGTTCGGAAGTTTTAAATCCTGCGTCGAGAAATCCTGAGTTTGCAGCCTCGCTGTTTGCTTATCGGCTACGATGCCATTTTCAAGCTTTATTAGAGCCGATTGATTTTCCTTTCCGTCAATATAGTTTCGAGAAGTCGTGAGAAGTTGGTTCCGAATAGAATCGGATAGATCTGGACGAGGCTTCAGCATGGACCGTTCAATTCTGTCTCTGAGCAGATTCGCTTTAAGTAGTTCAGAATATTCAAAGGCTTTCGTGGGAGAGCTGGTCACGTCAATCTCGCTGAGTAGCCGATAGACGGAATGGTGGACTTCCATCATTGCAATCGAAAGATCCACTCTCGTTGCGTTTCTAAATGGCTCGAACAATGAGAGTGATTTTGCCGCATGTTCTCTCGCCGATTTCTCTTCGCCTAGTCGCCATGAAGCCAATGCGAGTTTGTAATAGATCCGGGGAAGGTCGTCTTGAAAATTCTCATCCTCCGTCAATTTACGTAGATGATGCGCATTCTTGATAAGTTCTTTCCAATTCTGATCTCGCTCGGCAATCGTACTTTTCCAATAGGGCACAATGAAGTCGGAAGTGCCTTTCTCGTTTGCTAGCGTTGAAAAATACTCCTCGGAAATCACTCGGTTTCCCTTGAAGTTCTCGACCAAGGCCCTTCCAAGAAGACGCTCAAACTTGAATTGCTTTTGTTTATCGATTGATTCCAATCTTACGAGGTAGTTCTTAGCGGCTTCTATATCATTCTCGTATAACGATCGCAGTAGTAGGCTAGAAAGAAACTGTCCGGAGTGATAGTTCACTCTAGCTCGAGTCGAAAGCTCAAGACCCTTGAGATACAGATCCTTCGATCGTTGTGGCTGGCCAGTTACATCTAGCAGGTTCGCTAATTCAAGATGTGCGATTCTGTTTCGATGTTCGAATTCTCCTATCGAAGATTTCTCGACTAATTGTTCCGCATAAGTCAGGGCATTGGCATAGTAGAATTTCGCGGTCCAAGCTAAGCTCAAAAATCGTAGTGCGTCATAGTAAATTGACATGTGGCCGTTCGCCAGAGCCTCTTTCTCAGCTTTTTCCAACCATATGATCGCTGCAAAATCATGACCCGCTGAATATAGAGTCCGACCGACCTCCAACTGGTAAGCTGCGAGCGATGCTGAGTCATTTGCCGATATCGACTTCGCTAATCGTAGGTTTTCAAGCGCCGCTCCAAAATCGCGCTTCGAGCGAGAAACTGCGGCCTTACACAGGTAAAGAGATGTGACAGATCCCGGCGAGCGAGTCCGTAGGCTGGAATCGGAAATGACTCGCTCAACGATTTGAGCAGCTTCGTCAGGTTGCCCCAATTGTATATAGGTCCGACAAGTTAAGACGGCTAGATCAGACGCCTTTGCGACCCTTCCCGATTGAGAGAGTCTTGAAATCTGAGCGGGTGCAATTTTGGCTAATTCTTCGAAGTAACCTTTTGAATAGAGCGTAGATATGCTTTGGCGGTCGGGCTGGCTTAGAGATGTTTCCGACATGAGAACTAATGCGAAAATGACCAAGATCGACCTTTTCGCATTAGCCCACATGTTCGGTATGTTTCTCATCAACGTTACTCCTAATCCGGTGTAGGTCGACAATCACCGCTGTCTCCGCCCTCATTATTTGGCCTACAATTTGTACATTGCCGCAGGGGACATTGATCGTTGCCGCTCGCGAGCGAGAGCAGAGCCGTCAACGCATATGTGACGATGCTGTTGGCCGCTGGCAATACCCCGCCTGTCGCGAAAATGTTGCCAGCCAACAAAGTTGTCATGGTCAACGCCAAGAGAAGTGCTTTAGTTCGTTTCATTTCATTTCCTCCTTAGGTGAGTCTTAATAAATTCATACATAGCCGCCGTGACGAAGCGTCCCGAGACGCCATGTCCCGCCTCATTGGCAAATATGAACCACACATCGGCCCCTGCATCTCGAAGTTGAGATTTGAGACCAAGAACGTCCCCTTCCGGGACCCTTGAGTCGAGTTTTCCCCTGGTCAAGAACAACGGCGTTCCTTTCCATTTCGAAGCATTGTTCAGCGGCGAAAGCTCATCAAGCTTTTTCATCAAGATTTCGTCTTTCGGATCTCCGTATTCATTCTTTGCAAATTCATCAATCCAACTTTGCTGCAGATAATTCCTGATCGACACGAGCGGATATTCGGCGATGACCGCCCGGATTCGGGAAGATTCCTTAAGCCCCGTCGCTAGAGCGACGAACCCGCCGTAGCTTTCGCCACGTATAATTACGTTATCCGCATCGAGGTCCGGCTGCTTCTTTATCCAATCGAGAAGAGAGCTAATGTCGCGAACGGCATTCTCTCTTTTGGAGCCATTGTCCGCGTCCATAAAGTCGTTTCCGAATCCCCTAGATCCTCGGATGTTGGTGTGGATAATGGACACTCCGAGAAACGTCGCAAACCGGACATCGAGAGAACTAAATGTCGGACGGTCAATTACTTGGGGCCCACCATGGATGAAAACAAGTACTGGACTCTTCTTTTCAATCTTGGCGGGCTTTACGATGTAACCCGAAATCTCCTTAGAGTCAAAAGATCTCCAGCGTATTGTCTCCGGAGGCTTTACTGTGCCGGAAAGCACATCTGGCAGTCTGGGCTTCGTCCAAACTGTTGTCTTTTTAGTTTTTAGATCGAACGACTTTATGAACGCGGGTTGACCAATGTTCTCGACTGTGAAAAGAACTTCGCTACTAGAAAGCCAACGGGTGTTCCAAACAACGTACGAACCGTTTAGAAAGTTTGGAACGACCGGCACAATACTTCTGCTCTTCAGTTTTCCGATCCATAGACTGTCGATTCCGTCGAACGCCTCCTGAATCAATAGCGATTTTCCATCAGGCGAAGGTTTTAGGTCGCCCAGATGTCCGTGCACATTTTTAAGGTTGATAATCTCATTGGTTCCGGTGCGCGGATCAACCGAGATTAGGCACCGACCTCCACCACATTCGGGGGAGTCTTCGCTTAAAGCAAGTGGCTTTCCGTCGAAGAAAAATGCCTTAGTTGCATTTCCTGATTCGGAGAGGGGGGTGAGTTTCCCGCTTCCTGTCGAGTATACGTAGATGTGTTGGTTGCTTGAAGATTTCCAGTACTTAAGCAATACGTTGCCACGGTCGTTGTCAATTACATTCCAAAGGCCCTTAAGATCCACTGCAAAGCACTTGCTCGCGTTTAGATCGCTTTGACAGAGCTTTGTCGTTTTTGCCTCATAGTCGTTCAGGGTGAAATAGATGCTTTTTCCGTCACGATCCCACACAAACGAATCGACTGAATCATCCTTGCCGTTAAAACTCGATAGCTTTCTAGCCTCAGATTTTCCGTCCCAAAGGAACAGGGCATAATTATCCGGGTCTTCCTTGTCATTGTTGAAGGCCACAACGGACGAAGTTGGATTGACTCGAAGAGTGCTTGGTACCCTTCCGTCGAGGACCAACTTTGGTATGGCTAAGGGAGAATCCACTGAGTAAATGGCGTTCTTCTCATCGGTGACAAGTAGTTTGCGAGCCGTTCGATCAACGTCCCAGATCAAATTGCTCTTTATCGCAGACGGTTCGAAGAATAGGTGTTTAACATCATCATTCTTGATGAGCGGAATACCCTCTAAACGGAAGCTGGTTGGCACTGGAAAATTGTCAGATTGCTGCGCCCGCACGGAGCTGAGCAAGCAGGAAATGATAACCGCCAGCGCATGAATCTTCATTTGGTTGTGACTTACTCTGTTCATTTTGATTCCACACACCGCATTTCAAACGATCCTCGTTGTCTTTCCATAGCTCCGGATTTTATGTTGTCTTCCGTGGCTGTTCCCGAGGTAAGAGTTTGGGCCGGACCAACGATCTTTTTGCCGTTCTCTAGCGTAACGATCAGCTTCCAGCGATAGGACTTTGCCGGATCAAGCCTCACCGCAGAACGGTAATATGTTTGAGATTTCGATTCGAAATGATCGATCATGTTCTCATCGAGGTCGGAAATATATATGTCGTAGGACTCAGCCCCTTTTACAGAATTCCATCTAAGAAAGACCTCTTTCCCATCGGATTTTGATTCAAGACTGATCCTGGCCCCGCCCGAGCAAGGGTTTTCGCTTCCGCGAGTTTCGGCGTTCTGCAACTTTGGCCCGCTTGCTGTAACGCCTGCCACTTTCCTTTGGTCGGTTTTTGTCAAAAGGGGCTTTGGTCTCGAATCTTTATTTGGCACGTCCACACTCTTTATCGATAACTGTTCCTTCTCGTGAGTTGTCTGATTGGCAACGGTGTCCGGGACTGGATTTAACTCATTCGTGACTGCGTTATTCTTGCTTTTTGCAACAGTATTCGACGTACTGAACTTTTGAACACCAACAAAATAGATCCCCGCCAGAAGCAGAATTGCGAACCCCGCAAATGCTGTTACCCTCGCAAAGGACAATATCGGAAAATCGAAAAATTGGTACTTGTATTCAGATTCATCCAGTCCTAAGCCGTCTGCACCGAGAACACAGTTCCGGAACTCCTGCGGAGTTACTGATGGCAGTTTTGCTCGACATTCTTTGCAGGCGAGGAGATGTCGGCCGATCTCGATCGATCGGGAAGAAAAACTGTCTTCACGAAACATGGCGACTTCAGCAGCTGATAAGTGATCTTGATTCATTTATTTCATCAACTCCTTAAGTCTCTTGCGAGCGTCAAATCTCGCCTTCTTAATCGCGCCTGCGGTTGTCGATCTTTGGCCATTGGCCGAATTCGGATTTGCTATCTTAGCGATCTCAATATCGGTTAGAGGCATTTGTGTTGAAATCCTTTCCCAAGACTTCTTTGTCAGTTCGAGCTTTGCTAACAGTTCATCCTCTTCGATTCCAAATTGGAAAAGATAAAGCACGAGATCTACCGAATTGAAAATAAGCGCTTGGCGTTGATAAAGACTCAGCTTGCAAATACCCTGCCAAACCGTTTTGACTAAAACAAAAGTTTCTGCGGACGAAGCATCGATCCCGCCATCGAGCGCCTCAGTTTCATCGAGAGATACCTCGATCCGTTTATTTCGAGTTGAGAGGTTTCGGTTTACTTCGTTGTGAGCGGTACGCGCGGTGAATGACTTCCAATCGCCTTCTGCCATTTGCGAGCTTTTCTCATCAAACTTCGTGCTCCATTTCCAAAGCCTTAACGCAGCCTCTTGCGAAATATCCGGCATGTCATTCGTTGGGACGGATTTTCGACCAGCGATTACCTTGCGAATCAGCTTTAACGATTCCGCAAAGAAGCCCTCCCGATCAAACGCACCGTCAGACCCACTCGGTGGGTCGCCTGGTGAGGTTTGCAACTTGGAAAGGATCGGGTTATCCACAACTTTATTCGTTTTACTGGACTTGTTAGGACAGGATCAATTTAACTACTGGCGTTATCCAGCCTTCTTATCGATAACTAGCATTATTCGTAGAGACGCTTTTTCAGAGGTTAGAAAAGTTACCTTCTTTCTAACCGGCCATTAAACTCCTGTTCTGCTTAAGTATTGACTGTTATACAACTTACGACGCGCAAATGTAAACAAAAATTATCTAGCACGTCTCGAATTTCTCGATCTGTGTTTGCTCGGTGAATAGCCTGGTGCAAGATGTGTGCCGCGCAACCTGTTCACGCTATGCCGGCGATGGGATCGGATTGTATCTTAGGGGAATGGAACAAGATCTGCGCAGAAATGCCCTCGCGATCAATAACAACAATCGAACAAGGGCGGCTTCGCAACTAGGAATCGGTCATTCCGGATTGATGAGGACGTTGAAACGTATTGCTAATCGGATTGGTGCATTAATCATCCAGCATTGGTTTATTTTTGCACCTAAATGGGTATTTTTGAACCATGCATTTGTAAACCTGTCTCGATGGTCCGTGCACTGCGATCCTGCTCTCCAATTTGATTTTGATCTGTCCGATTTTTTCGACCTGCTTCCCGGTCGCAATTTGGCTATAATCAAAACCTAAAAGATGAGAAAAACCCTATTCATTAGCCATGGCGATACGGTAATCGACAATGAATTCACCAAATGGATCACGTTGAAACTTATCGCATTAGGCTATGAGGTTTGGTGCGATCTTAAATTCTTAGACAAGGGGGTTGATCATTGGGCAGCCATTGAAAGGGAAATACGTGAGAATAGCATAAAAGTCTTGCCCGTTTTATCCGTCTTCTCGAATCGAAGGGAAGGAGTCCTGAAAGAACTTGCGGTAGCCGAGAAGGTTAAGAAGGTGTTGGATGACGACGCGTTTATCATCCCGCTGATGATTGATCAAAATCTTTCGTTCGACGATATTAATATCGAGGCCGTTAGACTAAATGCTGTAAATTTTAGGACTTCTTGGGCCGCTGGATTAAGGGACCTGCTAGAAGCTCTGGAAAAGCAAGAGGTTCCGTGCAGTAGTCCAAATCCCGAACTAACTTCCTTGCTATACCAGCAAATATTTTTACACGACAAGGGAGCTATTGCCGAAGAAGAAGTTTACCAATCCAATTGGTTCCCGATCATTTCATTTCCTGAGGAGTTACGCTTTCATGAGTTTCCACGCCGCGTAATCGAAAATCGTAATTCGCCGGGGATTAAATATCCCACTGCCCGATACGGTAAATATCTTGCTACGTTCGCGTGGGAATATGATTTTATTGATGAATTTCCGGAAACGAGTACTTACCTTAGCAGTTGGAGCGTCAGAATTCCCATGATTGATATTCTTACGGGTACCATTAAAGAGACGAATTTTATTCGTCCCATTGAATGTAAGAGACTTGTCGTCGATTTACTTAACCAAGCTTCTGCTCGATTTATGGTTGAAGCAGGTTTACGCGATTACGAGATGTCAAATCGCGTGGCTTACTGGATTGAAAAGGACACTTTAGAACGGGATAAGTTCAATAAAGTACAGTTACTTGGTAAAGATCATGAAAATACATGGCATTACGGTGTTTCGCCATCAGCGAAGCTTTACCCATTTCCCGTTTTCGTCTTCTCATCTCACATTTTCTTCACAACTAATGGAATAGATCTCATAGATTCTGAGGCCGCGCAACACTCCGCGAGGCGACGACTGGGTAAGAACTGGTGGAATGGAAAATGGCGCCGACTTCTTATGGCTCTTATTGGCTATCTCGGAACAAATTCGAGCGAATTGAAGTTTGACGTAGGGAGCGAAGAACAAATCGTTGTCGGAACCGAGCCTGTAACTTTCCTCGCACCTGCAACTTATAAGAAACCCATAAAGAACACGTTGTCCGAGGAAGTCGAGATTTCAAATATAGGAACCGTTGATGAGATTGACAATGCCCTAGATGATATTCCAGAACCCGAATGAAACCACTTATTTATATTCCCGAACCGAAACTTTTATTTGCTTACGACCAGAAATGTACGGACGTGAGGGATGGATTGGCGATGTACGGCCCAGTAAACGAAATATATGGTATTCGTAGCGGTGTTGTCGCGACTCAGCGAGGCCTGCAAAGTTTTAAAGACTTTCTCGATGGATTGCAAAAGCCAACATATAATGCAAACAACGTAACCCGGCCAATGTTTCCTGGGTTTGAAGCCGTATTTAATTGCAAATGGGAATCCAATAATCTGTATTATCAAGAAGTTCGGAAAGAAGAGATCGATCATTTTCTCTATAACGAGAATACTCATAAACGGACCTATGACCTTGTCTCCTTGTTCTTAGAAAAAATTGTTACAGCGAATAAGAATACCGATGAGACTGTCGATGTTTGGTTCGTAGTCGTTCCAGACGAGATTTACAAGTTTTGTCGTCCGAATCAAACGTTGCCAAAGTATCTTGTTCAGACAAAGCGAACTATCTCAAAGGCTCAGGCAAAGAATTTTCGATTTACACCAAGTCTCTTTTCCCAGTTGGACGAGGATAATCGAGCAAAAGAAGAGGAAGCTCTCGCTTACACTTTTGATGCCCAGTTTCATGACCAATTAAAGGCTCGGCTCCTCACCCACACAATTCCAACGCAGATAGTTCGCGAAAGCACACTTGCTTGGCGAGAGTTTACGAACGGCCGGGGTGTCCCGATTCGTGACTTCTCAAAAATCGAAGGGCATTTAGCATGGACGTTTTCGACGGGCGTCTTCTATAAGGCGGGAGGGAAGCCATGGAAGCTATCAGACATACGAAGTGGAGTATGTTATTTGGGACTTGTCTATAAACAACTAGAGAAAAGCAAGAACCCGAAAAATGCTTGTTGTGCTGCTCAGATGTTCTTGGATAATGGCGATGGGACGGTCTTCAAAGGTGAGATAGGTGAGTGGTGGAATCCTGAAAGAGAAGAGTTTCATTTAGATCCGAAGGAAGCTAAGTCTCTGTTAACCCAAGCCATCGAATCTTATCGCGAGCAAAATAAGGGACAAAATCCGGGAGAAGTATTCATACACGCTAAAACGCGATTCAATAGGGAGGAGTGGGATGCGTTCCAACAAGCTGCTCCTTCTGGTGTCAATCTAGTGGGCGTATCGATGTCGCGGTCCAAACCATTGAAGTTATATAGACAAACTGGGGATTATCCAGTGATGAGAGGCCTCGCCTACCTTATTGACGACAAAAGCGCGTTTCTTTGGACTGTCGGGTACGCCCCCAAAACGCAAACCGCAATGTCAATGGAAGTGCCTAACCCGCTCTTCGTTGAGATAAACAAGGGATCAGCCGATATCAAGCAAGTTCTCTCGGATATCATGGCTTTGACCAAGCTGAACTATAATTCCTGTCAGTTCGCAGATGGTATGCCTGTAACTCTACGATTCGCCGACAAGATTGGGGAAATCTTAACTGCAAGTGCCGACATTAAGGCACCTCCTCTTGCGTTCAAATTCTATATTTAAGTTGTCTTGGAAGCAGGAATTTACTGCTAACCTGCGTTCAAACGAAGACGTTTCTAGCTTCGTGAGCATCCCCGGTGACGAGCCTCCGCATCTACGTCACTACGTAGAAAAGCAAGACTGCCGAACGCAAGAAATTCAGCGGGTACTATCCTCATCAAGGGTGTCGACTACGATATCATCCCTGAATTCTCGCCCTTAATTTCCTCTCGAAAACGAATATCCCTACAAGACGAATAGCTCAGTTTGACAGCTAATGCCTTTCGGCCGGTCAGACGCTGCCGCGATTCTCAAAGTCCTCTCATTCCCATTGTCACTCGATAAACAAATCAAATAAACAGCGGCTGAAAAGGTGTGCCTTCGGAGAAGGATTGAGGGTGTCACTCAACGTGATCCTCAGAAAATTAAACACACAGGAGAATTAAGAAAATGTCAGCAAATATTTCGATCATCGGCAACTTAGGGAAGACCCCGGAAACAAAGATCACGGACAACGGCACCCTCGTGGCGAGCTTTTCAATGGCCTCGAACTCGTTCAGGAACAGCGCGGAGGGACGCGTGGAGAAGACCGACTGGTTCCGCGTGACGGCATTTGGCAAGCAGGCGGAGACACTTGCTCGCTACGTGCGAAAAGGCAGTCGTCTTTACGTTCAGGGCCGTCTGACCTTTAACCCGTGGGTGGATCAGAACGAATCTCCGCAGGCGGGAGCAGAGATCGTGCTTCAGGAGTTCCAATTCCTGTCGGGCCGCCGCGATGAGGAAGGAGACGGAGTCGCAATGCAGACGGCACAAACCGCACCGGTCGAACTCCAGCAGGCCGCCGCATACTAAGTCACAATATAGCTTTTAACTGCCGTCTAGAGATCGCCCTCTTTAGGCGGCAGTGCTTATTTGAACTAGGAACGGCAGCTATGCGATATCGAGTCGTAAGAATGAAACGGATCTCCAGAGAGTTTGTAAGAGCCAATCGCGACCGCATATTCCTGTTCGGTGACAACGTCGCGGGCAAGGGCTTCGGCGGCCAGGCCGCAGCCATGCGGGGCGAACCGAATTGTGTTGGGATACCGACCAAGAAATTCCCGAGTAGTCGAGACGGCGCGTTCTTTACGGATTTAGAATTCGAGCAAAACAAAGCGGCGATCGACCACGCATTCGAGGATCTATTTCACAAAATTTCGAAGGCTGAACAGACCATTGTTATTCCTGCGGACGGCCTCGGTACGGGACGGGCTCAACTTGAGAGCCGGGCACCGCAAACGTTCGCCTATCTACAAAAGTGTTTAAGAGTTCTTTCTCACAAATGACCTGATCTCGTTTCCCCAAACATACTTCTCCCGCAACTTGAGAGGGATTTTCAAGCCTGAATGAAAGTGATTTTATTCAGGGTTTTGAAGATGTGGCCCTTAAATACACGCGTCTTCGATTCGGCAGGTCGCCGATCCAATAGAGGAAGTTATGGCAGAAAGAATAAGTATCGAACAACTCAGAAAGCACGCTCCTAATAATCAGATGCTGGCGTTCATGCCGGTCAATACCGGTTCGCCGATGCAGGACTGGTGTGCGCATCTTTCATCGAATCCGTTGCGAAGGCGAGAGCTCGAAGAGTTCTCGATCTTGGGCGATGTTGTCGTTCGGATCGCCGACGAACTTGAACCGGAAGCGTTGGACCGTGTGCGGATAATGTCGCTCGAATACGCGATGAAGGTTTTGTCCGACGAGACAGATGCTAAGGAATTCGTCAGATGCGTAAAAGCAATCGCGAGCCCGGACGCCGGGCAGTTTGAGTATGAGCAAATTGCCTCGTACTACTACGGCGAGATTAGACGAAGAAGCGTAAATGAGGTTCTTCACGAAATGGGCCTGCTCGGTATGCAGTTAGAAGCTGTTACGGCGACTACGGCAGATCGCGAGATCAGCTTTGAAGAGTCGCGAATGACCGAGCAAAAGCTTTGTGTCGCAGACCAAAGGCGAGTTCAGGAAGCTGCCAAGAATCGCAGTTCGCTACCGCCAAAATGCCCGAACTTCGATGATGAAATGCAGGCGGTTCTGCGGCGTGTCGGACGCCAAAAGATCAGCCGCATGATGTTCGACGACTTTGCCGAATTCTATCTGGAAGACGGCGATAAATCGATCGAAGAACTCGACAGAGACTTCACGACTTTCGATCAACTTGAGCAGTTTGATGAGAACGGACTGATTGGCATAACGATGAGTTCAAGCCAGCGTTCGGTGGTGGTCTTTGATCTCGATTGTGAGATCGATGCAAACTGTCTTCCATACGAATCAAGAGAGCTTTCGTCACAGCTTCCTAAGCTCTTTGTAGGCCATTCTTTAGGCGGCAATGCCGTTCAGGAAGGACGCCGAATGATCAGCTGTGCTGGCTGGGCAATGCCTTCGAGACATCCGTTCTCGGATCGAGAATTCGAGGAATGGCTGGCACTTTCCCTTGATCAGATCTACGACAGCAAAGTCATCCGTTCGGTACGCCGTATCTACTCATTTAAGCAAGGTAGTTTCGAGATCCTTGTAGATCAGGAAATCAACCCTGACTTTGAAGAGATGCAGTACGCCGCTTCTGTCCTGCGCCTAATGTGGCAGCGACAATACTCAGACTTTCATCTGCGAAGCCTTCGTCACGATTCGTATCAAGAAACCTATCTTGCGATTCGCGGAACGTCGGACACGGCAGATTTAGCCGAACTTAAGAAAAAAGCGTACGCAGATTTTAAGGAACACAAAAGCCTTTCCCTTAAGGAGTTCACGGCTCTTAACACCGTCGCAAAATCTCAGGAAGTTAGGTTGAAGAATCAACTTTCAATCGACGCGAAACGCTGGCTCCGAAAGATCGAAATGGCGACTCTTGGACAGCTACGTTTTCTGAAATTCGGTCTCTATAACGACCCGGCGGCGAAGGCATTTAAGCGGCAGGAGAAACAGAAATTGTGGGACGCGGTGAGGGCACGAGACGCAGAACTAAACGAGACCGTTCGCGCGAATCGCACGATCCAGGCGAGCCTCTTCACGCAGCCCAATGTACAGCGAACACAGGTTAAGGTTGTGCATGCGGCCTGAAAATTGAAGAGCAATATTCAACGAAAGGAGCGGCGGCCAGTATTTTAGGCACAACGCCTGGAAAAACTCTCGCAGATGGCGAAACGCCGTTCCGTTCGGAGAACAAATAAACCAAAAAAGGAGCAAGAAAAAACCATGTCAGCAAATATCTCGATACTAGGAAATGCGGGCCGCGATGCGAGCCTGAAATATTCGGAAAAGGGCACGCCGGTCGCGAGCTTTCCGATCGCTTCAAACTCTTTCAAGAACGGCCCGGAAGGGCGCATGCAGGTCACACATTGGTTCAATGTGGTTGCCTTTGGCAAGACTGCGGAGACGCTCGCCGAGCATGTAAAAAAGGGAACGCATCTGCTTGTCCACGGCAGGCTCTCGTTCAGCCCGTGGAGCACAGATAAGGGCGAGCCCAGATCAGGTGCCGAGATCTCGCTCTTCTCATTCGAGTTTGTCGGATCGAACCGTTCGGGCGGCCAAACGGACCAGGAACGTACTGCTGACAGCCCCGAGCCGGACGTTCCTGAATTCACGGGCACGGCTGTTCCCGAGGCACCGGTCAATGAGCCGTTCATCGATCAGTTCTGAGGTAGGTTGTTTTTGCCAGTTGGGGGCATAGCGTCGGTGCCGTGCCCCAGTTTCCTATAGAGAAAAACGAGAGGTGGACAATGAGCGTTACCAAGTTAGTTGAGAATAAAAGCGCGATAGAGAGTGCGGCGGAATATGCGCCTCTTGTGACGATCTACGCGGATGCATCATGCATTAGGAATGGCTCGATCGACTCGTCGGCGGGCTGCGGTGTGGTTATGCTTGATCACAACCGACTGGAGGTAAAACTGGTT